>NZ_NOIF01000036.1 GCF_002265265.1 Photobacterium sanguinicancri
AAATCAGGTTTTAATTAAGTGTTATTATTTAATTCCATGCTAACTACTAGAATGACGTTTATTGGTTTGGTGTGATAGCTAACATAATCTCAATGCTTCTATAAAACAAATAAGTGTATATTGCAAAATACATGTATGTTATCAACAGCTTGAGATTTTTGATCAGAATATTAATATGAAGCTATTGTTGTCGATTTTGATAAAGGGTTTCGATAGTAGGTTAAAGGTGTGGTTGAACTGAATCATTAATATGTAGCCAGTGTTTTTGCTGGCCACTTTTTTGATGGAAATATGACTTGTCCATTCTGTGTTTTGTTAATGATTTAGTATTAACGGTATTGCTCAAGCCAAACTTGCTGCGCTTCAACCATCTCTTCGAACATGGCATCTATCTCTGACAACGTACAAACCGTCGCGGTTACAGGGTCTAGCGCAAGGGCATAGCGTGCTGCATTTAAGTCTTTGTTTAACGCAGCCTCGACAATCAATTCCTGAACCGCTGTATTGGTTTTGATCAAGCTGGCGCATTGAGTCGGTAGCCGTCTCATTGTTTGCGGGTGTAAACCCGTTTTATCGACCCATATTGGTACTTCAACAACACAGTTTTGCGGTAAGTTTTCAATTAGCAAGCCATCTGCTTGTTGGTTAGCAACATTACCGTTAATACGCACGCGTTCACCGCTTATCGTGGCATTGATTAGTTTTGGTGCATTTAGCATGTTGGGTTTTATGATAAAGTCTTGCTCACCAGCAAGCTGGGCATCTATCTCAGCTTTGCCTGCAGCATGTACTTTTTCTTCTAGTGCTAATAGGTTCCAGCGCAGAGGTAGAAAGCGATTGATCATGTCTTCATTTTTTCTGAAGTATGGAACGTAATCACTACAGTGCCAGTGGTTTTCAGTACACCAATAATCAAAGAACTTGAGCATTTCGCAACGTACCCCATCAGCCAGATAAACGTCAGGGTTATTGGGGATTTGGCGAATTGCCTCCATTAAATCTTCGCCATTAGCCTGCATCTTCGTTATCCACGTCATGTGGTTAATGCCAGCAAATTCATAGTCAATATGCTCAGGTACTTGATGGTACATCAACTTCTGCCAGCGTTCAGGCGTTGATGGATGATCAACCCAAGGCCCTTGTCCTAAATATCCTGCCAGCTGAGCAACGGTATAACGGACACCGTAGCAAAGCCCAACCGTGGTGATCTGACTGAACTCTTTTGCAGCCCAAGTCAGTGGGGCGAGAGGGTTAGCATAGTTGATAAATATGGCGTTCGGGCAGGCTTGTTCCATATCCTTTAATATCGACAGCATTGGCGGTATATGGCGTAGTGCGCGGAAAATACCACCAGGCCCCATGGTATCGCCAACTTCTTGGATCACGCCATATTTAGCGGGAATATCTATATCTAGCCGCCATGGTTCAAGTCCGCCAACTTGAATAGCATTAATAACAAAATCAGCTCCTTGCAAAGCATCATACTGATTAGTCGTCATCTTTACGGTGACAGGCAAGTTAGCTTGTTCAATCATTTTTGCAACAACCTGACCACTGCGTTTAAGCACTTCAGATTGAATGTCCATTAAAGTGATAGTTGAGCCAGCAAGTGCTGGGTAGGACAACAAGGCAGAGCAAATTTGGCGAGTAAACATTACACTGCCCGCCCCAATGATAGTAATTTGTGCCATAACGAATCCTTTTACTATGAAAACAAAAATAGAAATAAAAATGAAAAACTAGGCCAACAATTCTGATTAACGAGAAGAAAATAAACGCGATAACGAACCAGAATGCTGTTTGAGTAAGATACTGTGTACAACGAGCGAAAGTAGAATAATGACGCCGTAGATTAAACGCGTCCAAAAACCAGCTAACCCCGCGCTGATAATGCCAGCTTCAAGAATACCTATGATACAGGCGCCAAAAAGCGTGCCCATAAGTGTACCTCGGCCTCCGAGCACTGATGTCCCGCCAATAAAGACAGATGCAAATACAAGTAGCATGTAGCCTTGGCCCTGGTTAGGCCACCAACTGCTCATTTCAATACTGACAAAAGCGCCGACTAAGGCTGAAATTGCGCCCATTTGCATGAAGAGCAACATGCGAGTTCGCTCGACGGGGACCCCCATCATTTCAGCCGCTTTGGGGTTATCACCAATGAAATTGACGTTATCGCCAAATACATGCCACGCGAGTATTAGCCAAAGTACAAGTAATAGCGCACACGCCCATAGCATTTGCGCTGGGATCACATCGGCAATGCGGCCAACCATTAGGGGGTGAAGATTGGTTTGGCGGATCTCTGGCATGCTTATCGCGATACCGTCAGCTAATACCGTGGTTAAACCACCGAGGAAAAATTGCGTGCCAATAGTGGTAATGATGGAGGGAATACGGAAAATAACCACTAAGCAACCGTTCAGCATACCGCAGAGAACGCCAGCAGTGATTGCCCCCATCAAGGCTATAAATGGAGATTGGGTTGCTTTGAAAAGTGCAGCAAAGACATAACCACCCAAAGCGACCACAGAGGGAAAGCTCATGTCGATTTCACGTGCAATGATCAGCAATGTTAACGCAAAGGCCAGCATTGCAGTGAAAGGGATAGTTGACATAAATGATGTATAAATTCGCAGATGAAGAAAAGTCTGCGGACTTAAGTAAGTGAACATCAACCACAGCATAATCAAGATCAATGCGGTCAGTGTTGGGATCCTATGTCGAGCAAAGAAGATTAGCATTAGGCACCTCTTCCGACTGCATCAAGTAAGGCTTTATGTAGGGCATCTTTCGTCATATCTGATTTATGGTATTCGGCGACAATTTGACCTCGGTCCATTACAACAAACCTGTCAGCAACACGAAATGCGTCATTCATATTGTGCGTAATTAGCAGGCAAGCGCGATCTTGTTCTCTTAGGGTTTCAATGAAATGCAGTACTTTATCAACTTCCCCCAAAGAGAGTGCCGTGGTTGGTTCGTCTAAAATAACCACCTTGGCATCAAATAACATTGCTCGGCCAATGGCTAATCCCTGTCGTTCTCCCCCTGATAGTAAATTAACAGGGGTATCAATATTGGCACCAACACCACGGAAATTGAGTTTATTGAGTAGTTCTGTGGCTTGCTGACGTTCTTTTTTTTGATCGATAAAGCCCAGTTTGTTGCGCAGGTGACGGCCTAGAAATAAGTTTCGCCATACACTTTGCTGTTCACCAAGTGAACCTGATTGATAGACGGTTTCAATACCCAATTGCCGCGCTACTTTTACACCATAGCTTTTTATATCGACAGTTTGTCCGTTGACCGTCATGCGCCCTTGTTCTAATGCTTCGACGCCGCTGATTAATTTGATCAGTGTTGATTTTCCGGCCCCGTTGTCACCTAGCAAGGCACAGACTTCACCGCGTACGAGTGAAAACTCGATGTTCTTTAACGCATGAACAGGGCCAAACCATTTGTTTAGCCCTGAAATTCCCAACACATTTCCAACCATTAACGAATGCCTTTGGCTGCTAAAGGCGCAATGAAATCGATGTTAGCCGCGTTGACGAAGCCAGCTCCGGTATTAATATCAAGGCCAGAGAAACCGTATCGGGTACTTAGTACCACTTGAACAACTGATAAATAACCCATTAAGTAAGGTTGGCTGTCGGCAACAAGTTGGACATAGCCCGTTTTAATGGCATCAGCAGTGGCAGGGGAAAGGCTAAACCCAGCAACAAATAATTCACTAGGTCGAACACCTGCATTACGTAGGAAGTTACCCATTTGTGAGGTTAAGGCACCATGGTCGACCATGATTAATTTCACATCCGGTGTACGTGCGAGGTAAGCAGAAAGTACATTGGTTCCAAGGGATGGATCTTTGTCTACTTCTGGTGATATTTGAATAAAATCGACGTTTAAGCCTGCGTCTTCAAGGGTAGAGATTAGGCCGCGAGTTGAATCACTGCGTTCAGCTATATCTTTGATCCCCCAGACTAAAGCGCGATCACCCGCTTTAAATTTACCATCACGTAATGCTTGATTCGCAAGGTGTATACCACGATCAGCATTGCTGACGCCGACATAGCCAAACCCATTCGGTTGCTGCGTCGCCATTGTTTCTGGCAAAGCAGTATCAACAGATGTCACCTTGATTCCCTTGCTAAAAGCTTCATCGACTAAAGGCTCGAAAGCACTATCACCAGGGTGTCCCATTACAACAATACCGGTTGGTTTGGCTGCTAGCGCTTGTTTAAAGTTTTCGACCATTTTTTGAGGCTGCCAGTCGGAATACATAACACGCAGGTCAACGCTAAGATCTTCGGCGGCTTGCACAGCACCATTTTGAACCACGGTTGCGTAAGGTCCACCAACAGGCCCACCTACATCAAACCAAATAGACATGTCTTTACCCGAAGGGGCCGCAATGGCAGACATCGATGTGAAGGAGAAAACAGCGGCAGTTAAAGTAGCACGTTGTTTAGATGTTAAATTACAGAGGAATGTTCCAATCATACTCATGAAGTTGGTGCTCCATTTGGGCATATACACTAATTGCGCATAATACTCCTATCTAAGAGCGGGTAAATCAAAAGAAAGCTCTGAAAGTAAGATCTGGTGTCATGATTTTGTTGGGAAATTTGACCTTATTCTCAATATGGTCATATGCGAGCTATGTTTCGACAGTTATGTCTTGGCGGTATGTATTAGTGGTATGAAGAAGGGACATGGGCTTTGAGCATGAACAATAAAGCCACTCGTATTTAGTGAGTGGCTTTTAGGTTATTGTGAGTTAGTTGAATCTATTTACTTGGTCAGAATTAACCATTAGCAAACTGTTGAAGAGGGATGCGTTCAGCCAGTAAACGTTTGTAAATTTGATGACCGATAACCCCGCCAAGTAACCCAGCAAATGCGGCAGCAATGGTTGCCATAAAGAGGGTTTGCGGTGCATTGAAAGCAATAGATGCAAGTAATCCAGGAATTGGTGCGGCACTGCCTGGGGCATCATTCACAATACCGAAGTAGGCTGCAATTGTGCCTGCAAAAGCACCACCAATAAAGTTAGACATGAAGATAGGTACTGGGTTGCGTGTCACTATATGTGCTTGAGTCAGTGGCTCTAACATTACACTGATGGTGTTACTTGATTTGCCCAGTTTTAGTTTGTGAAAAATATAACCGTTGGTAAAGGAGCCGCCCACACAAGCCATTGCTGCGATCCCCATAGGTAAACCTGTTAGGCCGAGCATCGCGGTAAGTGCCATCGAGCTGAGTGGCGAAGTACACACCATTTTAATGAGCCCACCAAGCATGAACCCCATAGCTAGAGGTGAGAATAATGTCGCCTCGGTGATCATGTTTGCTAAGGTTCCCATTAGCATTTCAAGAGCGGGGCTAATGAAAATACCCAGCAACCTTGCGAGTGGTGCAAGCACAAGTACACCAACGATGACGTCGACCCCTTCCGGTAAGTATTTCTTGAACAGTGGGGCAAGGAAAGAGAAAAGGTAACCCACGATAAAGCCTTCAAGGATACCAAGGTTGGCCATTGCTAGCCCCGTTACTATGGCATATACAGGTTGAATACCAACCCTAAGCATGACTAAAGTAGCCGCTGCTATTCCGCCCATACCTCCGACCATATTTCCGAAGTCAGCAAGGTAAGCGACCCCTAACAAATTACCCATTACGTATTTGTGAATCGCTTCTACTAAAAATGTTGCGATAGCGGCGTCAGCTAAGCCGCTCATTGCGGCACTTCCGTTAGGTGCCTTAAAACTGAAAAGCGAGAATAAACATAAAGCTGCTAATAGGGCAGCGATACCCATTAAAATTTCCATATAATTTCCTTACCATTACTGATTACTGTGTAAATGATTTGGCGAGCAGGGTTTCATCGCAAAAATAGGAATATTTATGGAGGTTACCCAGGATCGGGAACCGTAATATTGAGGTGGAAGTTGAGTGCAGTGTGAGGTAGGTATCTATGCGTGCTGTACAGACTGCCAGCGCTTGCTATCGTTCATAGACGATAGTAATTCTCGTATCGCAATTGTGTAGTAAAACGGCTGCTCATAAAGGTCACCATTGTGTTACAGAAAGCGTGAGTAAATGTTACACCTTGATTGTTAAGCTATCATAGATGATTTGTTTGAATTTTGAACTGCTTCATGTTCTTGATAATGAATAAATTAATCTTGATTTTGATTCCATTCGGTCGTTTCTTCTCTGTGATTCGAAGCGAGGTTGAACATTGCTGTAAACTCATGATGTAGATGAGGGTAGACTTCTTTCACTGTTTGCAAAATTAAAGCTACGGGCATATCTTCAAACGTTCCATGCTGTTTTACGTACTCCATGTGTTTTTTACCGTCAGTGGTGTTTGCCTGTAGGATCGAGTCAGATTTACCATCAAAGTCGAGCGGATATACACCAAATTTAGTACATAATTCTTGATCAAAAACGGGTGTTGCTTTTACCCATTTACCCTCTAAATACACTTCGACATAGCCATGCATCGCAAAATAATCTGTCTTTAACCATTCAATGAGTTTTGGGCTGGAAAGGTGATTAATCACATCGGCGAGCCCAAGTCTTGCTGGAATGCCATGGTAACGGCATAACGCGATCATTAAAGCTGATTTAGGGATACAGTAAGCTTGATGATTTTCTAAGCAGTAACTGGCTTTCAAGCTGGTCACACCGTCTTTCAGTGTGTAGGGGTTGTACTTAATAGTATCGCGAACAAGGTAGTAGCTGCTTATTGCCTTCTCTGTGAGGCTCGTACCTTCAACATTCTCGGCAAATACTTGAATGTATTTATTCTGGTAGTCAAAGTATTCAGTTGGTTTTAAGTACATGTCCATTTGTTATTATCCAATCATTTACGGTAAAAATACTTTAAATTAATAGCTTAAATATTTATTAGCGGCATGATTATTTTCCAAATAAACAGAACAAATGAAGGAGGTTTATCCTCCTTCATTGATCACTTTCTCTTCTTAGCGTTTCCTTTTTATCGGCTCGATTGGCTTATCACCAATAGTTGTCTTGCCTGGACAAACACGCTTAACAGGGCACTTCATACAGCCCCATATCGCCGCATAAGGGCATAGGGCGATTTCCTTGTATTTTTTAGTCATTGTGATACCTACATTACTTCAGTGTTATTTTAATTTTATCTCAACGCATTAATAAGTAGCTTCTGGGTCATACGTTGTTCTAAGTTTTTGGGATCATCAAGGTGCATTCGTTTTAATAATTTGTGTTGTTCTTCTGTCGCCTTTCTTATTGTAAGTGATTGAGTTAGCGCTTTTATTTTACCCTTTGGTGTACTGACTTGTTTTTTTAGCTTTTTAAGTGCTTTGACAAGCTTTAGCTCTTCATCTGTAAAACTACAGCCGAATGGGAAAGGGGTGAACCAATTGCGATCAGCATAAGGTGCTAAGAATGCATGGATCGATTCTGACGTATTATTGCTAAAGGCTGCCGGAATTTCATAATCCTTGGCAACTTTCCCTGCGGCTTTAGCTTGCTTAAGTAAACCTGGTTGGAAGCGAGAGTCTGCAATTTTGATAAGCTCTGTGTATACAACATGGTCAGGCTTACCACGTAAATCCGCAATGCCGTATTCAGTCACAACAATATCACGAAGTTGGCGAGGGATTGTGGTATGTCCATAGTTGAACAAAATGTTGGACTGTAATTTACCGTCACGGACACAAGTACTACGAATTTTGATAATAGAACGCGCACCGGGAAGTTGGTGTGATTGCGCGACAAAGTTATATTGGCCACCCACTCCGCTAACAACTTGGCCGTTGGCTAGCGCATCAGATACAACAGAGCCATCTAGCGTCACCATCATGGCTGAGTTAATAAAGCGAGCATGCTGACGTTGCACCTGCTTAAGCTGTTGGCTGCCTAGCATATGATCATAAAGATCATTAACGTAGTTCACACTGGTCATGCAGAAGTGCTTATGTTCTTCTTCGGTTAAATCACGTAATCCTTGATAAAACTCTTGAGGCCCAATGAAAAATGCACCATGCATAACCGTCCCGCCTTTAAGCTCATTGTTTAAGCAGAACTGACTGATTTCTTGTAGGCACTGAGCATCGTGTAAGTTGGCTGGTGTTTTTTGGCCATTTATATGTAGTACGCCGTTTTTATAAACAACACTCTCTTTAAACACGCCTAATTTAATTAAGTAACTGACATCCGACTCGGTTAAATATTCAGAGATAAGTTGATGCTCACATAGCGTCAGTAAGGTGTCAGTAGAAACCTTAGTTGTAATTTTTTGTTTGTTTAGTAAGTGCTGTAGATTGATGTCTTCAAACACTTGGCGCTTCAAGATACCAGCATCGTAGAGGTGTAAAAATCCATCGACCATGAGTTCACTACAACCGTATAAACCATGATTAAAAGGTGCTGTATCACCTACCAGCTGTGTGACAGGGAATCTTTCTTTTATTTGAAGTTGTTTAAGAATTTTCAGGTAGTCATCGTTATGTTGGTGACGTAATAACGTACTATAAGTTAAGGCGCTACTTAATGAACCGATACCAACTTGAAGGGTACCATTGTCTTTTACTAACGTACTGGAATATAAGCCAATCAAATGATCTTCTGGCGAGATAGAAGTGTTTGGTGCGGCAAATATTGCATAGTCATGGTGCTGAGGTTTGCTATTTGCATCTAAAACAAAATCGAACTCGTTAGCAGGAACTTCAGCATGGTTGTACATAAATGGCATGTTGGTATTGACTTCACCCACCACAGCTATCGCTTTTCCTTCCGCTTTTAACTTATCTAGTTCGGGTATTAAATCTAAGCCTAAATCTGAATTACTGCACAAACTGTAAGACGTTACACCGTCACTTGTTCTAGATGCCAGCAGTTGAGCGATAACATTTACACCTTTATCAATGAGATCGCGCACAGCATGGGTGTAGTTTGTGCTGGTATAATTTAACTGCTGTTTAGAATATAAGCAGCTTCCTGCTTTAAAGAAAAATTCACAGACAGTGACATTATCAGGCAAATTACCACTTCGGATATCTTGCATGTACTCAATATCTGGTACATCAGCAAATTCTCGCTCAACAAAAGGACCAAGAAATTGTTTTTCAAGGAATGACTTTCCTGTTGGCTTTTCAAGCGTGATGCCAGTTTCTATAGTCAGTGAGATCGAAGGATCTTTTTTCGCGCGTTGATAGATAGCGTTAACGAAAGTGATGGGCTTACCGATAGCAAGTGGGAGGCCTAAGATGATCTTTTTACCGACCTTAGCGATGACTTGATCTACAAGATCATCATGGTGATCGAATACGATAGCTGGTGATTTAGATAGAGAGTCATGAGCGCCAGCCATGAGCGGAGTTAGATGAGCAGGATGCGTTTCAACAAGTTCAAGTACAGACATATCACATTCCTTTGTTATCGATATAGGGATGACCCGCTAAATTGTATTGTTGTTAAATTGTTATTATTGGAGGAAAGAATAGAGCATTCATTCTAGTTTTCGCCAATAACGTCATCTTTATGCAATATGTTGACTGTGGTCACATCCTTTTTGCACATAATGTTGACTAGATACCATTTTATCTTGGGTAAAAAGCATCATGGTTTTGTTTGTAAACAGTAGTACAGCAACGGTGCTGTAGGTCTTGGGAGTACTGAGTTAGGCGCGTTTTATTGGATGTATAAGCGATATAGATCACGTGGTGATTTATGTGTGGTTACACAGAGTCAATATTTCGCGATTTTAGATTGATTTTGTGATGCTGGCACTAGGCTGAGAATGAAATTAGAAAGAATGATCTAATATTCATTGTTACCGTAAATGCAGTAATTTGTTATAGGAATAAAAAGGATCATTTATGCCGAGCTTATCGCTGTTGGATTTTAGTTTTGTGGCCTTCGAGTCAGCGAAAACGCCTCTGCATGTTTCAGGGCTGATTATTCTAGAGCCGCCGAAAGAGGATGCGGCAAATTTTGCGCAAAATGTTTATGCGAGCTTTTTGCAAAAGCCGGATGCGTGCCAGCCTTTTAACTGGAAGCTGAATTGGAGCATGACAGGTAAACCCCGTTGGGATGTATTACCTAAGATTAACATTGAAGATCATATCCACTTTACTATGTTGCCCGCTCCAGGTTGTGATGCGCAGTTACAAAAAGTAGCTGGTCGTATTCACGGTCAGGTTCTTGATCGCGCAAAACCGTTATGGGAAGTGTGGGTTATTGATGGGCTGGAAGGTAATCGTGTTGCTTTAATGATGAAAATGCATCATTCGGTTGTAGACGGCATTCGTGCTAGTAAGTTATTCACCTCTAGTTGTTCACCAGATATAGAGGAGTCTTTCAATGGCCCATTATGGCAACATGACTTACGCAAAACATCCTCTCAGCGTAAGCAGGAAAGCCATCTAACTGACATGGTGATGAAAACAGTTACACAAGCATCAAAACAAATTTCTTTGCTACCATCTATGTTCCGTCTTGGTACTAAGCTTGCGATGAAAGCGGTTAATTTAGGGCATAGTGATTTAACCTTGCCTTTCTCTGCGCCGAAAACACCGTTTAATGCTAGCCCGCAGCGTAATAGGGCGCTTAGCTTGGGGGACTTCTCCATCAAGCAAATTAAGCATTTACGTGCAATAACAGGTGCATCAATGAATGATGTGCTTTATACCGTTTCAGATATTGCACTGAATCGTTATTTGAACGATAGGGCTCTGCCATTACGTAAACCACTAGTCGCAATGATGCCGATTAATTTACGTAATAAAGACGAAAAGAATGCTGGGCATGGCAATAAAATGACCATTGGTAATGTGGAATTAGGCCGCCCGAATCTTACGCCATTACAGCGCTTAGAAGCGATTCAAACCGCCACCAATGATCTAAAACGTGAGGCTTTGGCAATATCGCCAGATGCTTACATCAATTATTCTTTACTGATCAATGGTATTTCCCTGATAACGGGTAAGTTAGGGGTGAATAACTATGTTCCAACGACAACTAACCTACTGATTTCAAATGTTCCTGGCGCTAAAGAACAGCTGTATTTCATGGGTGCGAAAGTGCTGCAACAATACCCTGTTTCTGTTTTAATGCCAGGACAAACGCTTAATATTACCTTCTTCAGTAATGGCGATACTATGTATTACTCCTTGGTTGCTTGTAACCAATCCTTGCCGGGATTTGAAGTGATTGCAGATTACATGCAAGAAGCGTTTGAAGAACTGCAACGAGAGATCTTAGAAGCGGCTTGTTTTGAAGTCGGTGAACGAGTTGATAAGCCAACTAAAGAAGAGTTGGCTGTTGAAGTGGCAGTGTCTGCGGCACAACAGGCATTAACACCAGAAGACGATGGCTTTGAGCGATTATGGCAAGAAAAGCAGGATAAAGTTGCTGAGTTGGAAAAGCAGCTGGCAATGCTAACGTCTAAGTTATCTTCTCAAATTGAGATTGATCCAACCCTTGAAGCTGTTAATCAGGAATTAGACGATGAATTGCCGACAACCGTTAAAACGGGTGAAGAATCACGTGTCGCGGAAGTGTAGATAGGATATTAGAAGCACGCTCTTGAGTACGTGCTTTATTTATAATAATGACTGAGCCCTTAATTGTTAAGAGGGTCAGTGTAAACCATCACTTTATTCTAGCGTTTGCCGTAGCTTTTGCTGCGGCTTTTTTTTACGTTTTATACTGTGAGACAGGGATGAAAAAGGAGCCTAATCGCTCCTTTCTCGTAATGGTAAATCGTTGTTACCTGTTATATTGAAGCCTTAACTTATTGCTTGGCTGTGATATAAGTACGGTAGCCACCAATCAAGTTTCGAGCTTTAAAGCCATTATTGACGAGCTGACGATAGGCCACATTACCGCGTAAACCGACCTGACAATAAATTATGATTTCTTTGTCTTTTGGTAGCTCATTCATGCGTTGGCGAAGTTGATCTACCGGAATATTCAGTGCGCCAGCAATATAGCCATTTTCCAGCTCAGCAGGATTACGAACATCCAGTAGTACTTGGTTATCCGTTAACTGGTCTATTTCGTTAAAGTGGATAGGTGTGGCATCCCCTTTAATGATGTTATTGGCAACAAATGCTGCTTGGTTAATCACGTCTTTTGCGCTGCCATAAGGTGGTGCATAGGTGAGTTCTAAATGCTGAAGTTGTTCGACTGTCATTCCTGCACGCTGCGCAACAGCCATGATGTCGATGCGTTTATCGACACCGTCTTTACCCGCGGCTTGAGCCCCTAAGATCTTGCCTGTTTTCGGGTCAAATAACATTTTGAAAGACACTATTTCAGCGCCGGGGTAGTAGCTAGCATGACTGGCAGTATGAACAAATACTTTTTCGTAATCTACGCCATCGCGTTGAAGTTGCTTTTCATTTTTACCCGTTGAAGCAATGGCTAAATCAAAAATCTTACAAATCGCAGTGCCTTGTGTGCCTTGATAGTTTTCGTTTCTGCCCATCATATTATCGGCAGCCATACGGCCTTGACGGTTAGCTGGACCTGCCAGTGGCACCATGGTTTGTTTGCCTGTTACGAAGTCAGTTTCTTCAATGGCATCACCCACGGCATAAATAGCAGGGTCACTGGTTTGTAAGCTTGGTGTTGTCCAAATACCACCAAGTTCACCAATTTTAAGTCCTGAATCTGCTGCTAATGCCGTTTCAGGGCGAACACCTATCGCCATAATCAGTAGATCAGTATTTAACGATTCCCCATTGCTCAAAGAGAGGGTGAGGTGACCGTTAATGTGCTGATGTTGGGTATTTTCACCTGCTTCGATACTGGCGATATGAGGCTCTGGTAGATACTCGACGCCAGTTAAGGCAACACCTAAACGTAGATCGACGCCATGAGCACGAATTTCGTTATGGGCGAAACCTGCCATTTCTTTATCGACGGGTGTCATCACTTGATCGGCGAGTTCAAGTAGCGTGGTTTTAATACCGCGCTGGTGGAAGGCTTCCATCATCTCTAGGCCAATAAAACCGCCTCCAACAACCGTTGCATGCTCAACGTTATTTGCTTCGATGGTTTGAAGAATTCGATCCATGTCTGGGATATTACGAAGACTATGGGTGAGCGGGTTTTTTACACCGGGAATAGGCGGGACAATAGGACCCGCGCCAGGGCTTAACAAAAGGAAGTCATAGCTTTCAGTGTATTCGCTATTTTCGAGTAGGTTTTTGACTGTTACTGTTTTTTCATCACGATTGATACTGATGACTTCATTCATTACACGAACATCAACATTGAAGCGTGCAAGGAAGCTAGCGGGGGTCTGGAGGAGGAGTTTACTGCGATCTTGGATATCACCACCAATATGGTATGGCAGACCACAATTGGCGAAAGAAACAAATTCACCACGTTCAAACATGATGATTTCAGCGTCTTCGCTTAGTCGACGAGCGCGAGCCGCCGCCGAGGCACCACCTGCGACACCGCCGATAATCACAATCTTAGTCATACTCACTCCTGATATTGTTATTTTAACTTTCGTTATTAGTGAATCACTGTAAAACTTTAAATTAGCTTTGTCTAATTTAATTTTAACTTAATTAGTGTTGACTAATTTAAGGGGCAGGTTAAGCTATTTATTAGACAGGATATTGGCGAACGTAGGAAGCCAATAATAGGTACAGATGTAGAGGATGGTGAGATGAGCGAGTTTCCATGGGATGCACTAAGAGGCGGAATGTTACTAGGGTTATCTGCTGCGTTATTATTGGTAATGAATGGTCGTATTGCAGGTATCAGCGGAATTCTATCGGGCTTACTAAAACCTCAGAAAGGGGAGTTTGGTTGGCGAGTCACTTTTATTATCGGCATGGTCGTTGCGAGCTTAATCGCGCCGATGCTGGGGTTTGAATTACCACTCGACTTACCTGTTGCATCAATCCCTATGGTCGTTCTAGCTGGTTTGCTGGTGGGCATAGGCACCAAGCTCGGGAATGGTTGTACGAGTGGGCATGGTATTTGCGGAATGGGCCGTTTGTCTAAACGTTCCATTATTGCCACTTGTGTATTTATGGGGAGTGCGATCGCCACAACCTTCATTCGTCTTCATCTATAAGGGCTAAATATGTTGATTCAAACGATAGTTTCAAGCGTGATGTTTACGCGGCTCATGACATTGACCTCTGGTGTGCTTTTTGGTTTAGGCATGATGATCTCGGGTATGGTTGATCCTGTTAATGTTATCGGATTCTTAGATATAGCTGGCGATTGGAACCCAAGCCTGATGTTTGTCATGGGTGGCGCGCTTCTGGTTTTTATGCCGATCTATTTCTTGGTTATTCGTCACTTAGATAAACCTGTTTGTGACGGCGATTTTAAGGTGACAAAAAATAACACAGTGGATCCTAAGTTATTGACGGGCGCCGCACTTTTTGGGATTGGCTGGGGCATAGCGGGTGTTTGTCCTGGTCCTGCTGTAACGTCCTTGAGTGGCGGTAATATTACGATAATCGCTTTTACGCTGAGTATGCTGGTTGGTTTCTTTATTGTAGGAAAGATTGAATCACGACAGTAGAGTGTAGGTTAACGCTCAGAATCTCCTCATTTAATGCATTCTCTATTGAATCATTGCCAGATTTTGGTACAAAGGAATGAAGTCCCCAAGAGCAGGAGGCAAGGATGACGATTGCCAATAAATTATTAAGTCCAGCGATCATTGATCAGGCAAAAAAGGAAGGCGTACTGAATGCATTAGAAAGTGTTTATGCGAAAGCGCATTACGCTAGATTTAAGCGAGTGAAGTGGGGACGCGATTTTTTTGATGGGATTCAATTTGGTGATGGCAGCCTTATAGCGGTTAAACCAGGACAGTTTAACCGGTTAATGCTAGTGGCGATTGAATCTGATACAGCGCTGGCTTAAAACACCTTAGGTGGTTTTGATAAAGTGCTAATTAGCCTCGTGATATCACACGGGGCTTTTTTATATCCCGCAAACGCAAATGTGATCTATGTCACGTTGCTGTGGTATAAAGCAAATAAATAGCACTCGTGTATTGTGCTTTGTTCTTTAGATTATTACTTTGCTTATTGACCGAACAAACAGCATTTTTCACTGACCATGGAAAATACTGCATTGATGGCATAAGGAATGCCACCAATATGATAATGGACTGATCGTTTTAGGAGTACGATGATGATTCACACCAATCTAGGGGCTATATTGCATATAGTGTCTGGTGATAAACAAAGAGCAGCCTTGCAAGGTTGTTCAGATAATTCACACCCCTCAATTTCTGCTACCTCTTTTATTGCTTTAGAGCGATTTAATCACTTCTCGTTTATGAAGCGCTTTTGCGCGTAATTCAGATGGTTTAAGCAACCTATCGCTTAACAATGAATATTATCCCTATATGGCCAGTAACATCGACCAATGTATGCTGAAAATGGATAAAACGAGAATAAAAACGCTTTAAGGAACACACCGTGAATTTAAAAATTATGGGCAGTGCATTGATCATTGCCGGTACTGCACTTGGCGCAGGTATGCTTGCTATTCCTATGGTATTAGCACAATTCGGCTTAGTGTGGGGCACATTGCTGATGCTCATCATTTGGTCGGGCACGACTTACGCAGCATTGCTTTTACTGGAAGCCAGCATTAAAGCGGGTGGCGGTTTAAGTATGAACACCATCGCACGAAAAACGCTGGGTAAAGGCGGACAAGTTGTCACAAATGGTTTGTTGTACGCACTATTAGTATGTTTATTAATGGCTTACATCATAGGTGCCGGTGACTTAGTGAAGAAAATGGCGGCAAGCGCAGGCCTCGAATTGACGATGCTACAAACACAAGTCGCATTTACGTTAATCGCTGGTGTTGTGGTTGCTGCGGGTACCGCGGTGGTCGATAAGCTCAACCGCGTATTATTTGGCATGATGCTAGTTGTACTTGTGATGACCTTGTTCTCGCTGGTGCCGTCTATTTCTATGGAAAACCTATTAACAGTCACTAGCGACAGTAAAGTGGATTTGATCAAAACAAGTTCAGTGCTATTCACTAGCTTTGGTTTTATGGTCGTTATTCCATCATTAGTGACTTATAACGAAGGTGCATCGCAAAAGCAGCTGCGCAATATGGTGGTAATAGGCTCGATTATTCCACTATTTTGTTACTTACTTTGGTTATATGCGGCAGTGGGTAACCTTACCTCTGAACAACTGGTGCATTTTGCTAATGTGTCAGAGCTTATTGCAGCATTAGGTACTAAATACAGTAGTATTCATACGATTCTATCTGTGTTTACAGGGCTTGCGCTTTTAACATCATTCCTTGGCGTGGCGATGTCGCTATACCATCAAAATGAAGATGCGTTTAAGCAAAACCGTGTTGTGACTTATGTTTTGACATTCATATTCCCACTTATTGGTGCCTTGCTTGCTGCCGATCAGTTCCTTGCAGTGCTAGGTTATGCCGGCATTATTTTGGTGTTCTTGGCGATTTTTGTACCAATGGCTATGACAGTGAAAGTGCGTCAGCAAGATAACGATCAAATACAGTTACAAGCGGCTCAAACGGCTGAGGGTATGTTATACCAAGCATCTGGCGGTAATATTGCGCTTGGCCTTAGCTTCTTGTTTGGGTGCTTCTTATTGATGGCTCAAGTGATCTAAGCACTATTTAGCATTACACAACAGAAGGCATACTTAGGTATGCCTTTTTTAATGGGTGTAAAACAGGTACTGATGACAGGCGCAAGCCGCTTACTATCTATGGATTGAAGTTTGTATTTCTCTGAACATACAGTGTTGGAATGTTCTTTTCTTCATCATAATATTTATCTGCATATAGTGAGGCGACGTTAATCACCATTAATTGTGTCATAAAGTCTTACTCTGCTTATTCCTTGTGCGGATATGGCCTTTCCCAAAATACCATTTTAATTTAACATGAAATCATTTCGTAAGTGTATTATGCGCAATGTGATGCATTGCTTATTTCTGTTGCCCTTGAGTTGCGATTGAAACTTAACATCATGATAAAAACATGGTTCAATTGGTAGGTGTTTTGTGTCAAACTTCTGATGCATTGTGATATATGGCGTATGTGAATACCTGTTGTTGCTTGGCACAGTCACAATAATATTAAAATTACTCAATTAATAATTGCTTAGTGGTAGAGATTGATATGAATAAAGTTTTGTTAAAGCTAATGGTCGCTCTTGGTGTCGTTACTATGGTCGGTTGTTCGAGCATTGAAACAGCGGAAGACATTCAAAAAGCCGATTGCTATTTCCCTGATATGCCTTCAAAAGAAGCGCCAAAATGGGTTTGTGAAGTAACGCCCCAAGGTTACGAAATTATTGGTGTGGGTTACGCCAAGAAAAGTGTTGCTGGCTCAGGCATCATGCGTGAAATTGCGTTGAACAATGCACAACAACGTTTAGCCTCACAGCTGGAAAATAACATCAAAAGTAAGTTTGATGCAGTCACTAGGCAATCAAGCACAACGACTAAAACAGTCAGTGATGAACACGTTTCTGAAATGGTAGAAATCACCATAAACAACGTGGTTAGTACCGTTATTCGTGATGCACGTGTCATGACAACGCTAACTTCACCAACTGGTGGTATGTATACCTTAGTTGCAATGACAAACGATGCGTACCAATCAAATATGGCAGCTGCAATTGAAAAAGCACGTAACGATCAGGTTTGGAGCAAACTTGACTCAGAAGAAGCGCAAGAAGCAATGAAGCAAGCGTTAGCATCTTTAGAGGGGTAGTGGTATGAAAGCGATGATGAAAAGCTTGTTAGGCTTTACTGTACTTGCTGCAACACTATTAACATCAGGTTGTGCTTTTTACACTGAAGTGGGCTCAACCATTGCAGCACCAAGCAACAAAGGTATTAATTATAAGCAAATAGAAGTGAGTAACTTCTCTTCTTCTGAAAAAAGTAAAGGCCCTGTTTTTTCAAAGATGCTACGTAGTAAAATTCGTGAATATGGCTATGTTGATCCTGCAAATAAAGGGCTTGGCATTGTTGTTACTGGCGAGATCAGCTGGGATAAAGACGAGTCGACATGGCAAGAAGAAGTGAAATCGGATGATGGTAATTACTTCCGTTATTATGCAAAACGTACGCGTTCAGCAACAGTCACTTATTCTGTGACGAAAAACGGCCGTGAAGTAACGTCTGGTAACTACTTTAGTCAGTCTAACAGTGAGCATAATGACCTAGACAGCATAGGTGCCGCGCACTCTAAACTGCAAGGTTGGGACAGCATGAACAACTCGATTTTAGAAGACCTTTCCGTTCATGTTGCCCAAGATCTTACGCCACACCAAAAGTACATCACTGTACGTTTGCTAAGTGGTGATGATGAAAGCATTGATCTTGCTAATGAATATGCTCAGCGTCAACGTTATGATCAGGCGTATGCTATGTTCCAGCAAATTGCGCAAGCATCGCCAAACGTTGCTGATCAGGCAATTGCGACTCATAACATGGGGATGATTAAGCTCCTTGAGAGTGAGTTCAAACAGGCTTACAAGCTGATTAAGAAAGCTAACGTGATTGATCCTAAGAACATGGCAATCTTAGATTCGATTCCTATGGTTGAAAACTACTTTCAGATGAGCAAAAAACACGATGAACAAATTAAAACAGCTTAGTGTAGCAACGGCATTACTTCTTCTTGCTGGCTGTGCATCTGAGCCAGGGGTGACCGTTCACGTACCACCGGCAAAATCAAAGATTTTTGGTGATGTTAGCTCGTGTGAAAGTCAGCTTAACATGCATGTTATCCATGAGACGGATGCCGCTGGTGAACGTATTTACGTGACGTCTAAGCAAACAGTTGTTGTTGCTGGCGGTGATCGCGATAGCATTACAACGCTGGAAGAAGCGGCACGTGATCGTGCATTATCTTTAGCTGTTATGGAAACTAACGGAGTTGCTATCGAGAAGCACTTTACCCAAAATGAGACTGTGCTAGACCGCAACGGTTCGCAGTCATCATACGGTGATGTCCAATCTTGCTTAACCAGTAAGGCTGTTGGCGTAGGTGTGGCTCAGCTTCGTCACTGTGACACCAAAACATTGCCTTCACGCCATATGGAAATGACTTGTGTGGTGGATGTTAAAGTGCCAAAAATGAAAGTTGAACGCATGTAATATGCTTCACATGTAAAGCGTGATAATGCATCACAGTAATATAAGAGCCAAGTGCCAGTCACTTGGCTTTTTTGTACCTGAAAGAGTGGGACGAAGTTATCCATGCCGATAGATGGCTATAACATTGAACTACAGGCACGAAAAATAGGCACAAAAAAATCGACAACATACAAAAGTACATTACCGTTAGGGAAGTAGTGTGAGGAGTCGGGAAGGCGAGTTTGACCGAACTATTGCCTTCCACAGGTGTAAACCTTTAAATGACCAAAAATAAAGGACTTACAAGCTTTTCACTGAGTACGAAAAAGTGAAAAGCGACAATAAATTGCTGAGGCTGATAATACCGACTTTGCTTGATTGCGGCTATACCATAGCCTTATGCTGTTTCTGTAAAAATACACCAAAGTGTAAACTTTAAATTACGGTTTGTTAGGTGTTAACCCTTCGAACCTTCGCTTACGCTAATAACCAATAACCAATAACCAATAACCAAGTGATCTAATGAGTTCAACAAATCTGCATGGGCTTTTAAATCCAAATGAAGCTAGCGTTACACTTATTTTGATTCGTCATGGTCAAACAGAATGGAATCTGGCGAATAAACTTCAAGGCTGGCGCGATAGTCCGTTAACCACTCAAGGACGGAAAACCCTCTTGCGTACAGCGGTGAATAACCGATTGTGTCATTTATACAAACCTGATGTGGTGTACACGAGTGACTTAGGGCGAGCGATGGCTTCTGCACGCATTATTTGTAATAAAAGTGGTGGATATATCGTGCCAGATCAACGTTTACGGGAAAGAAGGTTTGGTATTCTCGAGGGTAAGCGAAAAAATGAATGTGATGACGGTTTCTTACTTATTCAACACTGGTTAGCGTATCAAAAACGCTATGAAAAACGATTGGATGCGTGTCACACAATAGCAGCAGAGCTATTGGCAGAAAGTGAGTCGATGTTTGAACACCGAGTTGTGGGATTTTTGCGTACTTTAGCAAGACGACACGCAGGAAAAACGGTTTACGTGGTTAGCCACGGCGAGTGGATTCGATGCGCAAACAATATTCTGCATGGTCGAACATCGTGGTCATGCGGAGAAGGTATTCCGATGAACACTGAAATGAATATTTTTGAGCTAAAGGCATCACACGTAATTTAAGTAGATGAAAAGTAAATATTATTGTTGATAACTAGGGGCATATCATTAAACTAGTTTGATAATAAACCACATAATAAGTAATGTCATTTCAGTCAAAGTACTGAGTGAACATGGTGAATACCATGCAGGGAATCAGGTGAAAAACCTGAACTGTACCCGCAACTGTAAGCGATGAGTTTTAACCAAGCCACTGGATGATGATTGCATCATTTGGGAAGGGGTTAAAGTGGTCTAGTCGTCAGTCAGGATACCTGTTACTTCATTAACTTCCGAATTCTGAGCGGGGATACTCAGCATCGTACCTTCCAGCGATTTCTCTATCGTTGCGCTTGGCTATTCGGGGGTAATTGTATTGTAACCCCTGTAATGAATGCCGAGCTTTAAGATTAAGCTATGCAACATTACCACAATGGAATGGTAAGGCGTCATGGCGAGTCAAAAAATCAGTGGAGCGGGCTTTGGTTACCAAGGTTAAGCGTTCTAAAAAACGCAGTGATCTACGCTCTGGTTTTACAACTGGCGCTTGCGCTGCGGCTGCCAGTCGAGCCGCTGTTCATGCCTTGCTAACAGGGCGTTCACCATCTTTTATAACAATCACGCTGCCCAATCTAGAATCTGCCACTTTTGCTGTGTCTCGGCTTGAGCATCACGCAGGAGCGGTACTCGCGGGCGTTATTAAAGATGCAGGCGATGATCCGGATTGTACCCACGATACTGAAATTCAGTGCTTTGCACAATGGAGTGAACAGTTAGGTTTGACGCTTGATGGTGGTGTAGGGGTTGCTCGAGTAACGCTGCCGGGGCTGGAGCTACCCGTTGGGCAACCTGCGATAAACCCTGTTCCTCGGGCTAATATCCTCGATATGGTGCAGCTAGAATGGAACCTCAATGTTGATGCGAAACTTATAACAAGTCCGTCGCAAGCAAGTACACAGCAAGGTATTGCATTAGAGATTCGGGTCCCAGATGGTGAAGAACGTGCCAAAGAAACCATTGGTCCTCGTCTAGGATTAATCGGCGGCATTTCTATTCTAGGCACGCGTGGCACGGTCAAACCTTATTCCACCTCTGCTTTTTCTGCTTCAGTGCGTCAATCGGTTCAAATTGCTAACGCGAACCAACAAAATCACGTTGTGCTTACAACTGGGTCTCGCTCAGAAAAATCTGCCATGGCAATGCTGCCACATTTAGACAGTATCTGCTTTATTCAAGCGGGCGATTTTGTCGGCGTTGGCCTACGTGCTAGTAAGCGCTATCGGGTACAAACGGTGACGGTTGTCGCCATGATTGGCAAGTTAGCCAAAATGGTGGCTGGCCACATGATGACCCACGTATCGGGTCGTGCCATCGATTTTCAACTATTGGCTGATCTTGCTGTTCAAAGCGAGTGCTCAGCAGAGTTGTGTCAGCAAATAAGCAAGGCGAATACGGGCCGCCATGTTTTAGATTTATGGCGAGAAACATCCCCACAAGCCTTTTTAGATCTGTTATGCCAACAAGCTGCGGAGCACGCAGCTGTCTATGTTGATCATCACGTCAATATCGAGTTTCGCTTGATTGATTTTGATGGCAGCCTACTGGCTAAACACTATTCACCTTCCCATCATACGAAAAACTGTTACAGCTCCAGTGAGCACAATATCGTTCACCGAAATATAGATCAGCTCAGCACCTTGGATCCAGCTCCTTGAATCCAGCTCCTTGAATCCAGCACCTTAAATCAAAGTACGGCAGCATACTCGTCAGCGCATAAGGACATACCATGAATAAGATGCAGCAAATGACTGCACAAGGTCGACAAATCGAAAATAATTCGTTCGCGATTATCGACCACGAAATAGAAGCATTTCACGGCGGACATTCGTTCACATCTGTTGAATGGAATGTCGTACGCCGCGCCATCCACACCACTGGTGATTTTGAATACGCTCAGTTATTTCAATTCAGTGAGGATGCGGTGAGTTTGGGTATTCAAGCCCTACAAGCAGGGGCCAACATTATTACCGATGTCGCCATGATTTCAACGGGATTGAGCCAGCAGCGTCTATCTGTCCACGGTAACCAAGCACATTGCTTTATCAGCCACCCAACAGTGATTGAACGTGCTAAAGCCAGCGGTGAAACCCGAGCGATTCAAGCGATGCAATATGCGTGTGATGCGGGTGTCTTAGATGGCTCTATCATTGCTATTGGCAACGCGCCGACAGCCTTATTTGAAATATTACGTATGGTTGAAGCGGGCGAAGCTAAACCAGCGCTCATCATAGGTATTCCTGTTGGCTTTGTGAAAGCGGAAGAATCAAAGCAAGCACTGATCGATCAAACCACAATCCCTTATATCGCTAGTGTGGGGCGTAAGGGGGGAAGCCCATTAGTGGTTTCAACAATTCATGCTTTGCTGATGGAGTCGGTCTAATGCTCAGCGGTGATACCAATTTTTCTGAACAGCCCGCGATCACGGTTGTGGGCGTGCCAGAAGATGGCTGCATGAGTTTAACCAGCCGTGCGGTCAATGCGGTGGCGCAAGCTCGTATAATTGCAGGTAACGATCGTTTACTAACTTGGTTCCCTCAATGCAAAGGGAAACGTCTATCAATGGCGCAAGGCTATAAAGCGTGGCTTACGGCAGTATTAGAAGAAAGTGAAGAGGGCGGAGTGGTTATCTTAGCATCGGGTGATCCTTTGTTTTACGGCATAGGTAAAACACTAAGTAACCACTTACCGACAGCAGAACTGCGCTTTATTCCTAGCCCTTCCTCCATGCAGCTGGCGTTTAGTCGTTTGGCATTACCGTGGCAAGACGCTACGTGTTTGTCTGTTCATGGCCGCCCATTAACGGGCCTTGTCAGTCAAATGCAGCAAGGGGATTTATTTTGTGTATTAACCGACAGCAATAATCACCCAGCAGCCATAGCTAAGCACTTACTGACTTATCATCAGCCGCATTGGCAGATATGGGTTTGTGAACAGTTAGGCGGTATAGAAGAAAAGGTCACGTCGTTCACAGTGGCTGAATTAGCCACAAAGCACGTTGAGGATTTTAATCCGCTCAATCTTGTAGTGTTACAACGCCAGCAAGCACTTTATTGGGGTGGGTATGGTCAATATGCAGCCGATGATACATTTGAAAAACGCATGCCCAAGCGTGGTTTAATCACCAAACAACCTATCCGTCATTTAGCCTTGAGCAGCATGCGTATTCGCCCTGACCACAGTGTGTGGGACATAGGTACAGGCTCTGGCTCTGTGGCTATTGAAGCGGCTAAACAGTGTTGGCTGGGGCAGGTTTATACCTTGGAATCCAACAACGATTGTTATGAATCGATTGAAGCCAATATTGCCGCACACGCGACCGACAATGTGCAATTACTGAAAGTGAAAGCGCCCGAGGAATTAGCCAGTTTACCTCAACCTAAGAGTGTATTTATTGGCGGAAGCCGTGGTGAAATGGCAGCAATCCTTGATACATGTTGGCAGCGTTTAGCCGATGATGGCGTTATTGTTGCCACCGCCGTCACCATAGATTCAGTCGCCGAACTTCATACTTGGTCAAAACAGCGCAACGTCAAGGCGCTAGTGCAAATGGTCTCTGTTTCTCAGGGCGTGCCCTTGGCGCACTACACTCGCTATCAAGCAGAAAACCCTATCCATCTTTTTATCTTTGATAAACGTCTTCAAACAGAATTATACAGCGAAAATAATAATGACTAAACAATTAGGCAAGCTCTACGCCGTAGGGGTGGGGACTGGCGACAGTGAACTACTGACATTAAAAGCACACCGATTAATCAGCACTGTGGATGTTGTGGCGTTTCCTGAAAAGGATAAAGGCTCGCAGGCGTCTTTTGCTCACCAGATCGTTGCAGGTGCGGTACAAGATGCAGACATGCAGGGTGAAAAGCTGTTTTTACACTTTCCAATGAGCCGCGATCCGCAGATTAATATTCCAGCGTGGCGTGAAGCGGCACTGTTGTTAATTTCGCGTTTACAACAAGGTAAAGATGTTGTTTTTGCAACAGAAGGCGACCCTTCGGTTTATAGCACTTGGGCCTATATCCAAGAAGAGTTACAAGAACTATTGCCACAGCTTGAGGTTGAAATTGTACCGGGTATTACTTCGGTCACGGCTATTCCTGCTCAAACTCAAATCCCTTTAGCTGACGGCCAAGAACGTTTTTGTGTGGTTCCTGCCACTTGGGGATTGTCATGTCTACCGCGCTTAGTGGAAGAGTTCGATACCATCATGTTGATCAAAGCGGGGCGTATTGTTCCTCAGTTAACAGCGTTACTGGAAAGCATGGATATGCTCTCTTGTGCTACCTATGTGTCGCATGCCACTACCGACAAGCAAGAGGTGTATCAAGACTTGCGTGACGTGCCTGAAGGTCATCGTTATTTCTCTATGGTGCAGCTTTCAGTGCGAGCGCGTCGTGGTGTGTTACGCGGCACGTCAGTAGAGCAAGATTCTACGGATAAAGTGGCTCCTCAAACACTCGTTCAACAAACCCCAGCTCAGCAAATCTCGGCTCAACAAATCAAAGCCTCATCGTTAGCAAAGGAAGTGGCTGCGTGAAAATAGCTATTTATGCCATTACCCTTCATGGTGCAAAACAAGCGCAGCGATTGGCAAAGACCTTGCCATTTGCCACTGTGTTTGTGTCAGATGCTGGTCAAGAGGTGTTTCAGCAAAATGAAGCGCAAGCCGAGCACTTAACCTTACCTTTGTCGGATTTTATGGCGCAGCGTTTCAGCGAGTATGACCATCATATTTGCTTTTTCGCCACAGGGATTGTGAGCCGCATGATAGCTCCTCTAATGGTGGATAAACGCACCGATCCTGGGGTGATTTGTATTGATGATCATGCCAATTTTGTCATTCCTATGTTGTCAGGCCACCGTGGTGGCGCGAATGCTTTAGCATGTCGTGTTGCTGAGCTATTAACGGCGACCCCCGTAGTGACAACGGCTTCAGATGTCGCAGGGAGTTTATCGGTGGATATGCTGGGTGCCGCTTTTGGCTGGCAGCTAGCCCCTGAATGCGAACAAGCGATCACATCCGTCTCTGCTGCTGTGGTGAATGAAAAGTCTGTATTGATAGTACAACGCGCAGGGCAACAGAATTGGTGGCGTGAAAAGCGATCTATGCCTACCAATTTGATTTGCCACCCAGAACTGGCAGCGACCCAATTAACGACAATCTCTCCCGAAGCATGGGATGGACTGGTATTGATTTGTGATCAGCAAGTGCCAGAAGGGTATGCAGATTGGCAAAATAAATGTGTGCTATGGCGACCAAAGTCGTTGGTCTTAGGAATAGGTTGCGACAGAAATACCCCTGCCCATGTGATTCAGCAAGGCCTACAAACCTTCCTAGATGAACATAATTTAGCGTCAGAGTCCGTGGCTGCTTTTTCCAGTATTGCGTTAAAAGCAGATGAAGCGGGTATTCATGCGATTTCTTACCGTCAACAAACGCCGTTTGTCACTTATGAAGCGCCGCAATTAGCAGATGTTGAAGGTATTGAAAATCCTTCTGAGTTTGTCAAAAAAATCACAGGCGTATCATCGGTTGCGGAAGCTGCGGCACTGAAAAAAGCAGGAGCGAATCGCTTATTAGTGCCTAAGTGGAAGTACAAGCAAGATGGCTTCAACATGACTTTAGCCTGCGCGCGTATACCAGCCGATGAAGCTATAGCTAAGAAAAAGTGGAAGAACTGGCTAGGTGAAAACTGCCACATTAATGCACACGGTAATGAAGTCGTCAAAGGGTATCAGTGTAAGCCAAAGCACGTCGATTTAAACCGCCCTATGTTATATCACCGCCACCATGTATTGGTATGTGAAGGTGGGCGTTGTGCTAAAGAAGGTAGCCGAAATTTAGCCCATCATCTAAGAACTTATTTGAAAAAATTAGGGCTGAGTGAGGGTGAAAACCGCATTAAGATCAGCCGTACTCATTGTGCGGGCACATGTCGTAATCGCGCCGCTTTAGTGATTTATGAGCGCCTAGCAAGCCATGAACCCCCGATTAATAATGGCCTGTGGCTACGCAATATCGACGCGCTAACAGAAGACGATTGGCAGCAACTCTTCCTCGCGCTGAAAACGCGAACACCATTGCAACAGGTGCTGGCTGAAGGCTTTTTTGCACCGATAGAAGATGCGCAGATTGGCAAGATTGTTACGGAAAACATAATTTAAAATTGAAATAGGAATATCAATGAAACGTTTACGTCATTACAACCAAGGTACCGCTATTGTTCTGAGCTGTTTTGGCTCTGTGGTAGAACAACAGCGTTACGTGAAACTGCAGCAACACATCAGTGAGCTGTATCCTGACTGCCACGTTCGCATGGCAACCAGTTCTAAAATGGTTATTAAGAAGCTCGCAGGTAAAGGCGAAATGTGTCAGAGCTTGCCGCAAGTGTTAGCGGATTTAGATACTCAAGGCTATCAGCATATTTTAGTGGTTTCTTGCTACTTGTTCCCAACGGATGAACATTTGTATCTGACCAAGATTGTGGATGGCTTCAAGCAGTTTTCGCTATCACGTATCGGTCAAACACCTGCAATCATGCATCATAGCCAATTGGCAACGAAACTGCTTGGCGCACTACATCAGCGCTTTCCCGTTGATCAAGGGTGTAACTTATATATTCACCATGGTGCGCCACTGCTGGATAACCCTGGGCATCAAGCCATTCATTATTGCGATAGCCTACTCACTAAAATCTCTAAGCGTAATTTTACCTGCTCGTTAGAAGGGGCGTGGCCGTTTGGATTACTGATTGATAGCCTAAGCGAAGAGATGAAGCAGGCTTGCCAACCTATGATTGTCAATGGTGAAAAACCCAAGCTGCGTTTAGTGCCGCTACTGTTAGTTTCAGGCAATCATTTTGAAAATGACCTCGCCAGTATCAAAGGTCAACTTGACGCCGATTTTGAGGTGCAAGTTGCAGAACCTGTTCAACACGCAACAGCTAACAGCTTTGATACGGTGAATGACAAGGCGAATGAGCCGCTCAATGATAAGGCGAATAAAAAGTTCTGTATGTTAGATGTGCCTGAACTGATCGAGATAATCGAAAAGCAAATCGCGGAAGGGTTGATCAAAATAGGCGCACCAGAACGTGCTTTACAGATTATCGGCACCGCCGAGGTGAACCATGGCTAAACTGACCTTGGTTGGCCTTGGGCCGGGCAGTATCGATCTCGTGACTCCTGCCGCCCGCGACGCCATTGAATCAGCCGATGTTGTGGCGGGCTATAAAGCCTACGTCGACTTAATTACTTCCCTGATTGATAAGCAAGAAGTGATTCAAAGTGGCATGACGCGCGAGTGGGAAAGAGCAGCAGCGGCGATTGATGCAGCGGCGGAAGGTAAATCGGTTGTACTCGTCTGTTCAGGCGATTCTGGTATGTACGCAATGGCGCCCTTAGTGCTGGAGCTATTACAACAGCGTAATCCTGAGTTACCTGCTGTTGAGCTTGCCATCATTCCGGGGATTACTGCGGCGAATGCCTGTGCATCTTTGGTAGGTGCGCCACTTGGTCATGATAGTTGCACGATTTCATTATCGGATCTGCTGACACCTTGGGAAGTGATCACCAAGCGGATAGAAGCGGCTGCAATGGCTGATTTTGCGATCACGTTTTATAACCCAAGATCGAAAAAGCGTAAAAGCCATATTGAAACCGCGCAACAGATCCTATTGCAGCACCGCGCCCCCAAGACCCCAGTGGCGGTAGTGAATGCTGCGTATCGTGATGATCAAGGTGTGATGTTAAGTACGCTCGACAGCTTTACTTCACTAGAATTTGGTATGAATGCTGCGGTACTCGTGGGTAACAGTAATAGCTATTACTTTGGCGATTGGATTGTTACGCCACGTGGCTATAAGAATAAATACCAGCTTGAAACAGGGGCTGTGCTATCAGGGCAAAAGCGCGGGCATTCGTTAAATACTGCTACTGCTGAACAGCAAGGTGAAGCAGTGAAAGCGCGTCAAGAACAGGGTGAAAAAGCAGGTGAATTAGTATGACCGTCTTCTTTATTGGTGCAGGCCCAGGTGATCCTGATTTGATCACAGTTAAAGGCGCGCGCTTAGTTGAGCGTTGCCCTGTGATCTTGTACGCAGGTAGCTTAGTGCCCAAAGCTGTGATTGAGCGCGCGAAGCCTGATGCGAAAGTGTTTAACTCGGCAGATATGGATCTGGATGCGATCACCAAGGTGTACACGGATGCATTTGCGAATGGCGAAGATGTTGCCCGTGTGCAAACAGGGGATCTTTCGATCTATTCCTCGTTGGCAGAGCAAGTTCGTCGTTTAGATGCGCTTGGTATTGATTGGCAGGTTATTCCCGGTGTGTCGTCATTCCAAGCGTCTGCCGCGGCATTGGGTCAAGAACTCACTTTGCCTGAAAAGTGCCAGACGATCATATTAAGCCGCGCATCTGGCCGAACGCCTGTGCCAGACAAAGAAAACCTCAAATCACTGGCAGCGCATGAAGCAACACTGTGTTTATTTTTGAGCGCAACGCTCATTCGTAAAGTAGTGCGTGAGCTTTCCGAGGTATACCCAATGAGCTGGCCTGTGGCTGTGGTTGAAAAAGCCTCTCACCCAGAACAGCGCATCATTCGAGGCACCTTGGCTGACATTGCAGATAAAATGCATGATGCCAATATTCGCTCAACAGCGATGATCATTGTCAGTAAGGTGCTTGGGGAACAAGATTTTGTTGATTCTAAATTGTATGACCCGACGTTTTCTCATGCGTGTCGTAAAGCGCGTGTGGTCGACGGTGACACAGTGAATAAAGAAGGTTAGTGCATCATGTTGTGGGCTTATTCTCCGCCAGCGTTGTTTGATTCGGTTTCAGTCACGCTAGCACTTTTATTGGTGGCCAGTTTGTTGCTAGACGCTTGGTTTGGCGAAGTTCGTCGTTTTCATCCCTTAATTGGTTTTGGTCATTGGGCAAGCTGGATTGAAAAGCAGCTAAATCGATCAGTGTCGAGCCAGGCCGTTCGCGCTTCTGAAAAACGTTGCTCTCGAATGGCTAATACGAGATCAAGAGGCATTTTGCTTGGTGTCTGCGCGTGGTGCTTGGCGATCTTGCCTATTTTGTTGGTGACATACTGGTTATTTGATTGGCTCTATCATGCATCGCTATATCTGTGGTTAGCGGCAAATGTCATCGTGTTGTACTTCACGGTGGGGAAAACCAGTTTATTGCAGCACGCACAGTGGATCTACCGCCCTTTGGTAGCTGGTGACCTTTGTGCCGCGCGTGAAAAAGTGGGTTGGATTGTCAGCCGTGATACCAGCGTAATGGATCAGTATCAAGTGACGTCAGCAACGGTGGAGTCAGTGCTTGAAAATGGTAACGATGCCGTTTTTGGTGCCATGTTCTGGTTCATAATTGGTGGTGCGCCAGCCGCTGTTTTGTTTCGATTAGTGAATACCTTAGATGCGATGTGGGGGTATAAAAATGATCGTTACTGCCACTTTGGTTACAGCGCGGCAAAACTTGATGATGCGATGGGCTGGTTACCCGCTCGGCTAACAGGCCTGACTTATGCCTTAGTGGGGAACACTAAAAATGCGCTTCATTGTTGGCGTACTCAAGCGCATTTGTGTGCCAGCCCTAACGGTGGGGTTGTGATGACAAGTGGCGCAGGGGCAATCAATACCACCATTGGTGGGCCAGCAATCTATCATGGGGTTCAACACGATAAGATCTTCATGGGGCAAGGTGAGAAAGCAACGGCAGCCGCAATAGCGTTAGCCTGTGGTTTAGTGGAACGCAGCGCGTGGCTATGGGTCGCTGTCTTGGTGATTATTGCCGCGCTATAAAGGCTATAAAACATTATTTATGAGTAGTAAAACATGCTGAACCATGGTGGAAAGTTACGCGAGTACGCGGCCTTGTATCAACGGCCGCTAGAAGAATGGATCGATCTTTCTACAGGCGTTAGCCCTTGGACATATCCTATCGGCCAGATCCCAACATATGTGTGGAATCGTCTGCCTGAAGATGACGATGGTTTGATGGAAGTTGCGCAGCAATATTACGGTTGTGAATCACTCTTGCCTGTCGCAGGTAGCCAAGCTGCTATTATGGCGCTGCCCTGTGTGATCCTATCGTCATTGATTGAAAGTGATTGCGAAGGCGAGGGGAGCTGCAAAAAAGATATTCAGATTGCGTTGCCGCAGGTAGGTTATAAAGAGCATGAACAGGCTTGGCGAAAAGCGTTAACGCAATTTCCTACGGTTACTATCTCTTTGGTTTTTTACCCTGATGAGCCATCCGCTGAGCAGCTAAATAGCATAGATGTATTGGTAGTGATTAACCCGAATAATCCAACGGGCCATTATGTTTCAGCTAATAAATTACACCTGTGGCAGCAAGCATTGGCTGTGCGAGGTGGTTGGCTGGTGGTTGATGAAGCTTTTATGGATCTCACGCCAGCGCATTCGCTTTTACACAGTAACAATCCAGCAGTACGAGCAAATGGTGCTGCTGAAACGCTATCTGAAAATCGAGTTGTGTTACGTTCTATAGGTAAGTTCTTTGGCTTAGCAGGGGCACGCGTTGGCTTTGTGATCGCTCAGCCCAAGGTGCTTGCTCCGTTACAGGCATTACTTGGCCCTTGGACGGTTGCAGGACCTAGCCGTTATATCTTGCAGCAAGCATTAGCGGATACACCTTGGCAGCAGCAAACCCGTGAACGAATCTGTGCCATGGCAGATAAATTACACCAAGTGTTGTCACTCCATTTTTCCAGCAAAGATAACCTTGTTGAAGCAACAATGGCCAGTGGGATACTTTTTCATACAGTTCAGCTGCCGCATGCGGCTTGGTGGCATCAAACACTAGCCAAACAAGGGGTACTGGTGCGACTGTGCGACGAGAAACATGCGATTCGATTTGGTTTGCCGCACAATGATGCTGACTTGCAGCGCGTAAACACAGTATTAACACACATTAAGGACAATCAATGAGTTCATATTCATGCCCAGCCTTGGTTGTGGCAGCACCGGCATCTGGCACAGGGAAAACCACGGTTGTTGCAGCATTAGCGCGTTACTTCACGCAGCAAGGCAAGAATGTAAGGGTTTTCAAAACAGGGCCTGATTTTATTGACCCGCAGTTTTTAGCCTTAGCTTCTAAAGCACCTGTATATCAATTGGACTTTTGGATGTGTGGCGAAGCACATTGTCGAAATTTACTGGCACAAGCATCGCAAGAAGCGGATTTGATCTTAATTGAAGGCGTGATGGGGATGTTTGATGGCCAGTGCTCCAGTGCTGATATTGCCGCGGCGTTTGGTATCCCTATTTTGGCTGTGATAGATGCAGGCGCAATGGCACAAACCTTTGGTGCGATTGCACATGGGCTAGCCAGCTACCGTCAGGATGTTGATGTGTTTGGCGTGATTGCAAACCGTGTTGGCTCTGAGCGTCACGCTGAAATGCTGCAAGAAAGTTTACGTCCACCGCTGACATTCTGTGGTTGGTTACCGAAAGACATGGATTTGGCTTTACCTGAGCGTTACTTAGGCTTGGTACAGGCCAGTGAGCTGGATGACATTGAAGCTAGGCTAGATCATGCCGCAAGTGTCATTGCAGCCAGTAGTGACATTCCATTGCCTAAACCAATCGCATTTGATCTACATGATGATCCCTGCGCTTTGACTGAGGTACAAAAAACGGCACTCTCTGGTGTGACGGTAGCGGTCGCAAAAGATAACGCCTTTCTGTTTTTGTATCAGGCAAACCTTGAGCTGCTAGAAGCCTTGGGGGCTGATCTGGTCTATTTTTCACCCCTCACGGGTACCGCGTTACCATGCTGTGATGCCTTGTATTTACCGGGCGGCTACCCTGAACTTCACCTTGATGCGTTACATGCTAATCAGGCGCTTATCACTCAAATTCAACAGCACGTTCAAGCAGGTAAGCCATGTGTCGCAGAATGTGGCGGCATGCTTTACCTTAATAAAACGTTAACGGCGGTGGTAGCACCAGAGGGTGAATCAGAAACAGCTAGGTTGAATACTTCTCCTGTCGCTATGTGTGGAGTGCTTAATGCGCATTCTCGTATGCAGCCTAAACTGGCAGCATTAGGCATAGTTGAAGCGGCATTTGAGCTAGGCACATTACGTGGACACACTTTCCATTATTCAATGACCTCGTCGGAGGAAGAAGTGCTAACTCAGCCTGTGAGCCAATATGGTCGTAAGACCGATCCTGTGTGGACCAAAGGGGCGACAACCGCCTCTTATATTCATTGGTATTTCCCTTCGAACCCAGATGTCGTGGTGTGGCTGTTTACACGAAAAGCCGCGTGAATGGCGAAACAATAGAATAAGAAAGGGCTGCGCAATTGCAGCCCTTTTGATATCAGTTCAAATTTGTAGAGATTATCCGTAATGCTTAATCGATCAAATCGTATTGCTCACGTAGGATCGCGACGATCTCAGCTTTAGGATTTTGGCTAAGGACAATTTTTTGACCTGTTACTTTTTCAGCGATCTCTGTGTAGGTTTTTGATAACGCCATTAATGCACTTTCTGGCAGCTCATTATCACGAGCAAGGGCAAAACGCTCGTCCATGCGATCTTTGTTAAGTAGAATGTCGGCATCAGGGAAGTAGTTAAGCAGGAACTGACGGAAACCTTCTTTTGAGTTTTCGACAATTTTACCGTCACGGTAAGAAGACTCTTCCCAAATACGTGATGAATCAGGTGTACCCACTTCATCCATATAGATCAGCTTTTCGTTACCTTGTGCATCTTCCACATAACCAAATTCAAATTTAGTATCAACGAAGATTTGGCCAAGCTTTTCGAGTTCACCGCTGATCACATCAAAGCCTTCTTTTAATAGCTTCTCGTAATACGCAATATCATCGGTAGATTTGAAATTGAAGGCTGCAAAGTTATCTTCAATATTTTTGCGGGTAATATTTACATCATCAACCGCAGGCACGCCGGGAACATTTTCTAAAATGCCTTTGGTTGAAGGGGTGATCAGCAATTCAGGTAGCTTTTGGTCACGCGTTAAGCCTTCTGGTACTTCAATACCACAGAATTCACGTTCGCCTTTCTCGTATGAACGCCACATAGAGCCCGTAATGTATTGGCGGCAAATCGCCTCAATCATAACAGGCTTCGCTTTTTGGACAATCCAAATGAAAGGATGAGGAATGTCTAAAATATGGCTGTCGGCTAAGCCATTTTCGTTGAACAGCTTGAACCAGTGGTTTGAAATCGCGTTAAGAGCAGCCCCTTTACCAGGTACACCTTTCATGCCGCCTTCGCCGTGCCAGATACAGTCAAAAGCTGAGATACGGTCACTAATAACCATAATTGCTAATGGGGCATCAGGCTTAACATTGTAGCCTTTTTCTTTAATCAGACGCTGGCTGTCTTCTTCAGTTAACCAATATACCGAACGTACTTTACCGCTATGCACGGGTTTGTCGGTACGGATTGGAAGGTCATTATTTACAGCAAGAACTTGATCAGCGAGGCTCATGGCGAAATTCCTATTTCATATTAATGCGATGAAAGCACAAGTACTCACTTGTTGTTGGTACTTGTGAAGGGCAACTGCCTGTTTCTGTGCGGATCATACCAGAAGTTGAAGACTCTGCCAGTAAAAAAGCAATCGTTTGCCTTTTATGTAAGCTGAGATAAAGCGATTGGTTGAGATGGCAGAGTGAGCTAGCCAGCATTGATTACTTATCAATGGCTGTACTGAGGTCTAGCGAAAACATAGGTTTAAAATACATAGGTTTAAAAGACGTAGCTTTAAATTGAAATACGGCTGACTTTGAGTAAATAACCGGTAAGTAATATAGGTTAAACACATCTATTGTCTTACTAATATAATGGTTATTTATTTGATTGAATCCATAAT
>NZ_NOIF01000037.1 GCF_002265265.1 Photobacterium sanguinicancri
GTAAAAAGCCAATAACATCGACAAAGATGTTATTGGCTTTTACTTCAATGCTTTATGAGGTTTTCCTATTTATAACCAACGTTCCTGAGTGGTAAAACTCACTGATAACCATGTATCACCCAGCTCACCTTTCAACTTATCCCAAATAACTTGACGAATGGCATCTTGTCGTTGGGTCGTCCAATGAGGGCTACTATCAACCAAGATATTAATTTCCAAGTCGTACTGACGTCCTGTTTTCGCCAAATGATGGGTGTAATCATCAAACTCATACTGCTTTGAAATTGCTTCAATGACACCATCAACACGGTCTTGCACTTTACCTTGTGGCGCCACAAGGAGAACTTCACGTAAGTTACGGCTTAAAACTCGAATAGGTAGCACTGACGCCGAGATAGCAAGCGCTGATACTAAAATTGGATCCACATATGCATTCCAACGAGAATAACCTAAAGAATCCAGTGCCATTACAACCAGAAAACCTACGAGTAAGGCTGCACTCAAAATACCGTCTATCATCCACTCTTGGGAGTCAACTCGTACCAATTCTGATTCGATACTTTTCGCAATGTGCGTTTCAGTAAAATAAATAGCAAAACAGCTAACGGTTGAAACAACGGCATAAACCAGCGCATGTTCGAGCACAATATCGTGTCCGCCTTCGACAATGGATTGCACACCACCGATAAACGCCCAAAGACACGTTACTAAGATAAGCAAGCCATTGACGACATTGATCAAAGGCTCGATATGCGCATAACCAAACTGAAACTGACGATCATCAGGTTTGGTTACAAGGTAAGCGGTATAAAGGCTAAGACCCGTCATACCCATACTAAGAAGTGAAAACATGCCGTCGAGTAATATGGCGTTGGATCCGACATACAATCCATAGCTAATCCCCATTGTGGCCAACAAAATTGTCCCCACAAGAGAGAGCTTAAGCGCTAAACGTTCCTTACTGATTTTACGGCTAGTAGCCATAGAACCTCCTATCAACAGTGAAAAAAAGGGTTTGAAAGGTTTACTTTAAGTATCATTCTCGAAAATGACAATGATATTAAATGTTAAATAATTGCATATAATAGGTATAAGTAAACTCAACTTTAAAATCAAGCCTTTATACTCAATTAGTAAATATCAGGGGGTTTTATAAATGGCAATTACTGCCAAGATAAGCTGCTCGAGCCTACTCTTAGAGCACTCAATTAGCTTTAAGCGTGGGAGACATTATTCGCCTGAACGTTGTAATTGCAAGTTAGCGACGTCACTTAAAAAGGTCACCATTTTTACGCGGCTGACATTGTATTCAAAGTTTGGCGCTTCGCAATGTGGCGATGGTTGCATGCTAGAGGCTGCATGACTGCTTTCGGTAATAAACTGACAAGCGGCCCATTGTTCACAAGCCTGATTTCGCTCAATTTCTAGCTTTTCCCAATACGTTGAGAAATGACTTAGCGCAAAATGTAATTGTTGAAAATTTTCATCGGTTAATTCAGAGCGTAGCCCTGCAAGCTCATCTTTACGGTGATCAAGAAAGGTATCGAACGAGGAAGACAGCTCATCCGAGGCTGACGTGTAGCAGGTTTGTTCAACGTACTGACTAACATTCAGTGGCTGATTGGCACTTTGTTGGGAACTACATGCTGCAAGGCAGCTTAAAAGAGGTAGCAACATGCTTTTCATTGTCAGAGCCTTCCCATCAATACATATTGTCAGTATTGACCGAAAATAGCGCTACGTTGGGGCGAAGCGCTATTTTTCTCAATGGTGAGACAAATACCAGCTAAGTCAAACGCCTCACTAGATCACGCCACCAGCGGCTAGTAATACCGCTTTATCACCCACTCTCACTTCGCCATCAGCGACAACACAGCAACATACACCACCACGCCAATCAGGCATGAGCGCTTGAGTCAGCCCGTCATGTTGTTCATCCATACGAGGGCATGGATCTGTCTCGCGTGTAATTTCTAATCTAACTTCGCCAATTTGGATCACATCACCTACATTTGCCTCGTTAAAACGAATACCCTTGATCAAAATGTTCGAACGGCGGACTGTCCAAGGAAGATCTGCACTCACATCGTTACATGCATCTTGCCATGACTCTGCACTCAATACCGTTAGCTGACGTTTTCCTGGTTTACCACGAAAATCGCCTACAACGCCTTGCTCTGTCGTCACTAAGGCTTGTGTCATTTCTTCCATTGGTGCGCGTGATTTTTCACGCTTGGCAATCGCTAATACTTCCATCTTTACTTCCTTTTATTATTCAATACGGCGAATAAGGTATCTTGCCATATTTCTTTTACTAACCCACCTTCAAAGTGGCCGTAATTTCGATAAGAACATAAGCGTAGTGTTTTCTTTTACCCTTTATTCTCTCAAGTCTTCTACAGCGGCTCTGCTTTTTCATGAAATATTCATCCAACAGAAAGGAGCGAACTGACTCATTTCTAGCATTTCCTACTGTATTGAATTCTTTACTGATTAATTTATTACTATTGCAAGCGCAATTTAACATTTTAGTTACACTTAACCTATTAGGTTTATCATCACTTAACGCTAAGTTTGATGGATCAAACGCGTAAAAACTCTGACAGTAAGGGAAATACACGAATAAGATGTCGGACCAGCAGCTACGAGATGGTCGTTAATCTGTGACGATAAACACGGGTTCATTTGCTTTCATCTATTGCAGCTAACCATTGTGGCTGCGAGACAAGGAGCTTGAGATGAATATTCAAGCAATGCCGATGCATCGGTTTATCGATCACAAAGGCACACTGGTTACTCCGCTGCCAGCTTGGCTAAGCCACGACATGTTGGTTAGCTACTATCGCGACATGGTGCTCACCCGCGTATATGACAACAAAGCCGTTGCGCTTCAACGCACAGGTAAACTCGGTACTTATCCTTCACATCTTGGTGCAGAAGCCATTGGTGTTGCCATTGGTCGCACATTAAAATCTGACGATGTTTTTATCCCCTATTATCGAGATATGCCCGCCATGTGGGCGCGGGGTATCGCCATGGAAAAAAATCTCCAATATTGGGGTGGCGATGAACGTGGCAGTGATTTTCATTCCGAATCAGCCCCTCATAACCGTCCTTCACGTGATTTGCCGTTTTGCGTCCCTATTGCCACCCAGTGTACTCACGCAGTTGGTGTTGCCGCAGCACTTAAAATTGAAGGCGGTCACCATGCTGCATTAGTCACTTGTGGCGATGGCGCAACCTCTAAAGGGGATTTTTTGGAATCCATTAATTGCGCCGGAAGCTGGAATATTCCGTTAGTTTTTGTCATCAATAACAATCAGTGGGCAATCTCTGTTCCACGCGAAATTCAGTGCGGTGCAGAGTTTCTTGCTGACAAAGCAAAAGGCGCAGGGATCACTGGGATCACAGTCGATGGCAATGATGTCGTCGCTATGCTTGATGCAGTCAAAACAGCGCTGGAACAAGCTTACAGAGGTAAAGGTGCCACACTGATAGAGGCGATAAGTTATCGTTTAAGCGATCATACTACTGCCGATGATGCTAGCCGCTACCGTAGCGAAGATGAATTGCAGCAAGCATGGCAATACGAGCCAATTAGTCGCTTAAAACAGTACCTCATCAACGCTGGCCGATGGACAGAACAAGATGAAACCGAATTATTAGAGCTGTGTAGAAAAGACGTAGAAGCCGCAGTTGAGCGTTACCTCGCAATTATTCCACAAGCACCAGAATCCGCATTTGATTACTTATATGAATCGCTCAGTGATGATTTACATCAGCAACGTGATGCCATCATCAATAAAGCAATGCGCATGCAAGGAGCAAAACATGGCTGAGATGACTCTACTTGAAGCTGTTAACCTCGCCTTACATCACGAAATGGCAAGTGATCCGAAAGTTATCGTGCTGGGTGAAGATGTCGGTGATAACGGCGGTGTTTTCCGAGCAACTGTTGGACTTAAAGACAAATTCGGCTGCAAGCGCGTTATTGACTCACCGCTTGCCGAAGCATTAATTGGCGGCGTCACTGTCGGTATGGCTAGCCAAGGGCTACGTCCTGTGGCTGAATTTCAATTCCAAGGCTTTGTCTTTCCTGCGCTAGAGCATTTGATGTGTCATGCCGCCAGAATGCGAAACCGAACCCGTGGTCGCCTCACCTGCCCTGCTGTCTTCCGTGCCCCATTTGGTGGTGGTATTCATGCACCAGAGCATCACTCTGAGAGTGTCGAAGCGCTGTTTGCCCACACTCCCGGATTCAAGGTCGTGATCCCATCTTCTCCACAACGTGCTTATGGCTTATTGCTTGCTGCCATTCGCAGCAATGACCCAGTGATGTTCTTTGAACCAAAGAGGATTTATCGCACGGTAAAATCTAATGTTGAAGATAATGGCAATGCACTACCACTCGATACCTGTTTCACACTGCGTAAAGGTCGCGATATTACTTTAGTCACTTGGGGAGCATGCGTGGTCGAATCACTACAAGCTGCCGATGAATTGTCTAAGCAAGGAATAGAAGCCGAGGTGATCGATTTGGCCTCTATTCAGCCGCTAGACATGCGCACCATCTTCGCTTCACTTGAAAAAACAGGACGGTTACTGGTTGTTCATGAAGCCTGTAAAACAGGAGGCGTAGGGGGTGAAATTATCGCCCGCACTGCCGAACATGCCATGTGCTTATTAAAAGCCCCACCGAAGCGCGTAACAGGTATGGATACAGTAATGCCTTATTACCGCAATGAAGACTACTTCATGCTCCAAGAGGCTGACATTATTGCGGCTGCCAGAGAATTAGTGGAGGGTTGGAAATGAAAGCATTCACACTGCCCGATTTAGGCGAAGGGTTGGCAGAGTCTGAAATTGTAGAATGGCACGTCAATATTGGTGACGTTGTCACACTAGACCAAATTATCCTAACCGTTGAAACGGCTAAAGCAACCGTCGATGTTCCAGCCCCTTACAGCGGTACGATCATGAGCAGGCACGGTAATGAAGGTGACATTATTAATATAGGTTGTCTGTTGGTCGAAATTGATGAGCAAGTAACCGCAACAACAGCGGCTTCTGGGACAAGCTTACCTTCACCGCCTTCTGCAAATAGAAAAACGACATCGTCTAGCAGCTCAAAAAATCGTGAGCATGATACTCACAACTCAAGCACTCCCAGTGCCAAAAACGATGCTGCAACTGTAGTCGGCAATGTTTCTCAAACTAGCCACAACATCAATATCGATGAATTTTGGGTAGGGAGTGAAAAGTCACATGATGAAAAAATGGTGATTACAGCACTCCCTTCAGCCCGAGTTTTAGCACAAAAACTCGGTATCAATTTACATCATATTCAAGGCTCTGGTCCTGATGGGGTGATCCTCGACTGCGACGTACATGAAGCTAGTGATCAACAACGTCCAGGCACTGAAATGCTAAGAGGTGCGCGTCGTAGCATGGCGGCAAGTATGGCTAAGGCCCACCAACAAATAGCTGCCGTTACCATTACAGAAGAAGCCATATTGAGTTCTTGGGCTGCCAACGAGGATATAACAACACGGTTAGTGCAAGCTATTGTCGCCGCCTGTAAGAAAGAACCCGCGCTCAATGCGTGGTTCGATCCTGATACCATGACTCGGTGCGTACATAGCATGGTGAATATTGGCGTTGCAGTAGACAGCCAATATGGACTGTATGTGCCTGTGATCCGTCATGCTGATGAGTTTCATGCCGAGGACATCAGAGAGTGGATTAACGATACTGTTGCAGGTATAAAAGCGCGGAAAATTGGACGAGAGCAGCTCCAACACGGCACCATTACACTTACCAACTTTGGCGCGATTGCCGGTATTTATGCCACCCCAGTTGTCTCGCCCCCGCAAGTCGCAATTGTTGGAGCAGGTAGGATCATCAAGAAACTGGTACTCACTAACGGGAAAGCCGAAGAAGTGAATGCCCTCCCACTTTCAATGACCTTTGATCACCGTGCCTGTACAGGCGGTGAAGCAGCACGTTTTATGAAGGCACTCGTCACGCAGCTAGAAAGCTAAAGTAACAATTAAAGACGTTATGCTAACGTTCCAGAACGTAAACAAGCGTGTCGATCATGCAGTTCAATCACCCTTTGTACGGTCGCATCGGCACGCCTAGCACCAAAAGAGGCAAGGTGCTTAACCACTGTCGTGCCTTGGGAGGCTTTTTCATAGCCACTTAACCACAGTCTAAATGCCGTCATTTCATTTTCATTACATCGAGGGAAGCGACTCGCTGGGCGCGCCATACCAATCCGCCAGGGCTTAGGGCTGAGGCGAGCTCGAAAACATGCTTGACGATGGCACAAGTGCTGATAAAGATGATCGACATTCAAATCTTTAAATAACGAAGTAACAATAGGATCTTGCGAATTAATGACGCGACTCGTTTCTATAAAACGAATGCCAGAATGTGTCTCATAAACCCGAAAGGACAAATCGGGGTGCGCAGCTTGATAAGCTTCTATCTTTTTTAAATAGTAGCTCTTATCTTTTTTCGTCTTACCAAACTTTTCCAGAAAACGTTCAATAAAAGAAGGGGGGGTAACGTCAATATCACCAAACAATGCAACATCAGTATTGAGGACAAGCGCACCATAATGGTTACGCGTTAGTACTGCCAGTACAGTATCATCAGGTGCTTTAACTTCTTCGAGTAACTCCTCTCGAACAAAGCCTACCCAGTATTCATAATCACCCTTTTCCGTGAAATCACTCGCCATAAATGCGTTTAAAGATGCAACCCGTTTTTGGGCATTATGATCGGCATCTTCAGAAGATGTATTCGAGCCGCCCCAAACCGAAATAATAGGCTGCCCAAACTGTTGTTCATCAACATTAACGTCTTGTTTTTCCCAATACTTTGCAAATTTCATAACATCTCCCTGTCTTTGTTCATCTTACCATTTAAATAAAAACATTTTCCTATCTCATCATTGTTCTTAGCCAGTCATAATAATAATTGCGTCCCTTCTCTATCGAAATAGTTCGATTAGGTAGCAGTATCAAATGTAACAAAGCGTAACACTTACTTAGCTAACCAGCTGTTTTTAGGTATTTATATTCACACATTTACACACTCTATCCTCTTAATTTAAAGCGCTGTTTTATTACTCAGGCTCTGTTCAGTATTAATCCTTACTATCATCCCTATCAAATAGAAACAGCCAGCAGGACCGAACTATGACCCTTTTACTAAAAACTTCTATCGCCGCTGTACTGAGTGCTACTTTACTAACTGGTTGTGTTAACCCTGATCAAAACGACCCAAATGCCGCCACTAAGCAAGGTGCTATTGGTGGTGCATTGCTAGGGCTAACCATGGGTGCGCTTACTGGTGATGCAGAGCTTGCTGCCAAAGGGGCGATCGCAGGTGGGGTTGCAGGGGGAGTCAGCGGTTCTATGGTTGATCTTGATAACAATCGCGATAACCAACGCCATTCCAGCCGTGATGATGCCATTGCCCAAATAGGAAATAGCCAACAACAAGGTGTTAACGCAGCACCTACGCCCACTCAGCCTCAAGCTTGGGCTGATCTTGATAAGTTTACAGGCAACTGGCAAGTGGCAATCTGGAGCAGTACGACGGGTGAAACCATTAATGCGAAAGCCGATGCCCGTGGATCTTTAACCAAAACCACGGCGGCTCAAGTCGCTATCAACAACTTACAAGTTAACGGCAGTGCAAATTCACTCGCCATGACAGCAGAGTTCAGCTTTACACCATCAACGGGTTATATCCTTGCTGTAAAAAACAATGTTGATAACACAACCGCTCAATTTGTGGGTGAGTACCAAGCAGCCAATAATCGCTACAACTTTTATCCAGAATCGACGGATGTCAGTGTCATTAAAGGTATTGATGCCTCACAAGTGCGCTTAGAGCTTGGCTTTGCGGGGAACAATGTTTGGATGGTAGATACATGGGCTGCTGTCGATGGACAAGATGTTAAAGTTCAGTCATATCGCTTTACTCGAAGTTGATTTCTTGAGCTAGTATTAAATTGAATCCACTGCCGCAAGTCAGATATACCAATATGAATAAGTAGTTTCATCATTATTTAGTTAGCTTGGTATTACTTGCATTTTGAGTATGCTTTATCCTTTACGAATAAATGCCTTTCTCTACGGCACACAACGAATGTGTGCCGTTTTTCTATCTTTTGACTCTCATCCACTCAGCCAAGTTCATCAATCAGCGCAGGTAAAATTTCGAATAAATCTCCGATCAACGCATAATCTGCAATCTCAAAAATAGCGGCATCAGGATCATTATTTATCGCGACGATCACCTTAGAATCTTTCATTCCAGCTAAATGCTGAATAGCCCCTGAAATCCCTATCGCAATGTACAAATCAGGCGCAACAATTTTACCCGTTTGGCCTACTTGTAGCTCATTAGATACATAACCCGCATCTACCGCTGCTCGCGAAGCCCCAATGGCTGCATCGAGCTTATCGGCAAGCTGCTCAACCATAGCAAAATTTTCTTTACTGCCTAACCCTCGCCCCCCCGAAACGACTACACGCGCTGCTGGCAATTCAGGGCGAGCACTCGCAACCACTTGCTGAGAAACAAATTCAACTAATAGAGATTGATGCGTTATAGCTACGAAATTAACTGGCGCAGATCCCTGAGAGTCTGAAAGTTGCTCTGCAGCATCAAAAGCCGATGCCCGTACCGATATCGCTTTAATACGGTCGTTAGAGCGAACCCGAGCGAGCGCATTGCCCGCATAAATTGGCCGAATAACCGTATCTTTCGACTCAATCTCTATCACATCAGACAGCATCCCCACATCCAATAATGCCGCGATTCTTGGCAAAAGGTTCTTACCAAACGTGGTCGCAGCAGTAAGTATGTGACTATAGCCTTCGGGACTATCGCAGTGCTCACTAACCATAGCTTCAACCAGTACCGATACATTTTCAGCAAGAGCGTGCTGATAACACGATGAATCCGCCACCAGCACAGAATCTATTGTTTCAATACGCTGAGCTTGCTCAATAATAGCATTCACATTTTCGCCTGCTATCAGCATATCTATTTGTTGATCTAAACTTGCAGCTGCACGTACTACTTTTAAGGTGTCAGTCGCTAGTGAATGTCCATTATGTTCCGCAATAATTAAGGTTTTCATTCGATCACCTTCGCTTCATTTCGCAATTTAGTGACTAGCTCTTGCACTGATTCAACGCGGATCCCTGATTCGCGCTTCGGTGGCACCATAACGTCGATAATCTCCTGTCTTGGTGCTATATCGAGCTCAAACTCATCAATCGCGATAACCGCAAACGGCTTGCGCTTGGCTTTCATAATATTGGGCAAAGATGCATAGCGAGGCTCATTTAATCTAAGATCGGTGCTAATAATGGCAGGTAGCTGGAGCGATAAGGTTTCTAGGCCACCGTCTATTTCACGCGTGACAACCACAGTTTGCGTATTCACAGTAAGTTCAGAAGCAAAAGTACCTTGAGGATAACCCGTTAGCGCAGATAACATTTGGGCAACTTGGTTGTTGTCGGTATCAATAGATTGCTTGCCCAATAACATCAGAGACGGTTGTTCTTTTTGCACTAACGCATTGAGTAACTTGGCTATCGCAAGAGGTTCTAATTTATCGGATGTTGCAATATGGATCGCGCGATCGGCTCCTAATGCGAGTGCGCTTCGTAATTGTTCTTGGCAGGTATCATCACCTACCGAAACGACAACAATTTCAGAGGCAATATCCGCTTCTTTTAAGCGCACCGCTTCTTCAACGGCAATTTCACAAAATGGATTCATTGCCATTTTGACATTGCTATCTTCCACGCCGCTTCCATCATCTTTAATCCGAATTTTCACATAAGGGTCAATCACACGCTTAATCGCTACTAGCACTTTCACAGTGTCTTCCTTCTTAAAAAAGAAATGTCTTTGAGAGCCTTGTGCGCTGTTTTTAATCTCGTTATATGTGTGGCACATGTGCCTCAGATGATTCTTTGAGCCTAGTTTAATTTACGTTTACGTCAACTGCGCTATAGTTAAATTTATACTGTAAATCGCCAGTTTCTATATACGTAAATCGCACACAGAGGTCGCTTTGATGGAACGAGAATGTATGGAGTTTGATGTGGTGATTATCGGTGCTGGCCCTGCAGGGTTAGCAGCGGCTTGCCAGTTAATGCTGATAGCAAAACAGCAAAAAAAACCGCCACCCAATGTCTGTGTGCTTGAAAAAGGCGCTGAAGTTGGTGCTCATATTCTGTCTGGCGCGGTATTCGAAACGCGTGCGCTTGATGAGCTTTTCCCTGATTGGGAACACACAGATGCACCGATTGTTTCTCAAGTTGCTGAGAACCATCTTTACTGGCTGACCAATGCCAACAACCACCTTGTTGTGCCTGAACACCTCGCGCCTGACAGTATGAATAACGATGGCAACTACATCATTAGTTTAGGCTTATTGTGCCGTTGGTTAGCCAAGCAGGCAGAACAACTTGGTGTCGAAATTTTTCCGGGTTTCGCTGCATCCGATATTTGTTACGACAGCAGTAATGCCGTCACAGGTGTGATCACTTCGGATATGGGGCGTGATAAGCAAGGTAAACCAAAAGCCACTTTTGAAGCGGGTATTGAGTTAAAAGCCAAATACACCATTTTTGCTGAAGGAAGTCGCGGACACTTAGGTAAACAGCTCATTGCGCATTACCATTTAGATAACAACAAACCGCCCCAACACTATGCGCTAGGCATTAAAGAATTATGGAAAATCCCTGCCAAACAACATCAAGAAGGGCTCGTGATCCACGGTACGGGTTTTCCTCTTAGTGAGTCTGATTCGACAGGAGGAAGTTTTCTTTATCACCTTGAAGGCAATCGTTTAGAAGATCAAAACTCAGAAGAGCACTATGTCGCCGTTGGGCTAATTGTTGATTTAAATTACCAAAACCCCTATCTAAGCCCCTTTGATGAATTTCAAAGAATGAAACACCACCCTGTGTTTGCCCAGTATTTACACGGCGGCGAACGCATAACCTATGGCGCAAGAGCTATCACTAAAGGCGGCTTATCTTCACTGCCTCGCCAGCAGTTTCATGGTGGATTATTGATTGGTTGCGATGCAGGTACCCTTAACTTTGGCAAAATTAAAGGCAGCCATACCGCGATGAAATCTGGCATGCTCGCCGCACAAGCAATACATGATGAACTCACCGCAGGCTTTGCCCACACAGTACCTGGGTACGAACGGTTATTTCATGATTCTTGGCTATACCAAGAACTTCATCAGTCACGTAATGTCGGCGCTAACATCCATAAATACGGCCAACTATTCGGAGGCGTACTTACCAGTATTGAACAAAACTGGTTAAAAGACCGCGCAACGTGGACACTACCCGACAGCTTGCCAGACCATTTAAGGTTGAAGCCCCTCGCCAAATGTAAGCCTATCGCTTATCCCAAACCAGATGGCATGCTAAGTTTTGATAAGCCCTCATCGTTATACCTCTCTGGCACTCAGCATGAAGAGAACCAACCCTGCCATTTGGTATTAAGTGATCCTATGTTACCTATCACTTCTCATTTAGCTGAAAACGGGGAACCCAGCCAGTATTACTGCCCCGCTGGCGTATATGAAATCGTCGGGGACGCAGGCCAACAGCGTCTAGTGATCAACGCCGCTAACTGCCTGCACTGTAAAACTTGTGATATCAAAGACCCTTCGCAAAACATTACTTGGCGACCACCAGAGGGTGGCGGCGGACCTAATTATCCAAATATGTAACCCGTATTCTACTGGCAATAAAGCAAACAACGAATGACGCAGAAAGAACATTGAGAGTGCCGATTATTGGCACTCTTCATTAATCCAATCAACATAGCCTTTCAAACCACGACTAATTGGCAGTTGGATAATTTCAGGCGTTTCATAATCGTGTCGTTTTACAATTTCAGCTTCTACCGCATCATATAGCGATACCTTGGTTTTAATCATCATCTGCTTTTCAGCATCGCAATTCACTTCACCCTTCCAGTGATAGTAGCTTTCAATTGCTTGCACTTGGATACACGCCGCTAACCGCTGCTCAATCAAAGCATCAATAATACGTTTACCCACTTTTTCGTCTGAGAACGTAGTCATCACTACACAGCACTGCTCGGTCATTTCTGTCTCTCTTTTGTATTCATTAAGAGTGAGTATATCGCTATATCTCTTTCTCTAAAAAAGTAGAACCTTGTTATTTTAATTGCGATCAAAAAAGGGAGCACAAAGCTCCCTTATCCAAATAGGTATTAATACTATACGTGCGACTCGCTATTCATCACATTTAGAGACCATGATTTGGCGTGGGCTACCTTGATCACTGAACTTCAAACTCCATACATAACGGCCTGCCACTGGTAGCGTGACGGCGGTATCTTTACCATAGCCGCCAAACTGTAGGGTTTTCTCTTGCCCAGGTTTGAGCTCTAAACCTTCAGCCGTGTATTGTGGCGACCAATCTTTAGTGGCGTACTGCATACGGTAGGCCCCCGCCACTTCATCCACCACCACTTGATACGTATTGTCGCCTTTATAGCTGTATGCGCGGTTATCTTTGTGTTTCCAGCCAGAATCTGCAAAATCACCCACCACATACATGGTTTCCGTCTTAGGACCAGCCTCTGCTACTGTTGGGTTATCACACTGCGCCATAAACCCTTTTCCCGTTAGCACGGCTGAGGTTGTTTCAATTTTCACCCCTGCATTGGAGGATTTTTCTATCTCAAGAAAACGGGCTTGGAAACCTGATAGTGGGATCTGATATTCACCATTTACAGGTTCAAAACGAACGTTAGTTTGCAGATCGACCAAAACACCTTCCGATGCAATATCTGTCGCCTTAAGGGTTAGCATATTTGCTTTCGCTTGAGTGCTCACCATATAAAGCAAGGCATCGTCACCTTTCTGCTTATGATCAACATACACAGCGTCTGTCGCTAATACCGAAGTGCGCTTACCATGCACTATCGCAGGGTGCTGCTCGCGAAGTGTCATTAAAGAAGCAACATAATCCCGCAGTTCAGTCTGTTGTTGGTTTAATTGCGTCGTTACACCGTCAATCTTGGCGCTGCTACGCGCTACATGATCATCACAGTAACCTTGTAGGGCGCAAATATCACTGCTGGCCTTATCAGCAAAGTTCGGGACTTCATCACCCACTTCTTCACCATAATACAAGGTGATCGGACCGTTATAAGCACCTAAGAAAGAAAGCGCAGCACGGTGACGCGCCCAGTATTCTGCCTGATCAGGCTTAGCGATGTTGCCACGCTGAAGTAAATCGCCAAAGCGCACTAGATCATGATTGCCCAGCATTAGGTTAGGCTTTGCATGTGGAGGGTATAAATCGTGTAGTTTCATCCCTTCAGCGAGCCACTCACCGCCTTTACCACCATTACTGTTTTCATTAACAGCAAAGGTTTCTACAACGCGGTAACGTACAGGGAAATCAAATGCCGAGCATAACGCAGGATCTTTTTCTGGACCGTAACCTGTTCGAGTGATGTAGTTTTCATTGTTCCAAATCTCAGCAACCATATAACCTAATGGATGCACAGCTTCACCTTCGGCATTTTGATATGTCACCGACTGCGAGGCCTGATCAACACTTTTACGCAGTGCTTTCCAAGCAGGAAGAGGCACTTGGTAGGCTTGATCTAAACGCCACCCATCGATTTTGAGTTCTTTAACCCAGTAAGATGCGACTTCTTGATAAAAAGCGAGACTTTCTGGGTAATCGACAGGATTGCTGTCACCAGCAGGAAGACGACCTTGTGGGGATGGAACAAGGTTGTCTTTATGGTGACCAAACACACCATCTAAGAACACATACATGCCTTTCGCATGTGCAGCTTCGACTAATTCACGCGCTTTATCCATATCACCAAAACGTGGGTCAATGCTAAAGTAGTCACTGGTAAAATAGCCTGTCGCATCTAAGCGGTCAGCCCAGTGGTTCTGCCCTTCATCAGGAATCGAATTAAAAATAGGGGTTAGCCAAATCGCATTCATGCCAAGCGATTGGATATAATCGAGCGAATCAATCACGCCTTGTAAATCACCTTTATGGTGGCTGGTACCATAACCTGTGCCATGACCGATACTGTCATTACCGTTTACAAAGCTTTCAACCATAACCTGATAAATACGTAGGTCTTGCGATTGTTCAACCATAGGTACGGCGCATTCATAAGGCTCGCTGATATAACCTAACGACTCAGTATTTTTCGTGCTCTGGCAACCAATAAGGGTACTGGCTACCATAAGCGCTAACGTTGTTTTTCCTATCCTTTTATCCACGATGAAGTCCTTCAATAAGTTATGACTTGTTATTGTTCGTCTTATATTTAGATAATTTCATCGTTATTATTCGCGATATAAATGTATATTACCCCATCCTTAAAGCACTTTATTGCAGGCGTAGAAGTGAGGCTGAGAGATCAAGGTCACATTCAGTGCTACCATAATGCTACTCTCTGTTTTTACTGCATTTTATTCAACAGAGACACGCACAACTTATATCCTTATTCTTGATGAATTTTCATCGCTCTACAGTGGGGTCTGTCGCTAACGAAAAGTCAGATTCAAGTGACATTTCTACAACGTCTTGTACCTCTTTTTTTCGTGCTCTTTTTTGTTTTTGCTCAACCTTCGCCAATAATAATAAAGGCAGGATGATTAACGCAGCTCCAATTAGCATTTCAATCTCAGGCATTTCACCAAACCACACAATGCCGACTAGCACGGCACCTAATAAACCACTGTATTCAGCACTGGCAATTTTATTACTTTCAACCGAACGATAGGCAACGACACATGTGGCGGCATAGATAAGAATAAAAAAGCTTGATCCCGCAGCAGTCAGTAAAGGCGCCCAATTCCACGCTTCACCTTCCCACAGCGCTAACCCGAATGACGCAGGCATACCAACTAGATTCGTTAACAGTAAGGTTTGTGCAACCGTCTGGTGAGTCGGTAATTTACGAATCAGCAGATTATTTCCGGCCAAGGTTAGCGCAACAACCAATGCAGAAATAGCGGCCCAATCAATGTGTGTTGGACGGATAACCACCAGCACACCAATAAAGCCAATCACACCAGTTAAAACAGACTGCTTACTCAGCTTTTCACGGAAGAAAACAAACGCCAGCGGCAGCATAATAAGAGGAGCGGCATAGAAAATGGCATTCGCAGTTGCTAGTGGCATCGAATTAATGGCGAAAACCATAAAAACAGCGCCAAAAAGCCAAATATGGGCACGAAGTGCATGCCACTTCAAACCACTGGTTAATTCAGGTAATGAACTTTTGGCACAAAATGGCAATAAAATAATCACCGCTGTTAGTTGGCGGAAAAAGACAAACTGAAACACCGCCACACCATCACCAAGTGTTTTGATCAGCGCATCAGAGAATACCGCAATTAAATTACCGACAATCAGTAACAACATCGCATAGCCGACAGATTTATTAGACATTGAACATGCTCTTAAACTTAGTGAAATTTTTATGCAGCGTATTCAATCTTTAAAATGAAGTATAATGATAAATATTACTTTAGTATGAGTTATTTCGATAATGAAACTTCCCCCACTTCGTGCTGTTCATTGCTTTGAAGCCGTCGCCCGTCATAACAGTTTTTCGCAAGCTGCCGAGGTGCTCAATGTCACTCAAAGTGCGGTGAGTCATCAAGTGAAATTACTCGAAGATTATTTAGGAAAACCACTGTTTATTCGTCAAGGCAGGCTACTTTCCCTTAGCGATGAAGGTAAGCACTATTACGATACAGTCAGTAATGCGCTACAAGATATTGCCCATGCCAGCAATGTCATAAAAGAAGGAAAAAAAAGCCAATTACGGCTAGCAATGTATAGCACCTTAGCCGTTAAATGGCTTATCCCTCGCCTTGATAAACTTCGGCAAGAATACCCAGAAATAGATCTATCTTTAACCATGGTTGCTGACGAACCCGACTTTAACGATCAGACTGCCGATTGCTTTATTACTTGTAAGCCGCCCAAAGCCAAATACACCAGTGAACTTCTTTATAACGAACGACTCTACCCTGTGTGTAGTAAGCAGGTATGGGACAAAATCAAAGACCAAGCTATGCCTGATGCACTTTGGGACTTCCCGCTTTTATCCGTAAAATCCGTACTGCCAGCGGGCAAAGAAGGTGATGATTGGCGAACATGGTGTCAATTAGGACAGTTCCCGTTACCTAACCATGCTCAAATGCACTATTTCAGCCATCTGCTACTCTCGGCAGAGGCTGCGCGCTACAATCAAGGGATCGCGCTATTGAACCACTATTTTATGACTGAAGAAGAGAATCAGCATGAATTAGTACGTATTCCATTACACGACCTTCCTACTGGTGATAATTTCTATTTCACTTATAAAGAAAGCTGTGCCGATCAACCTAATATACGCAAGCTAGGTGCATGGTTAAGGCGTCAGTGTGATGAAATGGAACCGCATTAATCCTGATTGCAGAGATTTTTATATTAGTAAAACAGCAAGCACGAATTGAAATTTTACTCATGGAATCGCAATAAATACTCTCCTAAAAGATAAAATCTTATACAATCACAATAAGTACTAAACAGAGGTTTTATAGCAAACGGTATAATACATATAGCTATATCACGCCAATTTTAAGGATAGTGAGTAGGGCTACAGCAGCATTAGCAATAAAACGATGAAGGCTTGATTACGCTTTTGTATTTTGTTGCAACTTCGCACTCGAAACCTACAGGCTTTTATGGCACATTAGCGCCAAAGTACGAGGAGATATCATGGATAAGCTATTTACAGTATTGAACAAGGTTGCCGCTTTTATGGCGATGATCATGTTTGTGATTGGTGGCGGAATGGCACTATACGTTGCTTTCTATGGGCCATAGTTCCAGTCACTAAACGACTTCAGAGCCATCACCTCCCCTCTCAAGATCACAGCCAGTTATTACTCTGATGTAGTAACTGGTTTTTATCTTTGACTCCAGACGTTCTTAATAAAAACGACCACCAATCGTATTGGTATCAAGCTGCACAGTCGGCTTAATCGCTATAGTTATAACTGTATGGCTTACAAACCTTTACCAAAGGAAATAATGTGAATTTTCTTGATCGCCTAAACATCTATTTTTATCACAAAGACAGGAATAAAAAGTGGCCTGATAACCCACCTAAAATTCTTGGTTGGCGAGATGAAGAATCACAACTGTCACGCTTTCGTATCATAGCGAAACAACACGATTTCAATCATAAAAGCGTGCTCGATTTAGGGTGCGGCTACGGTGACTTTAAGCCCTTTATTGATCAGTACTACGATATTGCGTATTACACAGGTTTCGACCAGCAGAAAGCCTTCATTCAAGAGGCGAAGATACGCCAATTAACGGCAAGTAAATTCTTTAACGCTGACTTTGCCCGAGACACTTTGCCAAAGCACGACATTGTAATTGCCTCAGGCTCTCTTAACTACCATAGCTGTGACTCTAACTACCTCGTTAATATGATCGATAGAATGTACCAAGCTGCTAATGAAGTAGTGATCTTCAATTTGCTCAATGCAAAGACGTTTCCTGAAGATACCCTGCTAAAGGGTTATCACTCCGAGCATGTCCTATCTTATTGCCGCAACTTATCAAGCGACTGCTATATCGAGGACAAATATTCTAAAGACGACTTCACGGTTGTATTAAAAAAATCTAAAACCCCCACCTGAAATACCACCAAAATCGATCAAAAAAGGATTGGCACTACTGCCAATCCTTCTCAGTCTGAAACTTCAATCTCTATACCTAAGTTGATTACTCATACTCTGACGCATAGGTTTCTTCATAAGTGTGAGAGTAAAGCTCGAATAAATTACCAAACGGGTCTTCTAGGTAAACCATTTTAGCTTGATTATTATCATCTTCAGGGTGGTAACGCATAATGTCCATACGTACTTTGCCGCCAAATTCTTCTGTACGTGCAATCACACCATCAAAATCATCGGTTTGCAGACAGAAATGGAAAATACCAATTCGAGAAAAATCAACTTCATGTCGTGCTTGGCGCTCTTTCATTTCAAATAACTCAACACCAATGCCATCGGTTGTGACTAAATGCGCAATGTTGAAACCTTTAAAGCCTTCACCAAAAACAGCGATACACATACGACCGATTGCAGTCTCACGTTCTTCTTCAACTTTGGTATTACCCATCACGATTTTAAGACCCAGTGCATTGGTATAAAACTCAACGGCTTTATCCATGTCACCCACCATGATACCTACGTGATTCATTTTCATAACTAGCTCCAGATTCAATATTCGGTTCGCGTTTTGTTTCGATGGAGTGAGTATATGGAAAGCTAATGATTACTTGAAATTATCAAATTTTATTTAAATGATAATTTAAAATTATAATTGAACATCTAAGAGCTAGTGAGTTCTTTAACCAAAAAATCCAACCATGCTCTTATATGGGGCTTGGGATATTCCATACCCTTGTAAACAGCAAAAATTTCACCGCTATCATGCTCAGAAGATCTCGCCGTCCAGATAGGTAGTACTTCTACCAGCTGCTGAGATTTCAAATACGGCTCCACCATCCATGTAGAGAGTAGTAATACACCCGATCCGCATAACGCAGCGCTTAGCAATGGCGAGCCCCCTCGTGACGCTAAATTGCCGCTAACGGGAACGCGCCGCTGCTCTGTATCATTCGAAAAGTAGAAATAATTGCGCTGCCGTGCATGACTTATTAATAAGCAATTGTGGTGTTGTAAGTCTTCAGGCTGTTTAATTTCAGGATGAGCAGCAAGATATTCAGGCGTTGCCACCAAAGACGTAAGGTTTGGCATTAACTTACGCGCTTTCAAATTACTGTCTTGTGGTGTACCAATGCGAATCGCGATATCTATATTCTCGCTGTGCAAATCAACCATGTGATTATCTAAATCAATTTCCACTTTCACTTTTGGATATTGCGCTAAAAAACGAGGTAATAAAGGAGCTAGAACCAAATTACCAAAGCTTTCAAATACTGAAATACGCAGCATTCCTTGCGGCTCAGCGCGGTCCCCTTTCATCTCTGAGATTAACTTATTGGCATCAAACAATAATTTTATCGATTCTTGATAAAAATACTCACCTTCTTCGGTTAAAGATACGCTACGCGTACTACGTCTAAACAGTGTTGATTGCAGCGTATGCTCCAGGCTATCTATTGATCTAGATATCGAGGACGGTGCCATATTTAGCGCCAGCCCTGCTTTGGAAAAACTACCCGATTCGACAACCTGCGCTAATATTCTAATTTGATTTAACATTTCCCACCTTTGCGAATTACGCAAAACTTATTTAGGTTCAATAGCTATTCTGCACTCAGGTATTTTAGCGCACAATTCATCTTGTCGATAAGACGCACCAACTTATAAATCAACTCCATATATAAATTTATACTAAAGGTAACATTATGAATAACCGTATCGCTATCGCAGAAGTTCAACCTAAAGCACTAACCGCTATGCTAGGTCTGGAAGGTTACCTTGCTACTACCGAATTAACGGCTGCATTAAAAGAGCTAATCAAACTAAGAGCCTCAATGATTAACCAATGTGCATATTGCATTGAAATGCACACAAAAGCGGCATTAGAGCTGGGTGTGGAACAACAAAAGATTTTTGCACTTTCTGCATGGAAAGAATCACCACGTTTTGACCAGAAAGAGCAAGCACTGCTGCAATTAGTCGACGAAATGACACTCATTCACCAAGTCGGTGTTTCTGATGCAACTTACCAAGCTTGTATTGCGCACTTTGGTGAGCAACAAACAGCTCAAGCTATGATGCAAACCATCACAATCAATGCATGGAATCGCTTTGCGCTTGCGACCAAAATGCAGCACTAATTTTGAATTACCCTTAATTACCTGTGATTAAATAAAATTACTATTTCGGAATAAATAATGAATACAGTGGAGATGTTAGGGTACGCAGCATCGATAATGATTGCTCTATCACTAACAATGAAAAATATCGTGAAACTGCGTGTTCTCAATTTTATTGGTTGCATGCTTTTCACTACCTATGCGTTGCTGATTAACGCATGGCCTGTCGCGGTAACGAATGGCTTTATCGCCTGTGTTAATGTTTACTTTCTTCTAAAAATACATAACGAAAAAGTCAAACTTCCACACTCCATTGCATAGAATATAAACATAGCCAAAGCGCGATTTATGAAAAATGGCCTAAAGGACAAACCCTTTAGGCCATTTTCTGAATTGCACTGTTATATAGTTGCGCTGTTATATAATTGTCCTGTGATACCAAGCTAATTAAGTTAGTTCACTCCAAGCTTACATCCGCATACCGCCATCCACTTCAATGACGCGGCCGGTTAGGTAATCATTTTCAAGAATGAACTTAACGGTATGGGCAACCTCGCCAGCATCACCAATACGTCCTAGTGGCACCATTTTATCAAGCCGTTCTATGGCTTCTGGTTTAAGCTGATCCGCCATGGCTGTTTTGATAACGCCTGGCGCAATCGCAGCTGCGCGGATCCCGTATCGGCTTAGCTCTTTCGCCCAACATACCGCCATCGTCGCTACTGCTGCTTTTGATGCCGCATAGTTAGTTTGGCCAATATTCCCCGCCCGTGCCACACTCGAAATATTAATGATCACCCCTTGGCGCTGAGTCTCTATCATTTTCGCTGCGGCTTCACGGCCACATAAGAAGGTACCGTTCACGTTCACATTCATCACGGTAGTAAACTGCTCTAATGACATCTTCGACAAGACACCTTCTTTTTGCTTAACCAATAACCCATCTCGAAGTACACCCGCATTATTGATTAAACCATCAAGCTGACCAAAATCTTCAACAATATTGCTAAATGCGGTTTCAACATCAGCCTCATTGGTCACGTCTGTTTTGTAAATCATGGCGCGAGCACTGAGCATGTGGCATTGGTCTTGCGTTTGACGAAGGGCCTCTTCATTCACATCAATTAAGGCGAGATCTGCCCCTAGCTGTGCCAATGTGATTGCCATCATTTGACCTAATCCTTGTCCTGCCCCCGTTATTGCAATCACGCTCTCTTTAATATCCATGGGCGAAAATCCTTCTCACTATTTCTTTGAATACATTTTAAAAATACTCGAAAAGTCTAGTGCTTCATTTCCTCTCGCATTGTGAAACGCGTATAAGTTTCGGGCTAAACTGCCCATCGGGATCGCACTTTGGCTTTTTAGAGCAGCATCAGCCCCTAGCCCTAAGTCTTTTAACATCAGCTTACTCATGAAACCGGGCTGATACTGGTTACTAGCGGGCACGTTTGGCATAACACCAGGGCAAGGATTATAGAGCTCTAACGCCCAGTTACGCCCTGAGCTTTGCAACATGATATCGGACAACACTTTAGGGTCGAGCCCGTTATCTATACCCAGACTAAGGGCTTCACAGGCACCTGCCATTTGTATTCCCAGCATCAGGTTATTACAGATTTTGGCCATTTGACCGTCACCAGCCTGCCCTGCATGGAAGATATTCTTACCCACATGTTGGAGAACTTTCTGTGCTTGCTGAAACCCAATGTTCGACCCACCGACAATAAACGTTAGAGTGCCCGCCTCTGCCCCTGCCACACCACCAGAAACAGGCGCATCGACAAACTCCAACGCTTTATTGTGGGCTTCATTAGCAACTAATCGTGCTGAGTCAGGATCTATGGTTGATGAATCGATTAAGAAAGTATTCGCACTCACCATGTTGAGTAAACCAACACCACCGTGATGATCACCTAAATAGACTGCGCGAACATGTTCACCCGCAGGTAGCATGGTAATGACAGTATCGACGCCTTTTACAGCATCTTCCAATGAATGCGCAACGACCGCCCCCAGAGGCGATAATGCTTTCGCGGCCGTTTCATTAATATCGAAAACGCGAACAGAACAACCTGCTTTGAGTAAGTTTTTCACCATAGGTGAACCCATGTTACCAAGGCCAATAAACGCAATCGTATTCATGATGACTCCTATTCTTACAGGGATGCTAAAGCACAAAGCGCGATTCAACGGGGTAACTCACATTCCATCTGAGTCCAATTTCAACTTTCGATGTTCAAAAACCATTGCTCGTTAAACCAGCTAATGGATGACTCTCTTCTGGCCATAACGACGTAAATAGCGTGTCAATAACGCTGACTTCGACTTGCTCAACCGTAGGAAATAACCATTTAGGATCACCGGTTTTATCGATTAAACGCGCACGAACACCTTCTTGAAATTCCCCTAGTTCACCACAGCGAACCGATAAACTCAGTTCTAGTCGAAAACAGTCGGCGAGATCTAGGTGGGCATACTGGGTGACTTGACGAAAACAGATATGTGCCGATATAGGGCTACCTGCCGCCATGGTCGCTTTTGCCCTTTCCATCCATTTATCGTTAGCGATTAATGCATGAATATTGCTTGAGATCAGGTGAAGATCATCGACCATGCATGCAGCTTGGATCTGATCGAAATAAGGCGCTAATTGCTTAGTTGGAAGTACAAGATCAGTTTGCACAGCCACACTCAAATTCACCAGCGCTTGATCCACCAACAAGTGAGGGTTATCACTGGCTTGCCAAGGAAGTTGAATCAGCTCGTCCAACAACTGATCTTTATGATCAACGGGAATAATATGCTCAGCAATATCGAGCGCCAGCGCATCAGAGGCATTAATCACAGCACCTGTCAGCCCCAAGAAAAGGCCGATCCCCTTCGGCAATTGATTTAAGAACCAGGTTCCACCCACATCGGGGTATAAACCGATAGTAATTTCGGGCATCGCAAGTTTAGATCGCTCAGTGAGTACACGGTGACTCGCGCCCACATACAAGCCAATTCCACCGCCCATGACAATACCATCCCCCCAAGCAATGATAGGTTTGCTATAGGTGTGGATCAGGTAATCGCATTGGTACTCTAACGTGAAGTAGCGCGTCAGAAACTCGCTCGCCTGAGTGTGCGGATTATCTTGATGTTCGGCTTGATCCTCACTTTGATGCTTTTGAGCATCACTCTGAGAGGCTCCTTCATACATGGCATGGTACATCGCTCTCACATCACCACCCGCACAGAATGCCTTGTCGCCTGCACCACACAGTACAACACAGCTAACCATATCATCGCGTTGCCATTGCAACAGTTGATGATAAAGTAGCTCAATCATTTCGAAACTTAATGCATTTAACGATGCTTGGTTATCGAGTTCAGCCACCCCAATTAAGTGACCACTTTTCGATGCAAGCAATTGAAAGTTAACTGTGCCCGCCATAGCTATCCCTCACTTATTCATTGTTCTAATTAATACTTCTTACTGGGTATTTATTACTGCTACTGATTTTTCCATTGCGGTGAGCGCTTTTCTAAAAAGGCTTGAACGCCCTCTTGCTGATCTTCGGTATCAAATAAGCGTACAAACAATTCTCGTTCTTTCATTAAGCCATGTTGATGCGATTGTGAACGGCAGTTTTGGATCAATGCCTTACAGGCTGTTACCGATGAAGGCGACTGACTCCCCACCGACTTGGCAAGCGCTAGTGCTGCATTCACACTCTCACCCACCTCAACCACTTCTTCGACCAATTTAATAGTTAATGCCTGCTCTGCACTTATCTGTTCACCACATAAAATAATACGTTTTGCCCAGCCTTCACCCACCAGCCAAGTGAGGTTTTGCGTACCCCCCGCGCAAGGCAATAGTCCGACTTTAGCTTCTGGCAGTGCCATCACAGCTTGCGTTTCCGCTATACGAATATCACACGCTAACGCCACTTCTAAACCACCGCCCATCGCGTAACCATTAATGGCCGCAATAGACACCCCACGAAATGCAGAGAGTGTTTCAAAGGCTTCGCCAAACAACCGTGCCATATCAAGCGCAACCGCTTTGTTACCATCAGCAAAGAGTTTTAAATCCGCACCTGCGGAGAAAAACTTACTACCTTCACCTGTGATCACGCAGGCATAGATATTTTTATCCGCATTGAGCGATTCAATGATCTGCTTAAATTGAATCAGGCTGTCAGCCGTCCAAGTATTAGCAGGCGGATTATTCAGTGTAAGCAAGGCGACATGTCCATGCTGCTCAGCCTTTATCGCACTACTCTTTTGTTGTGATTGAAATTCAGGCTTCATTATTCCCCCTCAGCTACCCCTGATTCTTAATGCTCGGTTCTTGACCGACTAAAGCAAATCAACACCCTCGCTTAGCACCCTGCGGGCGATGATCAAACGCATGATTTCATTGGTACCTTCTAAAATTTGATGCACACGAACATCACGACAATAACGCTCAAGTGGGTATTCTTGAATATAGCCATAACCACCAAAGATCTGTAAGGCTTGATCGCACACCTTAAAACCCACATCAGTCGCATAGCGTTTTGCCATGGCGCAATAAGCTGTTGCTTCAGGATCTGCTTGATCCAATTTAAAAGCCGCATAGCGCACTAGCTGTCTGGCGGCAATCAACTCAGTTGCCATATCTGCCAATTTGAATTGCAGCCCTTGAAATTGGGATAACGAACGGCCAAATTGCTTACGTTCAGTCATATATTGTCTTGCCTGATTTAAGGCCTGCTGGGCAGTACCAATCGAGCATGACGCGATATTAATCCGTCCGCCATCAAGCCCTTTCATGGCGAAAATAAACCCTTCTCCTTCCTTACCTAACAAAGTAGTGGCTGACACTTTCACCTTATCAAAAGTGACTGAACGCGTTGGTTGGCTATGCCAGCCCATCTTGGGCTCTTTTCTGCCATAGCTGATCCCATCGGCATGCGCATCCACCACAAAGGCAGAAATTCCTTTCGCTCCCGCCTCACCTGTTCGTGCCATCACCACCAATACATCGGTATCACCAGCACCAGAAATAAAGGCTTTCGCGCCATTTATCACATAGCCATCATCTTGCTTGGTGGCCGTAGTGGTTAATGCCGCCGCATCTGAGCCAGCGTTCGCTTCGGTCAAGCAGTACGAACCAAGGTATTCACCCGTAACAAGCTGCGGGCAATATTGAGATTTCGCCTCTTCAGTACCGAAACTCGCGATCATCCATGTCACCATGTTATGAATCGTCATAAAAGCAGTGGTAGAGGTACAGCCCATCGCAAGTTGTTCAAAAACAATAGAAGCATCAAGGCGATTTAAGCCCATGCCGCCACTTGATTCCGCAGTGTAGAGACTCATAAAGCCCATTTCACCCGCAGCTTTCAATACATCTTTAGGGAAAATACTGTTCTGATCCCACTCAGCAGCCATGGGTAACAGCTGCTGGTTCGAAAACTGTTGTGCGGCTTCCGCGAACGCACCTTGGTCATCGGAAAGATCAAAGTTCATGGTAACTCCTCACTTCTTCAGGCGTAGATCGAGTAACGGCAACGCGCCACTACCGCAACTGAATGGTCATGTTCAATGCCGCTGGAATATCATCATCAAACCAACGGGCGGTAACCGTTTTAGTTTCGGTATAAAAGCGAACGGCTTGCTTACCGTAAGCATGTAAATCACCATAGAAACTGCCACGCCAGCCCGTGAATGAAAAGAAAGGTAGTGGTACAGGAATAGGTACATTTATCCCTACTTGTCCCACTTGAATATGATGCTGGTATTTACGTGCAGCCGCGCCACAGGCCGTAAAGATTGACGTACCATTGCCGTAAGGGTTTGCGTTAACCAAGGCTATCGCTTCTTCCAAGCTATCAACCGTCATGCACAATAAAACAGGGCCAAAAATCTCCTGTTGATAAATCGCCATGTCCGTCGTTACACCGCTAAATAGAGTCGGTGCGAGCCAATTTCCTTGCTCAAACCCGTCTACGCTATAGTCACGCCCATCAAGTTCACAAATCGCTCCCTGCTGCTTGCCTTGCTCGATAAGGTTAACAACGCGCAACTTTGCAGCCTCACTGATCAAAGGGCCATACGCGGCAGATTCGTCATCCCATACACCAGGGGTCACTTTTGCCATTGCCGCTTTTAAATCAGGAAGCCAGCTATTGGCTTCACCAACAAACACAGCGACAGAAATCGCCATACAACGCTGCCCAGCAGCCCCTACCGATGCCCCTACCAAGTTATTAATGACTTGACCCTTATTGGCATCAGGCATCACAACCATATGGTTCTTAGCCCCAGCAAACGCTTGTACCCGCTTAAAATGAGTAGTCGCCGTTTGATAGATGTATTGCGCCACAGGCACAGAGCCAACAAAAGACACGGTTTTAATATCAGGATGAGCGAGCAGCTGATCAACTTGACCTTTTTGACCATGAACAACTTGCAGTACACCTTTAGGCGCCCCCGCTTGCTCAAAAAGTTCGGCTAATCGCATCGCAGTAAGCGGCACTTGTTCCGACGGTTTCAACACAAAGGTATTGCCACAGGCGATCGCCATTGGAAACATCCACAATGGGATCATGGCTGGAAAGTTAAAAGGCGTAATACCGCTGCACACGCCTAATGGCTGGATCAATGAATAACTGTCAATATCTGTGGCAACATTCTCAACCGTTTCACCCATCATTAGGCTTGCAACATTGGCGGCTTGCTCAACAACTTCTATCCCGCGCCACACATCCCCTTTCGCATCGACAGTGGTTTTTCCTGTCTCAAACGAGAGTAAGTTCGCAAGTTCATCATGGTGGGTTTTGAGTAGATGCTGATAATTGAGCATTAATCGCGCCCGTTCAGGCGTCGCAACTTCTTTCCACTCAAGAAACGCAGCTTGAGCATGGGCAATTGCGCGATCAATCTCAGCTTCAGTAGCACAAGGGAGTTGAGCGATAACATCATTTGTCGCAGGGTTGGTCACATCAATCCATTGTTTGGATTCAGATTGACGAAATTCGCCTTCAATATAGAGGGGTACAGACTGAACCATAGTTATTTCCTCGCCGGGACCTCAATTGCGATCGCCGTTGCTTCACCACCGCCAATACACAATGAAGCTATGCCATAAACCGCACGGTTTTCACCTTGGTTGATTAAGGTCTGTTGGTATTGTTTTAACGCATAAATTAACGATACAAGAATACGTGCACCACTCGCGCCAATTGGGTGCCCTAACGCACAAGCCCCGCCATTCACGTTCACCTTATCGGCACGGATCCTAAGCTTGTCGATTGCAATTTGAGTCACCACAGCAAACGCTTCGTTGATCTCCCAACGATCAATTTGATCAGCCGACCATCCCAGATTTTCCAATAACTGCTGGCAAGCAAAAGCAGGTGCAATCGTAAATTCATTTGGCGATCGGGCATGGCTCGTATGGCCATGCATACGGGCAAGTTCATGGTAGTGCTGCTGATTCGCGGTCTCTGCATCCATTAAGATCAAGGCGGCAGCGCCATCTGATATCGCGCTGGAATTAGCCGCCGTTAGTGTGCCTTGCGTGGCAAACACTGGCTTAAGTTGCGCTATTTTGTCGAGTTTGATTTCACTTGGATGTTCATCGTCCGCAACGATATGAGGCTGACGTGCATCAGGCATTACGATAGGAACAATTTCATCCATAAACATGCCATTACCTTGTGCGGCGAGTGCACGCTTGGCTGAGCGGATTGCCCACTCATCCATTTGCTGGCGGGTAAAGCCATAATCATCCGCGGTCTGTTGCCCATAAACGCCCATCAAGTGCCCTTCGAACGCGTCTTGTAATCCATCGAAAAAAAGGTGGTCAAGACTCGTTTGATGACCAAGCCTAAAGCCTTTCCGTGCGTTTTGTAGCAGGTATGGCGCATTGGTCATGCTTTCCATTCCCCCTGCGACAATACAGTGACTATTGCCTAATTGAATTTGATCAAACGCCAGCATCACGGTTTTCATGCCAGAGCCACACACTTTATTAATCGTAGTTGCGGATACTGAGTTAGAAATGCCTGCATTTAATGCCGCCTGACGAGCAGGAGCTTGCCCACAACCAGCAGTTAATACGCAGCCCATCAGCACTTCATTTACAAGCAAGTCATGAGCTGATTGATCATAGCTAGGCTGAGCATTAGCAGAAGGAGCACGATTCATGGGTTCATCGGGCATATCTGTGGAAGTATCGACATCAGCGGGCTTGGAGGATAGTGCTTGCTCAAGCGCAGCCGCTATTGCCCAGCCGCCCAATTCAGGGGCAGACAATCCACTCAGTTCACCTTGAAAGCTCCCCATCGGGGTGCGTTTAGCCGCGATGATTGAAATAGGTTTCGTCATGACATCGTCCTTTCGATTTCTTGACGTTTACGTAAGCATAGCACTAACATTTACGTTAACGTAAAGAAACAAATTGCAAACATTTGCACCTACACAGGTCCACACAGAGAGTCCCATCGGGTCAGCTTCGAAGGTTTTTTTATAGAGTTTAGCTAAGCACGACTCTTCTAGACTGTGGCCTTCTAATCGATGGAATATAGGAGTGCTACTGTGGAAACGTTCAAGATCAGCGAACTGGCGAAAGAGTTCGATATTACAACGCGCAGTATTCGTTTTTATGAGGATGTTGGGTTACTTGCCCCTACGCGTAATGGCACAACGCGTATCTACCAACGACGCGACAAGATCCGCTTAAAGCTGGTGTTACGTGGCAAACGACTGGGATTTTCGCTGGCAGAAATTCGTGAATTATTTGAGCTATACGATACCGACCAAAGTGATACTCAACTCAATCAAATGTTACTCATCATTGATGAGAAACAGGCTGTTTTGCAGCAACAGCTTAATGACATCAACATTGTCATGAGCGAGTTAACAGCGGCTCGGCAACGCTGCCTACAAGCAATAAAAAAATAAAACCGCACAACCTAAATAGTGAACAAGTAACACGAATAGACAACTGTAATAGATAGGCGTTAGCGATATTCAATGACATTCCTCACTACTGCGAAAGCCGTAACAATATGAGAGGGAACACCATGATAGATGCTTTCACTCCACTCAACTTTGGCCTTGGTGAAACCAACGACATGCTCCGTGAACATGTCGCTGGATTTGCCTCTGATACCATTTCACCTCTGGCGGCCGATATTGACCGTGACAATCAGTTCCCCAATCAACTTTGGTTAAAATTCGGCGAAATGGGACTACTCGGCGTCACCGTTGATGAGCAATATGGTGGCGCGAACATGGGTTACGTTGCCCACGTTATTGCCATGGAAGAAATTAGCCGCGCATCCGCATCTGTTGGGCTAAGTTATGGCGCCCACTCTAACCTTTGTGTAAATCAAATTTTTCGCAACGGTAACGATGAACAGCGTGCACGCTTACTGCCCGAATTGATCAGTGGAGAACATGTTGGTGCGCTGGCAATGAGTGAAGCCAATGCCGGTTCCGATGTTGTTAGCATGCAATTAAAAGCCGAGCAACAAGGCGACGATTTCATACTCACGGGCAGCAAAATGTGGATCACCAATGGTCCAGATGCTGATGTATTAGTGGTGTATGCCAAAACAGAGCCCACAGCAGGCGCACACGGTATTACTGCTTTTATTATTGAGCGGGAGTTTGAGGGTTTTAGTCACGCCCAGAAGCTCGATAAACTCGGGATGCGCGGCTCAAACACTTGTGAGCTGGTGTTTGATCATTGCCGTGTTCCTGCCGCAAATGTGTTGGGTGAAATCAACCAAGGCGTCAATATTTTAATGAGCGGCTTAGATTACGAGCGCGTAGTTTTAGCTGCAGGGCCATTGGGGATCATGCGTGCTTGCCTCGATTTAGTCATCCCCTATGTTCACGACCGCAAACAGTTTGGCCGCGCCATTGGCGAATTCCAGTTAGTACAAGCCAAAGTCGCCGACATGTATACCCGTATGAATGCCGCTCGAAGTTATGTTTACACCGTCGCCGCAGCCTGTGATCGTGGCGAAACCACCCGCAAAGATGCCGCTGGCGTTATTTTATATAGCGCAGAACTCGCCACTCAACTCGCTCTCGATGCGATTCAATTACTCGGCGGGAATGGCTATATCAATGAGTTTCCCGCGGGACGTTTATTGCGAGATGCAAAACTGTATGAAATTGGAGCAGGCACCTCTGAAATACGTCGCATGCTAATTGGCCGAGAATTATTTGATGAGTCTCGCTAAGGAAAACGATATGACTCAAATCCAAAGCAAAATAGATCCGAATGATCCTCTGTATGTCACCAACTACAAAATAATGACCGTAATGCTGGAAAACCTTAACGCCAACCTACGCCATATAGAAAAAGGTGGTGGCGACAAAGCGCAGCAGCGGCAAATTAGCAAAGGAAAGCTACCAGTCAGAGAGCGGGTAAAAACGTTATTAGATCAAGACAGTGAGTTTTTGGAAATTGGCCAATTTGCCGTATGGCGAGTGTACGATGAGTCTATCCCTTGCGCAGGTGTTGTCGCAGGTATTGGTACAGTTGAAGGCATCACCTGCATGGTGATCGCTAACGATCCTTCTGTTAAAGGCGGCACCTATTACCCGCTGACCGTCAAAAAACACCTCCGCGCCCAAGAAATAGCTGAACGCTGCCAGCTACCCTGTATTTATCTGGTCGATTCAGGTGGCGCCAACCTTCCCCACCAAGCGGAAGTCTTCCCTGATCGTGACCATTTTGGCCGAATTTTTTATAACCAAGCGCGGATGTCAGCTAAAGGTATCCCACAAGTTGCGGTTGTCCATGGCCTATGTACCGCAGGTGGAGCATACATTCCTGCCATGGCAGATGTTGCTATTATCGTCAAACAACAAGGCACCATATTTCTCGCTGGCCCACCGCTAGTCAAAGCAGCAACAGGTGAGATCACCACAGCAGAAGCCCTTGGTGGCGCAGAGGTTCACTGCATGAAGTCAGGCGTTGCTGATTACTATGCGAATGATGAACACGATGCCTTACGCTTAGCACGCCAAGCCATTCGCACTAGCAATTCTCAGCCCGCGATAACGATAGGTTCTGCTGGTGCAGTTACCCCACCCAAATACGATATGGATCAGCTCTATGGCATCACCAACACTGATCTACGCAAACCTTTTGATATTCGGGAAGTTATTGCGCGAGTGGTTGATGGATCTGAGTTTGATGAATTTAAAGCGCTATATGGCAATACCCTTATTTGTGGATTTGCGACCCTTCATGGTCACCCTATTGGTATCGTCGCCAACAATGGCATCTTATTCTCTGAATCGGCTCAAAAAGGTACCCACTTTATCGAGCTCTGCACCAAGCGCAAAATACCCCTCGTTTTTCTACAAAACATCACTGGGTTTATGGTGGGGAGCCGCGCCGAAGCAAAAGGGATTGCCAAAGATGGCGCCAAAATGGTGATGGCCGTTGCTTGCGCTGATGTACCTAAATTCACCGTGATTGTTGGTGGGTCTTACGGCGCAGGAAACTACGGTATGTGTGGTCGCGCTTATAACCCCACTATGATGTGGATGTGGCCTAACGCCCGAATTTCGGTCATGGGCGGTGAACAAGCTGCTGGCGTATTGGCACAAGTGACACGCGATATAAAACAGCGAAAAGGCGAAACATGGAGCGATAAGCAAGAAGCCGCATTTAAACAACCTATTCTTGAGCAATACGAACAAGAAAGTCACCCTTATTATGCCAGTGCACGATTATGGGATGACGGCATCATAGATCCAAAGCAAACGCGCAATGTACTCAAACAAGCCCTAAATGCAGTGGCTAACGCCCCTATTCCTGATAGTCAATTTGGTATTTTCCGCATGTAATAAGAGGGCGACATGAACATCAATCACACATCATCAAACCAGTTACAGCCGCAATCAATAGTGTTAAATATAGAAAAGAACGGGGTTGCCTATCTGACGCTTAATCGGGCAGAGAAACACAATGCATTTGATAGCAATATCATCGCTGAATTGATTGAGCAGCTCACCATACTCAATAACAACCCCAATATTCGCGCTTTAGTACTGCAAGCCAATGGTAAACACTTTTCGGCAGGGGCTGATTTGCAATGGATGCGATCTATGGCAGATAAGACACCAGAAGAAAATCAGGAGGATGCCGAAAGACTCGCCCTGCTCATGCATCGATTAGATACCTTCCCTCACCCTACACTGTGTTTAGTACAAGGTTGTGCCTTTGGCGGCGCATTAGGGCTTATTTGTTGCTGTGATATGGCGATAGCCAGCCCTGATAGTCAATTTTGTTTGAGTGAAGTGAAGCTTGGCTTGATCCCCGCCACTATTGGCCCTTATGTCACCCGTGCGATAGGCATACGCCAAGCTCGTCGCTATATGCTTACCGCTGAAATAATAGAAAGCCAAGTCGCACTTAACCTAGGATTAATCCATATTTCGACAACCAATATTGATCAAGCACGCGACGAGTGGCTCCAACACATTCTTGCCAACGCACCGATAGCCCTTAGTGCAGCTAAGTCCCTGTGCCAAGCCTGTGACGCCGAACATATAGATGAACACCTTCGTCAAACCACCAGCGAAATGATTGCGACCCTGCGAGTCTCACCTGAAGGCCAAGAAGGCATCAGTGCATTTTTCGAGAAACGCCCACCAAATTGGCAACCAAAGCCAAGCCAAAAAAATGAGGATAAGCACAATGAGTGATTACCCTAGTCGCGTGTATATTGCTGAAATGGGTGCTCGAGATGGCTTACAAAATGAGCCTCTTGTCGGCACCCAAGCTAAAATTTCGCTTATTAATGCACTGTCACAGTCAGGGTTAACCCATATTGAAGCAGGGGCATTTGTTTCACCCAAGCGTGTTCCTCAGATGGCTGACTCCGCACGCGTTTTCCAACATATCGAACGTAAAACGGGGGTCACCTACTCGGCTCTCACACCCAATATTCAAGGCTATAACGACGCAATGGCTGTTAATGCAGAGCAAGTGTCTATTTTCACCTCTGCATCAGAAGGTTTTTGCCAATCCAATATTCATTGTTCGATATCAGAAAGCTTAGAGCGTTTTATCCCTGTAATGGAGCAAGCAAAACTAGATGGTATTAAAGTGCGCGGCTATCTCTCATGTGTGATCGATTGCCCTTATGATGGCGCAACCTCGCCACAGCAAGTTGCTCACATTGCCAAAAAGCTTTTTGATTTAGGCTGCTATGAAATTTCACTCGGCGACACGATTGGAACAGGGACACCTATCAGAATAGGACGCATGCTGGACGCGGTGCTGAATGTTATCCCTCGCCATCAAGTCGCAGTGCACTTTCATAACACATGGGGACAAGCATTAGTTAATGTGCATCAAGCACTTACTATGGGTGTAGCTACCATTGATTCAAGTGTGGCGGGATTAGGCGGTTGCCCTTATGCCCCCGGTGCGAGTGGCAATGTGGCGACAGAAGATGTTTTATATTTGTGCCAAGGGCTAGGCATCGAAACAGGTGTGGATTTAGAGATGGTGGCAAAAGCTGGGTGGGGAATATGTCAAGCTTTAAAGGCTCCCCCTCACTCAAATACCTCATTAGCGTTATTCAGCAAGCCTAGTTGCTGTCTCTTACACATCT
>NZ_NOIF01000038.1 GCF_002265265.1 Photobacterium sanguinicancri
GATGGATGAAGGTCTACGTTTTGCTATCCGTGAAGGTGGCCGTACAGTTGGTGCTGGTGTTGTTGCAACTATCGTTGCTTAATAGCAATTAGTGCATAACTAAGTACTAAAAAGGGAGCTTCGGCTCCCTTTTTTAATGCCTGCAGTTTCACTGGCTAACTATTTAAATTTTATACTTATACTTTTCCTCCCCACATATCCCTTATTGATAGCTAAATCATCTAATAAATACCTCACTGTAAGTGGTAATGAAAACCGTTCTTGTTTATATTTACTTTTAAATAAGTAATCAGTGAGTCGATCATGTACGTGTGTTTATGCCATGCAATATCCGATAAGAAGATCATGAAGTTAACGGTGGAACATAATCTGACTGATATTCGCGGCATTCGAGATATCACACCGCTAGGCTCACAATGCGGTAAATGTATTCGGCAAGCTAAGGTCATTATCGAACAGACGATTATCTCTAAGTACCAAAAAGCCAGTTAATCACGCCTTTTTCATCATGGGCTTTTTTGACACTCTTCGATTCGGTTCTATTCTTTTATGAACTGACAGAGGAGCGTTACTGCATGAAAGCTGATCCGAAAATTATCCAACACCTCAATAAAATACTCGGTAACGAGCTCGTTGCCATTAATCAGTATTTTCTTCATGCCAGGATGTATAAGGACTGGGGGCTGAAACACCTCGCCGATAAGGAATATCATGAATCTATCGACGAGATGAAGCATGCCGATCACCTAATAGAGCGGATCTTGTTCCTTGAAGGTCTTCCGAATTTACAAGATTTGGGCAAATTGAACATAGGTGAAGATACCCAAGAAATGATTGAGTGTGACTTGGCTTTAGAGATGGCTGCAATTCCAGATTTACGTAATGCTATCGAATACGCGGAAGGAGTAAGGGATTATGTCTCTCGGGATTTATTCCAAGACATCCTTGAAGACGAGGAAGAACATGTTGATTGGCTCGAAACACAACTAGGCTTGATAGATAAGGTGGGGATTGCCAATTATAATCAAGCGCAAATAGTCGATGATGATTGAGCTGTCATAAATGTGGTTTCTTTAGCACCATAATAAATCACTGTTTGACGTATATAAAAGAGGGCCATTGCTCTCTTTTTTGCTTTTTGGGATAAAGAAAATAAGCATGATATTTGAGGCTTTAACCTCCTTATGATTAATTTTCACACAAGGGTTGCGTTCTAAAATGTGATCTGTATAATGCATCGCACTGCCAGAGGTCACCATATCTTGTAGGCGCAGTTGTGAACCAATAAGCATTGAGGAAGAAGCTGTTTACAGCTTGAAAATGTATACTCTGACTTATGTTCGCAGTCATTAAATTGGCTGACAATGTATCCGATAGGGATGCTACGTTCACATAAATCAATCGGCATTCCCTCGTCTTGACGAGCGTGAGTGGCGATATTGTTTGTGTAATTTTTATTTGGAGCTCTGTCTCATGCAGAACCAACGTATTCGTATCCGCCTTAAGGCTTTCGATCACCGTTTGATCGATCAGTCAACTGCGGAAATCGTTGAAACAGCTAAGCGTACTGGCGCGCAGGTTAAGGGTCCAATCCCTCTTCCTACACGTAAAGAGCGTTTCACTGTTCTTATTTCTCCTCACGTTAATAAGGACGCACGTGACCAGTACGAAATTCGTACTCACAAGCGCCTTATCGACATCGTTGAGCCAACAGATAAAACTGTTGATGCTCTTATGCGTCTAGACCTTGCTGCTGGCGTTGATGTTCAGATCAGCCTAGGTTAAGGGGAGATAAGAGAATGATTGGTCTAATCGGTCGTAAAGTGGGCATGACCCGCATCTTTACCGAAGAAGGCGTTTCTATTCCAGTAACAGTGGTTGAAGTTGAAAACAACCGTGTAACTCAAGTTAAATCTCTTGAGTCAGACGGTTACAACGCAATCCAAGTAACTGCTGGAACTAAGAAAGCTAGCCGTGTTAATAAGCCAGAAGCAGGTCACTTTGCGAAAGCAGGTGTTGAAGCTGGTCGCGGTCTTTGGGAATTCCGTCTAGATAGTGGTGAAGAGTTTGCAGTTGGCGCTGAGCTAAACGTAGAACTGTTCAACGAAATTAAAAAAGTAGACGTTACTGGTACTTCTAAAGGTAAAGGTTTCCAAGGTGCTATTAAGCGCTGGAACTTCTCTACTCAAGATATGACCCATGGTAACTCCTTGTCTCACCGTGCTCCGGGTTCAATTGGCCAATGTCAAACTCCAGGTCGCGTATTTAAAGGCAAGAAAATGGCTGGTCACATGGGAGCTGAGCGTGTAACGACTCAAAACCTAGAGATCGTACGTGTTGACGCTGAGCGCAATCTGCTTCTTATTAAAGGTGCAGTACCAGGTGCTACAGGCGGTAACGTGATCGTAAAACCAGCTGTTAAAGCGTAACGTCGAGGAGTTAGTAATGGAATTGGTAGTCAAAGGCGCAGACGCGCTAACTGTCTCCGAAACTACTTTTGGGCGTGACTTCAATGAAGCGCTTGTACACCAAGTAGTTGTTGCTTTTGCAGCAGGTGCTCGTCAAGGTACACGCGCTCAGAAGACTCGTTCTGACGTTTCTGGTGGTGGTGCTAAACCATGGCGCCAGAAAGGTACAGGTCGCGCTCGAGCTGGTACAATCCGTAGCCCAATTTGGCGCTCGGGTGGTGTAACTTTTGCTGCACGTCCACAGGACCACAGCCAAAAAGTTAACAAAAAAATGTACCGTGGTGCTATGAAGAGCATTCTTTCTGAGCTAGTTCGTCAAGAGCGTTTAATCGTTGTTGATGAGTTCTCTCTAGAAGCACCAAAGACAAAGGCACTAGTTGCTAAGCTTAATGAGCTTGAGCTAACTGATGCACTGATCGTAACTGGCGAATTAGATGAGAATCTATTCCTTGCAGCACGTAACCTATACAAAGTAGACGTACGTGACGCAGCGGCAATCGACCCAGTTAGCTTGATCGCTTTCGATAAAGTTGTGATGACTGCAGCAGCAGTTAAAGCAGTTGAGGAGATGCTAGCATGATCACTGAAGAGCGTATTTTAAAAGTTCTACGTGCTCCGCACATCTCTGAAAAAGCTACAATGGCAGCTGAAAATGCGAACACTATCGTATTTAAAGTAGCTATGACAGCAACGAAGAAAGAGATTAAAGCAGCAGTTGAAAAACTGTTCGAAGTTGAAGTTAAGTCTGTTAATACTCTTATCACTAAGGGTAAGACCAAACGTCAAGGTATGCGCCAAGGCCGTCGTTCAGACGTGAAGAAAGCGTACGTTATCTTGAAAGAAGGTCAAGACATCGACTTCGCTGGTAGTGCAGAGTAAGACTAGGAGCTAAGAAGAATGGCTATTGTTAAATGTAAGCCGACTTCCCCGGGTCGTCGCCACGTAGTTAAAGTGGTTAACTCTGACCTGCATAAGGGTAAGCCGTACGCACCACTACTAGAGAAAAACTCTAAGTCTGGTGGTCGTAACAATAACGGTCGTATCACAGTACGTCACATCGGTGGTGGTAATAAACAACATTACCGTCTAATCGACTTTAAACGTACTAAAGATGGTATCCCAGCTAAAGTAGAGCGTTTGGAATATGATCCAAACCGTAGCGCAAACATCGCGCTAGTACTTTATGCTGACGGTGAACGCCGTTACATCATCGCGCCAAAAGGCATCCAAGCTGGTGATTCAATCCAGTCTGGCGTAGATGCTGCGATCAAAGTTGGTAACACGTTACCAATGCGCAACATCCCAGTAGGTTCAACAATTCACTGTGTTGAACTTAAGCCTGGTAAAGGTGCTCAGCTGGCTCGTTCAGCTGGTGCATACGCTCAGATCATTGCACGTACAGGCACATATGTGACTCTACGTCTACGTTCTGGTGAAATGCGTAAAGTTCTTGCTGAAGGTCGTGCGACTCTAGGTGAAGTTGGTAATGCAGAACACATGCTACGTGAGCTAGGTAAAGCTGGTGCTTCACGCTGGCGCGGTGTTCGCCCAACTGTACGTGGTGTTGTAATGAACCCAGTGGATCACCCACACGGTGGTGGTGAAGGTCGTACATCAGGCGGTCGTCACCCAGTATCACCTTGGGGTGTTCCAACTAAGGGTTTCAAAACTCGTAAGAACAAACGTACCGACAAGTACATCGTACGTCGTCGTAACAAGTAATTATAAAGAGGATACGCCATGCCACGTTCTCTCAAGAAAGGTCCATTTATTGACCTACACTTGCTGAAGAAGGTAGAGAAAGCGTTGGAAAGCGGTGACAAGAAGCCTGTAAAGACTTGGTCCCGTCGCTCAATGATCATTCCACAAATGATCGGTTTGACCATCGCTGTCCATAATGGTCGTCAGCACGTTCCTGTTTTCGTTTCTGAAGAAATGATCGGTCACAAGCTAGGCGAATTTGCACCAACACGTACTTACCGCGGTCACGCTGCGGATAAGAAAGCTAAAAAGCGCTAAGGAGTAAGTAATGGAAGCTATCGCTAAACATCGCTTTGCTCGCATTTCGCCGCAAAAAGCTCGTTTGGTTGCAGATCAACTGCGCGGTAAGCCAGTTGACCAAGCTCTAGAAATTCTTCAGTTCAGCAACAAGAAAGCTGCTGAACTGATCAAGAAAGTTCTAGAATCAGCTATCGCTAACGCAGAACACAACGAAGGCGCAGACATTGATGATCTTAATGTTGCTAAGATTTTCGTTGATGAAGGTCCTATCATGAAGCGTATTATGCCTCGTGCTAAAGGCCGTGCCGATCGCATCTTGAAGCGTTCTAGCCACATCACTGTTGTTGTAGCAGACCGCTAAGAGACTAGGAGAGAAAGCAATGGGTCAGAAAGTACATCCTAATGGTATTCGTCTAGGCATTTGTAAGCCTTGGAATACCACTTGGTTTGCTAACAGCCAAGAGTTCGCTGACAACCTAGACGGCGACTTCAAGGTACGTCAGTTTCTTACAAAAGAACTGAAAAAAGCATCTTTATCACGCATCGTTATCGAGCGTCCTGCTAAGAGCATCCGTGTGACTATTCACACTGCTCGTCCAGGCGTAGTAATCGGTAAGAAAGGCGAAGATGTAGAAAAACTACGCGCTGCAGTAGCTAAGATCGCGGGCGTTCCAGCTCAGATCAATATCTCTGAAGTACGTAAGCCAGAGCTAGACGGTCAATTAGTTGCAGACAGCATCGCGTCTCAACTAGAACGTCGTGTTATGTTCCGTCGCGCTATGAAGCGTGCAGTTCAAAACGCTATGCGTCTTGGCGCTAAGGGTATCAAAGTTGAAGTAAGTGGTCGTCTAGGCGGCGCTGAAATCGCACGTACTGAGTGGTACCGTGAAGGCCGTGTGCCTCTACACACTCTTCGTGCTGACATTGATTACGCAACTTCTTCGGCTCACACCCAATACGGTGTAATTGGCGTTAAAGTTTGGATCTTCAAAGGTGAAGTTCTAGGCGGCATGCCAGTTGAAGAGCCTAAGGCTGACAAGCCTAAGAAGCAGCGCAAAAGCCGTAAATAAGGAGTTTATTGATGCTGCAACCTAAACGCACTAAATTCCGCAAGACTTTTAAAGGTCGTAACCGCGGTTTAGCGAACGGTACTGACGTAAGCTTCGGTACATTTGGTCTTAAAGCTGTTGGTCGTGGTCGTTTGACTGCTCGCCAAATTGAAGCTGCTCGTCGTGCTATGACTCGTCATATCAAACGTCAAGGCCAGATCTGGATTCGTGTTTTCCCAGACAAACCTATTACATCTAAGCCTCTTGAAGTTCGTCAAGGTAAAGGTAAAGGTAACGTAGAATACTGGGTTGCTCAAATTCAACCAGGTAAAGTTCTATATGAAATGGATGGTGTTTCTGAAGATCTAGCTCGTGAAGCTTTTAAACTTGCTGCACGTAAGCTACCAATCAAGACAACATTTGTAACTAAGGCGGTGATGTGATGAACGCACAAGATCTGCGCGCGAAAAGCGTTGAAGAACTTAATGCTGAGCTTGTTGGCCTGCTACGTGAACAGTTTAACTTGCGCATGCAAGCTGCGACTGGTCAACTACAGCAGACTCACACTCTAAAAGCTGTACGTCGCGATATCGCACGTGTTAAAACCGTTCTGACTGAAAAGGCTGGCGCATAATGAGCGAAATTCGTACTCAGCTTGGTCGTGTTGTTAGCGACAAAGGCGATAAGTCTATTGTTGTTGCAATCGAGCGTAAAGTGAAGCACCCGATCTACGGTAAGTACATCACGCGCACGACTAAACTTCACGCACATGACGAAAACAACGAGTGTGGCCTAGGCGATACTGTTGAAGTTCGTGAGTGTCGTCCAATGTCTAAGACTAAGTCTTGGTCACTGGTACGTGTAGTTGAAAAAGCTCGCGGTTAAGCGAACTTAGCAACTAACTAAACAAACGGCCCTGAGAAAGTTTGGGGTCGTTTATTTTTTGTCTACCCATCGGTCGAAAATGGTGTTATCATTCGCCGCCTTTGAAGAAAAGGCATATCGATCCGAAAGGGTTTAGATGTTTTAAAATAAGCGGAGCACTAACATGATCCAAATGCAAAGTACGCTTGAAGCAGCCGATAACTCCGGCGCTCGTCGCGTAATGTGTATTAAGGTTCTGGGTGGTTCTCACCGTCGCTATGCACATATCGGTGACATCATCAAAGTTACTGTGAAGGAAGCAATTCCTCGCGGTAAAGTTAAGAAAGGTGATGTTCTGAAGGCGGTGGTTGTACGCACCCGTAAAGGCGTTCGTCGTCCAGACGGCTCTGTCATTCGCTTTGACCGTAATGCTTGCGTACTGTTGAACGACACAAGTGAGCAACCAATCGGTACTCGTATTTTTGGCCCTGTGACGCGTGAACTTCGTAACTCGAAATTCATGAAAATTGTGTCACTAGCGCCTGAAGTACTGTAAGGAGCGATCAAAATGGCAGCAAAAATCCGTCGTAACGACGAAATTATCGTTCTTGTTGGTAAAGATAAAGGCAAGAAAGGTAAGGTAACTAAGGTTTTAGCAACCGGTAAAGTTATCGTTGAAGGTATCAACATGGTTAAGAAACACCAGAAGCCTGTACCGGCAATGGGTGTTCAAGGCGGCATCGTAGAGCAAGAAGCTGCGATTGACGTATCAAATGTTGCTATCGTTAACGGTCAAGGTAATGCGGACCGTGTAGGCTTCCGATTTGAAGACGACAAAAAAGTTCGTTTCTTTAAGTCGACTGGCGAAACTATCAAGTAAGTTTGGAGTAGTACTATGGCGAAACTGCATGATTACTACAAAGAGTCTATTGTAAAAGAGCTTTCTGAAAAGTTCGATTACAAGAGCATCATGCAAGTCCCAAGGATCGAAAAAATCACACTTAACATGGGTGTGGGCGAAGCGATCAACGACAAGAAGCTTTTAGAGAACGCTGCTGCTGACATGACTGCTATTGCAGGTCAGAAGCCGCTAATCACTAAAGCTCGTAAGTCTGTTGCTGGCTTTAAGATCCGTGAGGGCTACCCGATTGGCTGTAAAGTAACCTTACGTGGCGAGCGTATGTGGGACTTTTTCGAGCGTCTAATTTCAATTGCTGTACCTCGTATTCGAGATTTCCGTGGTCTTAACCCGAAATCATTCGATGGTCGTGGTAACTACAGCATGGGCGTTCGCGAGCAGATTATCTTCCCAGAAATCGACTACGACAAAGTAGATCGAGTGCGTGGTCTTGATATTACTATCACGACTACAGCAGCATCTGATGAAGAAGCTCATGCTCTGCTTTCTGCTTTTAACTTCCCATTCCGTAAGTAAAAGTAAGGGTTACTAATGGCTAAAGAATCGATGAAGGCGCGTGAAACTAAACGCGCTAAGCTAGTAGCTAAGTTCGCTGAGAAGCGTGCTGCGCTAAAAGCACTAATTAATGACGTGAACACGTCTGAAGACGACCGCTGGAATGCAGTTCTTAAGCTTCAGTCACTTCCACGTGATTCTAGTCCTTCTCGTCAGCGTAACCGCTGTAACCAGACAGGACGCCCGCACGGCTACCTACGTAAGTTTGGTCTATGCCGTATCAAGGTTCGCGAAACTTGCATGAAAGGCGAGATTCCGGGTCTACGTAAGGCAAGCTGGTAATTTACTTACCAATTTAGAATCACGGAGTATTGACTTATGAGCATGCAAGATCCGATTTCGGATATGCTGACCCGCATTCGTAACGGTCAGGCAGCGCAAAAAGTTGCTGTTAAAATGCCATCTTCTAAGCAGAAAGTTGCAATTGCTGCACTTCTAAAAGAAGAAGGTTTCGTGGCTGACTACACTGTTACTGGTGAAGTTAAGCCTGAGCTAGAAGTTACACTTAAGTACTTCGAAGCTAACCCAGTTATCGAGCAAATCCAACGTGTATCACGTCCTGGTCTGCGCATCTACAAGAAAAAAGATGCTCTACCTTCAGTGATGGGTGGCCTTGGTGTTGCTGTTATTTCCACTTCCAAGGGTCTTATGACCGACCGCGCTGCACGCAAAGCGGGTCTTGGCGGTGAGATTATCTGCTACGTAGCTTAATAGGAGTAGGACATGTCTCGTGTTGCAAAAGCACCTGTAGTAATTCCTGCTGGCGTAGAAGTTAAACTTAACGGTCAGGAAATCACTGTGAAAGGCGGTAAAGGCGAACTAGTTCGTGTTATCAACCAAGCAGTAGTTTTAACCCAGGAAGAGAACACCATTACATTCGGTCCTCGTGAAGGTATCGATAAAGCTTGGGCACAAGCAGGTACTGCTCGTGCACTAGTTAACAACATGGTTGTTGGTGTTACCGAAGGTTTCACTAAGAAGCTGATTCTTAAAGGTGTAGGTTACCGTGCTGCTATCAAAGGCAACGCTGTAGGTCTAACCCTTGGCTTCTCTCACCCAGTTGAGCACGAATTGCCGGAAGGTATCAAAGCTGAATGTCCATCACAAACTGAAATCGTACTTACCGGTACTGATAAGCAGTTAGTTGGTCAAGTAGCTGCAGATATTCGCGCTTACCGTAGCCCTGAACCTTATAAAGGTAAAGGTGTTCGTTACGCAGATGAAAATGTGCGTACTAAAGAAGCTAAGAAGAAGTAAGGTAACACTATGGATAAGAAAGCATCTCGTATCCGTCGTGCGACCCGTGCACGTCGTAAGATTGCTGAACTGGGCGTTACACGCCTAGTTGTACACCGCACTCCACGTCACGTGTACGCTCAGGTTATCGCACCTAATGGCTCCGAGGTTATCGCTGCCGCTTCTACCGTAGAAAAAGCGATCCGCGAGCAAGTTAAGAGTACCGGTAACAAGGACGCTGCTACAGCTGTAGGTAAAGCTATTGCTGAGCGCGCGATTGAAAAAGGCATCTCTAACGTTGCATTCGATCGCTCTGGTTTCCAATACCACGGCCGTGTAGCTGCACTAGCAGAAGCTGCTCGTGAAGCTGGTCTGAAATTCTAAGGTAGGCGGAAGATGGCTAACGAAAAAACTCAATCAGATTTGGCTGAAAAGCTGATCGCTGTTAACCGTGTTTCAAAAACGGTTAAAGGTGGTCGTATTTTCAGCTTTACTGCACTAACAGTAGTTGGTGACGGTAACGGTCGCATCGGTTTTGGTTACGGCAAGGCACGTGAAGTTCCTGCTGCAATCCAGAAAGCGATGGAAAAAGCACGCCGTAACATGGTTACTGTTGCGCTAAACGACGGTACTCTACACCACGCTGTTAAAGGTCGCCACACTGGTTCTAAAGTGTACATGCAACCTGCATCAGAAGGTACTGGTATCATCGCTGGCGGTGCAATGCGTGCAGTGCTAGAGGTTGCGGGTATCCGTAACGTACTAGCTAAAGCATACGGTTCTACTAACCCAATCAACGTTGTTCGCGCAACAATTGATGGTCTAAGTGGAATGAACTCTCCAGAAATGATCGCTGCTAAGCGTGGTCTTTCTATCAAAGAAATTCTGGAGTAATCGACATGGCTAAGACTATTAAAGTAACACAGACAAAGAGCTCTATCGGTCGTTTACCGAAGCATAAAGCATCTTTGCGTGGCTTAGGCCTTCGTCGTATCAACCACACTGTTGAACTTGAAGATACTGCTTGCGTACGCGGCATGATCGCTAAAGTTTACTACATGGTTAAAGTTGAGGAGTAATCAGAATGCGTTTGAATACTCTATCACCGGCTGCGGGTTCTAAGCCTTCTGCGAAGCGCGTAGGTCGTGGTATCGGTTCAGGTCTGGGCAAAACTGGTGGCCGCGGTCACAAAGGTCAGAAATCACGTTCAGGTGGTTCTGTGCGTCCAGGCTTCGAAGGCGGTCAAATGCCTTTGAAACAGCGTCTACCAAAATTCGGTTTTACATCTCGTAAGAGCTTGGTAACAGCTGAAGTTCGCCTAGCTGAGCTAGCGAATGTTGAAAGTGACGTAGTTGATCTAAACAGCCTAAAAGCTGCGAACATCATCACTAAGAACATCCTTTTTGTTAAAGTTGTTCTTTCTGGTGAGATCGCACGCTCTGTGACTGTTAAAGGTCTTCGCGTGACTAAAGGCGCAAAAGCTGCAATCGAAGCTGCAGGCGGTAAAATCGAGGAATAATTAACTCGAGGATGAGGTACAGATGGCTAAACAACCAGGACAAGATTTTCGTAGCGCACAAGGTGGCCTAGCAGAGCTTAAGACTCGCCTATTATTCGTAATAGGAGCTATCTTAATTTTCCGAGCTGGCTCTTTTGTGCCTATTCCTGGTATTGACGCTGCTGTACTTGCCGATCTGTTCGAACAGCAAAAGGGTACCATCATTGAACTGTTTAACATGTTCTCTGGTGGTGCACTTGAGCGTGCATCAATCTTAGCATTGGGCATCATGCCGTATATATCGGCATCGATCATTGTTCAATTGCTAACGGTTGTTCACCCGGCGTTAGCCGAGTTGAAAAAGGAAGGAGAGTCTGGTCGTCGTAAGATTAGCCAGTACACTCGTTACGGCACGCTTGTTTTGGCAACCTTCCAAGCAATTGGTATTGCGACGGGGTTACCAAGTATGATTCCAGGCCTGGTGGTTAACCCTGGGCTTGGTTTCTACTTTGTTGCGGTTGTGAGTTTGGTTACCGGTACCATGTTCTTAATGTGGTTAGGTGAGCAAGTTACAGAGCGCGGCATTGGTAACGGTATATCTTTGATTATTTTCACTGGTATCGTTGCTGGTTTGCCACCGGCTATTGGACAGACCGTAGAGCAAGCACGTCAAGGTGAATTGCACGTACTTCTTCTACTGTTAATTGCAGTTATTTCTTTCGCTGTAATTTACTTTGTAGTGTTCATGGAACGTGGTCAACGTCGTATCGTCGTTAACTACGCCAAGCGTCAACAAGGCCGTCGTGTCTTTGCTGCGCAGAGCACTCACTTGCCGTTGAAAATCAACATGGCAGGTGTTATTCCAGCGATTTTTGCATCAAGCATCATTTTGTTTCCAGGCACACTTGCACAGTGGTTTGGTCAAAATGAAAGCCTAGGTTGGCTAAGTGAAATTTCACTGGCTTTAAGCCCAGGTCAACCGCTTTATGTAATGCTTTATGCTGCTGCGATTATTTTCTTCTGTTTCTTCTATACCGCGTTGGTGTTTAACCCTCGCGAGACAGCTGATAACTTGAAGAAGTCTGGTGCGTTCGTACCTGGTATTCGCCCGGGTGAGCAGACTGCGAAATATATCGATAAAGTGATGACACGTTTAACCCTAGCGGGTGCAATGTACATTACCTTTATATGTCTGATCCCCGAGTTCATGATGATTGCATGGAACGTACGCTTCTATTTTGGCGGTACGTCGCTACTAATCGTAGTTGTAGTAATCATGGACTTCATGGCTCAAGTTCAGACACTTTTGATGTCTCAACAATATGAGTCTGTTTTGAAAAAGGCTAATCTTAAAGGCTCAGGCCGTTAAGACTGGTTATTCCATTTACGGAGTTTAGCAATGAAAGTTCGTGCTTCCGTTAAGAAAATCTGCCGTAACTGTAAAGTTATCAAGCGCAACGGTGTTGTGCGTGTAATTTGCAGCGAGCCAAAGCATAAACAACGCCAAGGCTAATTAGCAGAAATATTTCTTGCAAATTGAAGATAGGTTGGCTAAATTAGCCAACCATCTTTTGTGTGTGCAAAAGAATTGTACCCCCGCTGCGTATCCTACACGGGCTTTGCAGCGGTTATTCTTGAAAAGTACTAGGAGTGAATAGTGGCCCGTATTGCAGGCATTAACATTCCTGATCATAAACATTCTGTAATCGCTTTAACAGCGATCTACGGCATCGGTAAAACCCGTTCTCAAGCTATTCTAGCTGAAGTGGGTATTGCTGAAGATGTTAAGATCAGTGAACTGAATGAAGAGCAGATCGATCAACTGCGTGATGGTGTAGCTAAGTACACTGTAGAAGGTGATCTACGTCGTGAAGTTTCCATGAACATCAAGCGTCTTATGGACCTTGGCTGTTACCGTGGTCTTCGTCATCGTCGCAGTCTACCACTACGTGGACAGCGTACTAAAACCAACGCTCGTACCCGTAAGGGTCCGCGCAAGCCGATCAAAAAATAATCGGATAAGGTAGAGTACAATGGCAAAACAACCAACTCGCGCGCGTAAGCGCGTACGTAAGCAAGTAGCTGATGGCGTTGCGCATATTCATGCTTCTTTCAACAACACAATCGTAACCATTACTGACCGTCAAGGTAATGCTCTTTCATGGGCAACTGCAGGTGGTTCTGGTTTCCGTGGTTCTCGTAAATCTACTCCGTTCGCTGCACAGGTTGCTGCTGAGCGTTGTGGTGAAATGGCCAAAGAATATGGCGTTAAGAACCTAGAAGTTATGGTTAAGGGCCCTGGTCCTGGTCGTGAGTCTACAATCCGCGCTCTAAACGCAGCGGGTTTCCGTATCACTAACATTGTTGATGCGACTCCGATCCCTCATAACGGTTGTCGTCCACCTAAGAAACGTCGCGTATAACGTTTCGTTTTTAGGAAAACTGGAGAAAGAACATGGCAAGATATTTGGGTCCTAAGCTGAAGCTTAGCCGTCGCGAAGGTACTGACTTATTCCTTAAGTCTGGTGTTCGCGCGATTGATACCAAGTGTAAGATTGATAACGCGCCGGGCCAGCATGGTGCTCGTCGTGGCCGTCTATCTGATTACGGCGTTCAGCTTCGTGAGAAGCAGAAAGTTCGTCGTACATATGGCGTACTAGAAAAACAATTCCGTAACTACTACCAAGAAGCTGCTCGCATTAAGGGCAACACAGGTGAAAACCTGCTTCAACTTCTTGAAGGTCGTCTAGATAACGTAGTTTACCGTATGGGCTTTGGTGCAACTCGCGCTGAATCTCGTCAACTGGTAAGCCACAAAGCGATCCTAGTTAACGGTCAAGTCGTAAACGTTCCTTCTTTCAAGGTAGCGGCTAACGACGTTGTTAGCATTCGTGAGAAAGCTAAGAACCAAGCACGCATCAAAGCAGCTCTAGAAGTTGCTACGCAGCGTGAACTACCGACTTGGGTCGAAGTAGACAACAGCAAAATGGAAGGTACGTTCAAGCGTCTTCCAGAGCGTTCTGATTTGTCTGCCGACATCAATGAACACCTGATCGTCGAGCTTTACTCTAAGTAAGGCTATAGTTAAGAGAGGACACAATGCAGGGTTCTGTAACAGAATTTCTTAAGCCACGTCTTGTTGATATCGAACAAGTTAACACGACGCATGCAAAAGTAACTCTAGAGCCACTAGAGCGTGGTTTTGGCCACACTTTAGGTAACGCTCTTCGTCGTATTTTACTTTCTTCTATGCCGGGTTGTGCCGTAACTGAAGTTGAAATCGACGGTGTGTTACACGAGTACAGCACCAAAGAGGGAGTACAGGAAGATGTTCTTGAGATCCTTCTAAACCTTAAAGGTCTAGCCGTTAAGGTTGAGGGTAAAGACGAAGTTATCCTTACTCTGAACAAATCTGGTGCAGGCCCTGTTGTTGCAGGTGACATCACCCACGACGGTGATGTTGAGATTGCGAACTCAGAACACGTAATCTGCCACCTAACTGATGACAATGCTGATATCAGCATGCGCATCAAGGTAGAGCGTGGTCGTGGCTATGTACCAGCATCTGCTCGTATTCACACTGAAGAAGATGAGCGTCCAATTGGTCGTCTGTTAGTTGATTCAACTTTCAGCCCAGTTGACCGTATCGCTTACTCTGTAGAGGCAGCTCGCGTTGAACAACGTACTGACCTAGACAAATTAGTAATCGATATGGAGACAAACGGTACGCTTGATCCTGAGGAAGCTATCCGTCGCGCAGCAACTATTCTTGCTGAGCAACTGGATGCATTCGTAGATCTACGTGATGTACGAGTTCCTGAAGAGAAAGAAGAAAAGCCAGAGTTCGATCCGATCCTACTGCGTCCTGTAGACGATCTTGAACTAACTGTTCGCTCTGCTAACTGTTTGAAAGCAGAAGCGATCCATTACATCGGTGATCTTGTTCAGCGCACTGAGGTTGAGCTACTTAAAACGCCAAACCTTGGTAAGAAGTCTTTAACAGAAATTAAAGACGTGCTGGCATCTCGTGGTCTGTCTCTAGGCATGCGCCTAGAAAACTGGCCGCCAGCATCAATCGCTGAAGATTAATAGTTACTGATATCTAGTTAGAAGGATTAGGTCATGCGCCATCGTAAGAGTGGTCGTCAACTCAACCGCAACAGCAGTCATCGCAAAGCGATGTTCAGCAACATGGCTAGCTCTCTGGTACGTCACGAACTTATCAAGACTACCTTGCCTAAGGCAAAAGAGCTACGTCGCGTAATTGAGCCGTTGATTACCCTAGCTAAGACAGACAGTGTTGCTAACCGTCGTCTTGCATTCGCTCGTACTCGTGATAACGAGATCGTTGCGAAACTATTTAACGAATTAGGTCCACGTTTCGCTCAACGCCCAGGCGGTTACACTCGCATTCTTAAATGCGGTTTCCGTACTGGCGATAAAGCCCCAATGGCTTACATTGAGCTTGTAGATCGTCCTGCAAAGGAAGAAGCTGCTGCTGAATAAGCACTAGCCGTTAAATTAAAAAGAGCCGAGTCTTAGACTCGGCTTTTTTTTTGCATTGAATTTCTTGATAGCATAAGGAGTTTGATGTGGTTTATTTACTACTTGATAGTTCAGGTTTTGGCGGCATTGAAAGCCATGTTCTACAATTGGCTCGCTTACTGAAAAGCAAGCAGCAAGCGGTTACCGTTGTTTTTATGCGTCATTATGTTGATCACCCTCTCTATCAGCAATTAGATGTAGCAGCTATCCCTTTTCATTTCTTGCATGCTTATGGAAAAAAACGTCATTCTGCATACTCTTTTGCGAAGCAATTGAACCGCAATGATGTGCTGCATGCTCATGGTTACAAAGCGTCTATTTTTATCCGCGCCCTTCGATTTTTTACTACTTCCACTATCGTCACTACATTTCATGCAGGTGAAACATCATTTGGCCGCGTTGCGATCTATGAATGGTGTAATCGTGTCTCTAGCTTTATGTCGTATAATCTTGCTGTTAGCCAAGCGATACAATCTTCGATTCCAGCTCAGTGTGAGCTACTTTCTAATTTTGTGCCTGTTTCCAACAATGTAGAGTGCTTACCGTTTGGCAAGCCGCGTCGTTTGCAGGTGGGGTTTGTTGGGCGGTTGTGCGCTGTAAAAGGGATTGATCGGTTTTTATGGCTAGCGGCTCAAAATGATGGATGTGATTACCATGTTTTCGGTGATGGCGAAGATGTTGAATTGCTCCAGAGTATTGAGAGCCTGAGCGCTAAATTCTCTATTCATTGGCATGGTCGAGTTGATGATATGGCTGAACATTGGCATGCGTTAGATATTTTACTGATGCCTTCACGTGCAGAAGGCTTACCTATGGCCGCATTAGAAGCCATGTCGCATGGAGTGATTACTATCGCGACCGATGTTGGGGATCTTGCTCGTTTATTACCAAACAACTGTATTGTTGAACAATCAAAATGGAAGACCTTGGCTGACACGGTCAAGACTTTTGATAACGACAAAGCTTTGGCCTTGGATGTTGCCATTAAGCAACAGCAACATATTAAGGATACTTATAGCTGTGAAGCTCGATGGCCGCAATTGAAAGCTATTTATCAACTAACAGAGTAATTCACTATCAGGTTTAGTGGTGGCTATGGCAGTAGCTAATGCTAACTAACGTTTTATCATCGGCAGTCATGGGGGCGTTGTATTGCCACAATTCTTGGTGGCGTTGTTCGGGGGTAAGATCTGTTAATAGCCTAAGAGCTTTCTTATTCCACTCCGATTCCGCTAGACCATCACTATAGCAATGGATGCTGGCACCTGAACTCAATGTGTTTAGCCATGGCTCATCATCTATTTCATCAAATAGCCCTAGCAATCCAGAGGTTTGTTGAATCTCATCGCTTTGCTTTTGTGAACAATACAAAGGTGCTGGCATACCCGCGTTGAAACACGCAACTTGGCCATCTTTTTGCAAATGGATCAGCATTAAGCACAGTAGATGCTGCGATTGGCTTAGATACAGCCTGGTATTGAGGTGCTGGTAAAGCTGGGCCGGACTAATGTCATCATTTTCCAACAGCCCACTAATATAACCTAACCATACTGCGCCATTGGCTTTCGCTATAGCGCCGTGTCCCATGTGATCACCTAAGATGACTAACGTCGTGCCGTCAGCCAGGCTATGTTGCATTACAAAGTCTCCACTGCTTTCTGCTTGTTGGCTGATTTCGATGTGCCAGTGGGTTACTTCTGTTTGACGTATAGGTAGCGGAAGACATAAAGCCAGTTGTTGCTCGAATTGTAATTGGTATTGAGTGGTAAGGTGAAGATGCCTTTCTAGTACACGCTGGATAACGCCTAGTAAATGAGGTTTATTGATTGGTTTCAGTAAGTAGTCATCAATGGCTGATTGCCCTGCCAGTTCTATGCTATCAGCTAGGCTGTCACCAGAGATAAAAACAAAGGGTAATATTGCATGTCTTCGTTGCTGTTTGACGTGATCACGGAAGGTGATCCCACTCATGATAGGCATGTGAAAATCAGTTAATACAAGGTCACAATGATTATGAGTCAGCCATTCAATTGCTTCTGTTGCTTGGCTAAAAATAGTGAGCTGATAATTATCTTCAAGGAAGTGCGCTAAAAGCTTCAACTGGCTTTGGCTGTCATCAACAATTAATAGATGCTGTTTTTGCTTTTGATTAGACAGGTAAAACGTAATTATATTGGTATCGTTTGATGTTCGGTAATCAAAATTAGCAAAGGTAGCTTTGATAATAGCAAGCCCCATACCTGACTCGCTCAACATATTGGGGAGATCAGCAGCGTTGATCATTGCGTTCAGCTCCTCCCATGGAGAACCATTATCATGAATTTCTAGGCAGTCTCCTTGCTTGTTTCTTCCGTAGCGAATTGTGATGGTGCTGGGTGGCTGTGGAGGATGTTTCAGTAAATTAGTACTATATTCACTACATACGAGTTGTAATTGCTGTAAACGAGTAGGGTTAATGTCTAGCGCTGCTGCTTTATCAGTGAAAAGACTACGAATATGACTCAGCGTCGAGTAGTTAAGTTGAAAGCGGCGTTGCAGCAATACTTGATCCATTACTGATACTTACCTTGTAATAATGGATTGGTTTGTAAGTAGTTTCTGATTTGCTGTTTCATTATTTTGGGCAACCACTTCGCTTTGTTTTCCATAACCCGTCGTATCTCTTCTGCTAATGTTGGATTAATTTGATCGTTAATTAAGGTCCCGATTAAATCTACATTCCCTTGTTCAAGGCGCTGGACACTTGCGAGCACTTCGCTTTCGGTTGTTTTACCTGCAGCAATACACAAGATAGTGCCATTACTTGCATGACTGATAGAGGCAATAGCAAGATTTCGCCAATTGGCTGTATTGATATTGCCTACATCACAGATGATGTACTGATAGTCATCAAGCCATTGCTTAACCGCTGCGGCGAGTATTTGTGGTTGGCGCAGCTCTAAAATTGTTTGTTGTGATTGAGGCTGCGGTAATAAATCGAGCTCCTTACTTAACACTCTGATGTGTTTGGAAAAGTCTGCAGCCTGACACGACCAATCGGCTTTGGGGTAACCTTGACCTGATCCAGCAAGATCGAGGTCGATCAGCAATGTCTTCGGCTGATCGGCGGATAAACGTTGTGCCAGCCAATAGGCTTGCGTTGAGGTGCCACAGCCTGAACTGGCACCAGCAAAGGTAATAATACGGCATTGACGTTGATGGATTTGTTGAAAGAGTTGGTCAAATTCCTGACTTAGCCACGGCTTCATAATGCAGCTCCTAATACGACCAAAGTGACGATGCCGAGTGCATCGCGGAGTGTTTGACGAAGTTGTGAAGCGGTCGAGTCATCTTCACTAGGTACATAAACTGTGTCGCCAGGCCGCAACAATGGCAAGGGGGATTGGCCTGGATTTTTGACGTATCCCCGTAAATCGAAGGTCTGTGCTTGATCGCCACAGCAAGAGGTATTCACTATCATGATGCGTTCGATATACGCGGTATCTTTGGGACCGCCCGCTTCGGCTAATAGATCTAAGATATTCATTTGATTATTAAAGGCATAGCGACCGGGCTTATTGACTGAACCCATCAGGCGAACCACCCGTTCAGCGGGTTTATCTAGCCAGTTACCTTGTTCTTTAGGGACATAGATAACATCGCCTGGTACCACGCGGGGCAGTAATGTCTCATCGCCTGTTTCAAAATACAGCGAAAGATTCAGTTTGGTGACTTTACTGGTGTTGCCGCTACGGTGACTGATGCGGATCTGACGAAGATCGGCCTCGCCGTTAGGGCCATCAGCCGCTGAGAGAATATCGAGAAAGCCTAATTCGCGATTGAAGGCGTAGCGTCCAGGTGCGCCGACTTGGCCAAAGACGTAAATAGAGTCATCTGCAGATTGGCGGATCCAACTAGATTTGTTGTCGGTCGGATCATGGGGTAATTCGTCAATTACGATTGTATCGCCAGTCGCTAGCCGAGGAAGCCCCGCAAAACTTCCCCCTTCGGTAATGAAGTTATCGAGATCGAAATAAAGGACATTCTCTTGTGCTTGATGATGTTCTTTAATGATACGAATGTTGGTGATATTGGCTTCTTTAGTTGGGCCGCCAGCCATTGCGAGTACATCAAGGAATGTCATACTTGCATTCCAATTAAATCTGCCAGGTGCTTTAACCGCACCGATGACTTTGACTGCGTCTGTATCGGCAACAGCATCAATTTGCGGTAAGAAAATCACATCGCCAGCCACCACTTTGGGGAGCAGGGCTTCATTACCTGTTTTAAAGTAACGTGCCAAGTTAAAGCGACTGACTTTGGTGGTTTTTCCGTCACGGTGAGTGATCAGTACTTCTTGAATATCGGCTTCACCTGTTGGGCCATCGGCAGCAGAGAGAATATCGAGAAATCCTTGATCGTTGTTGAATGCATATCGACCAGGAGCACCGACCTGGCCAAATATATAGATAGAGTCTTGTGCTGATTGACGTAACCAGCTGGCTTTATTATCGCTAGGGTCGTGTGGGAGCTCATCGAAGATAATGGTATCACCCGCTTGAAGCAGAGGAAGTTGGCTGTTTGGTTTGTTTTTTTTGGTGAAATCTTCAAAGTTGAAGGTGATTATTCTCGCTTCATCGGCGGCAGCACTTTCGCGCACAATACGAATATTCGAGAGGTTCGTTTGTTGTTTTGGTCCGCCTGCATGTGCGAGTAAATCCATGAAGCTCATGGTGTCATTCCACTCAAAACGCCCAGGATTGTTGACGGCTCCGATGATCTTGATAGCACGATCATTGGTCACTTTAAGCCATGATTTTTCATTAAAATCAATTTTCTCGGGAATGAAAATGACATCGCCTGGCATCATTGTCGGCAGGGTGTATTGATCGGGTGCTTGGGTGTATTTCACCAAGTTAATCGCAATAGCGGGTTTGGTATTGCTCAATAATTTTATTTGGGTGGTATCAGCAAATCGGGTTGGGCCACCTGCGTTGGCGAGTACATCGATAAACCCTGTACCAGCACTGCTTTCATAGGCGCCGGGAGCTTGTACTTCCCCCATGACATAGACGGTACGAGAGGTGGTATTAATATCTTCAACTTCTATTGGCGCAAAAATGGTGGTACCAGGCTTGATTGGAGGGAGGTTAGTGGTATCGCCACTGTCTAAATAGGCTTTAAGATCGAATTGATAGGGAACATTATCGGTGATCACTCGGATCTTGGTTACATCTGCATAGCGTGTGACCCCATCGGCTCGCATAATGGCATCAACCACTGTCATGTCGGGCTTATAGCTGAATGTGCCAGGATTGCGGAGTTCACCAAAAATGGTGAGTCCTTGCGCCTCATCGGCATCGCCTCCCTCGCGTAAAGAGGCGGCATCAAAATTCACCTCTATGTTGCCAAGTAATGGCGAGGTAGGTACGAAAATCGTATCCCCCCCTTTTAAAGCGGGCAGAGGTTGTGCTTGTTTACCATCAAGATAGGCTTTGTAGTCAAACACAATTGACTTATCGCCACGGATTAACTTGAACTGATCTAGCTGTGCGCCGGGTCTCGCACCGCCCGCTGCGGCGAGTGCCATTTGAACATTACTGTCTGGTTTTAATGAGACCATTCCTGGCTTTTCAACATAGCCGAGAACTTTTACCCGCAATAGGTGCTCCATAATCCGCAGCTCGAATTCATCTAGATTTCGGTAGATCACCTGGAGGAGCAGTCTGATTTTTTGCTCTGCTTGTGGAACCGTTAACCCTGCGACGGCGACGAGCCCCACTTCAGGAAGTAAAAGTTGCCCTTGATCGTCGATAGTAAAAGGATCCTCAAAATCACTTTCGCCTGGTAGCTGAAGGTATACGCGATCCCCAGCAGTCAAGGTCGTGGCTTGCACGCTCATAACTGGGAGGATGAGTAATACGATCAACAGCAGGAATCTCATAATGACTCCTTCACTGCATGCCAATCTTGCAGCGAGTAAACACGGTGCTGCGAACGGGTGTGATGCTCGACTAGAACCACGGCTTCCACTTTTCGGTTACTCAAACGTTCAGTTCTTGATGTTGGATCTTCAACTGAAGATTTTTCTCCTGCACTAAAGATGGCAATTTGCTTAGGTTCAACCCCTAGCTCAATTAAGAAGCGTTTGACGGTATCAGCGCGGCGCATACCGAGGTCGTCGTTATAAGATTCAGTGCCGAGAGTGTCGGTGAATCCAGTGAGCTGAAGGTGCCAATGGTTCTGACGTTTGAGTATTGAGGCGGCGCGGCGCAGGGCTTGCTGATAGTCTGGCAGTAACTGAGTGCGGTTAAAGGCAAACTGATTGTCTATTTTCATTAAGACTAAGAATTTATCGCGCAATTCCACTTCGGAGTAATGTGGGTTCAAACATAAGGTGTGGTATTCCAACCAGTCCATTTGCTGTTGGATTTTGGCAAATTGCGTTTGATATTGCAGCAGGGTGATATCTGCATCGTCATCAAAGCCCGCTTTTGCTTCTTGGCGTGCTTTGCTATAGAGATTCTCTAATGTTTGATATTGGCCGGGAAGACAAGATTTTGCTCCACGGGTTGCCAGGATCTGTAATTCAAAATCATGATGCTCTAGTTCAAGCCATTGCTCGGTTTTCGGGGGGGAATAGGGATTATCTCCAGCCGCGGGCCAACTAGAGCATCCATTGAGCATGAGCGCAGTCATAAAAAAAGATAGTCTGACCATATTAATTCAGCTCCGCTGTGGTGATCAGCGGGATCACCTTGTCAATCCGTAACATTATTATCAGCTGGCGAGGTTGGCCATTCACGTTAAGTAGGCGTAACGCTTTGCCGCGGCTTTTCAACCGCTTGTATAAGAAAACAATGGCACCAATTCCACAGGAGTCAATAAATTGTACCTTGGTCATGTCAATAACGAGCTCAGATAGCTCGGTTTTACTCAGGGTTTCTAACTGACTTTCCATCTGCTTGGCAACATGCGCATCGAATTCATCCTGCAGAGAAAGTGCGATTACTGATTCAGTCATACTTGGCATATTAACCTCGTTATAGTGCCATCAGCGTTGTGATTCTGCGTGATGGCCCATGTGTGTATCGAGAGGAACAAGCGTGATGATATTACTCCTGTTCCATTAGGGTAATAATGTCTATTCAAGCTATATGCCAAATTGCTGGATGAAGGTGATCACGGGAGGATATGTCGTGATTATGACGATTATTGGCCGCGTTTAGTCACCATAACGAGAATGGTTTTGAAGATGATAAACGTGTCCATCTTTAGCCATTGCCACGGCGAGCCTAGTGCGGCGGCATAAGCATGGTCCCAGGCTATTTTGGCTTTTACATCGTCAAGACAGCGATCATAGCCTTGGCTTACTTGCGCTAACCCAGTGATCCCTGGGCGTAAACCTGCTGTGCGTTCTAAGTAGAATGGCAATGCATTTTGCAAATCGCCACAAAGCTGTGGGCGTTCAGGGCGTGGCCCTATCAGTGCCATATCGCCTTTAATGACATTGATAAATTGTGGCAGTTCATCTAATCGTGTTACGCGTAAAAATCGGCCGATACGGGTGATCCTAGGATCGTCTTGTTGTGCCCATACCGCACCAGAATCTTGCTCGGCATTATGAGTCATAGTGCGAAATTTAATGACTTCAAATAAGTCCGTGTGTTGTTCACTGATTTGACCGACTCGCAGTTGACGATAGAAAACGGGGCCTTTTGAATCGAGCTTAATCAGCAGTGCGATCACAGGCCAAAGCGGCAAAGTAAGCACTAATCCTATTAAACTTAATACGAGATCACTGAGACGCTTACAGCATTGTGTTGAGCGCGCCTGGTAGTCGTAAAGCGGTGGTAGGTGGCGCCAACCTTGTTTAAATTGACCATTGAGATAACGCACCATGCCAAACAGTGAAGAGTAATAGCCGCCCACTAAATAGTGCCATTTATTTAAGTGCTTCTGATTAACCCCCCAGGCGGGCAGTAATGCGAGGAAGTAGGCGCAGAGTTGACCAATGACAAGCAGGCTCGCCAGTAACGATCCTTGGATAGCGAGTGCACTGGTTGCAAGAAGATAGCCAATCAAAATGAAAGGCATGACAGTGCGAAGCCCTTTACCTGAACCAAATAGCCAACCCAACTTTTTTTGTTTTGGCGAAAATAAGAATCGACAGCGTATCAGTTGTTGCAAATTACCCGCCCCAATGCGTTGACGGCGCTGGTGGTTTTGCTGATCTGTTGATGGTGAAATTTCTACGCTGTTTATGTATTGATTGAGGAGAACGTTGTAGCCTTGTTTAATCACCATCATAGGTAACATGAAGTCATCATTAATGGTGTCTTCTGGCAAGGGCGTAAACAGGGAGGCGCGCATAATATAAAAAGCCCCATTACCTCCCATCACGCTACCAAGTTGGGATTCAGCGTGACGAATTTTATTTTGCCATTGCCAATATTGCCTTTCCCCTTCAGTCGCATCTGCGAGTAGATAACAACTGGTAATAGCGCCGGTTTCAGTGTTTTGAAAACTGTGGGCAGCCTGAGTGAGTGCATCAATAGAAATAAGTGCAGAGATATCACTGAGCGCAATAAGGTCGTATTGGGTGGACACTTGCGCCATCAAGGCATTCAGACGTGCAAGCTTACCTCGGTTGTTTGCTTTATCTGTCCATTCTAGCTTAATCCCCGCTTGCTCAAACTTGGGGTGCCACTCTTTAATGATCTCAGAGGTATTATCGCTACAGCCATCGCAGCAAATATGGACGCTGAGTTTTTCTGCAGGGTAATCGAGCATTAATATGTTCGCCAGTTTGGCAGCCATATAATTGGCTTCATTATGAGCGGGCATGACTAAAGCGATACACGGGTATTCGTCATGGTGAGAAGCGGCCGGCGAAGTGGATCGATCATTGGTGTGATACTTACCTAAGCGGATCATTACCGCGGTGTACACAATATGATGATAGATAATCAAGATGCTCAGAAATATAACGATAAACCACAACATCATTACGCTCCTTTGCTAAAAAGCTAATGATTCATAACGGGTTGTCATGGTTCTCACATCGGCACAGTCACGTACAAACCGTGCATTGTGAATGCTGACTTCTTTATTGTGTTTCAACCCTTCGATTAATGCATTGGCAAACAGTTGAGGAAGGTCTGACTCAACCAGTATTCCTGATAGCGGGCACAGTAGGTCAGGGATCCCACCCACTTTTGTCGCCACAACACTTTTGCCACAGGCTTGGGCTTCAAGCAAAGCCAGCGGTAATCCTTCCTGTCGTGATGGCATACAAAAAAGATCAATTGCACGATAGAAGTTTCGCATTTTGCTGCAATAGCCTAACCAATGAATGCGATGGTTTACTTGGTATTGTGAGGCGAGTTGTTTGAGGGCGGATTCTTCAGGGCCCTGTCCGGCAATCACAAGGTGATGATCGTTAGGAAGTTGGGTAAGTGCCATTATCGCAATATCAAGCCCCTTTTCTTTGACTAAGCGTCCTGCGCAGCCGACTAATATTTTATTCAGAGGGAGGCATAAGTGCTGGCGAGAAAAAAGCTGATGCCCAGGTGAAAAGTGGTCGGTATCTATGCCATTGAGAATAACGTGGTCTGCTGGACGACCAAGCATCCGTTCAAGCTGTAACGCAACACGAGGAGCATCTGCAACCAACTGTACTTTTTTACTACTTAACAGCCATTTGGTTAACCGACGTTGTTTCGCATTGTGCAAATGCCAACTGTCATGCTCGGTTTGGATATGACGGACAGGTGTTGTGATAGTGGCAAGACGACTATACAAGAGTGGGCCTATGTGGTGTGAGTGAACCACTTTGACATTCAGCTTACGGATTAAGTGACGTAGCTTAATCACGGTCGTGAAGCTTTTTCCTGTGGGTTTGTTCAGGAAAAAAAGTTGGTCTTTAAAAGGAAGCAGTTCAGGCCATGCTTTAATCGCGTCGACTTTGTTGCCTTCAAGCGCTACCACATACTGCTTATAGCCTGGTGAAGAGAAGCGCAATAGGTTTAACACCAGGTGTTCAATGCCACCAGGATGAAGATGCTGAACTACTTGCAAGGTGACATGATCCATAGTGACTCCCTAATTAGCAGTATGTTGAAAATTTGGAATACGAATAAGTACGGGGGCATTCGTGAGTCGACTAATATGTGCACTTTGGTATAAACGCGTATCAAAGAGTTGCACTACACAAGCGAGCGATAGTCCAAGCCCAAGCCCTCCTGCTATACCTAAGCAAAAGTTGAGCCACCAAGGCCAATTGAGTGCTTCCGTTGGCACTGTCGGTAAATCAATAATTTTCAGTTTGTCAGATTCCTCAAATCGACCGAGATGACCTGTGACTTTTGCCATTTCGTAACGTTCGAATAATTGGTTATAAATGCGAGACTTTATATCGTAGTTTCGTTGCAGTACCGTGAGCTGCTGTTCTAACTCTGCATATTCGCTCCGCATTAATTCCATATCTTTTGCTTGTTGGCGTAGGATCTTTAATTCTTCAATGCGGGCATTGAGCTCATTTTCAGCTTGTTGTAGTTTCTCAAATTGACTTAATAGTATGGGCTGCGTTTTGCTGTTGCTGTTTTGCGAGTTGTTGGCAATACGTTGCCATAGCTGGCTAATCTCATCTGGATTAAGCGATTGCTGCTCATCCATTAAGCGTGAGCGCTCCTGTTTTAAACTATTGAGTTTAAGCAATAATGCTTTGATCGAAGAGTGCTTATCGGTGTAGCTAGCACGAAGTATTGCTAATTCCGCTTCAGCAATCACGATCGCTTCCTCCATCATCCCAACCACAGGATTGGTACTGGCGAGTCGTTGATAAAGGTTATCGCGTTTAGATTGAGCGTGAAGTAGAGCCAGCTTTGTTTCTCTGATCATGGTTTTCAGCTGGGCATCATTTTGGATATTTGACCCTTGTAGGTGGGGTAAGTTATCTGCGTGTTGCGCTTTGAAAATAGCGAGATCATTTTCTGCCAACTCTAAGTCTTTTTGTGTTGCACTGAGTTCTCGCTGTAAAAATATTTCAGAACCATCAATGGACGCTCTTCCTGGGGCTCTTAATTTTTCAAGAAATAGCGTTGATACAGCATTCAAAATTGAGGGGATCTCTTTGGGAACATGCCAAGTTAATTCAAGTTGTACGACGTCATTGCCTACCAAGTTGAGTTTTAACTGTTTGTTTAGTTGTTGGCGATAAGACTTGATCATTTTTATATCTTGGCTGCTGGCAAGGCCGACCTCTTTCACCACTTTATCTAGAACGGATTGGCTATGTATGAGTACACGTAATGCCTTTATTCGTTCTTTTAGGTTCATTGCAATTGAAAGGTCTTCCAAAAATGGATTGAGCATTGAGGTTTCTTGGACCAAGATCGTTGTTTGCCCGTAATAGTTTTTGGCTTTTAGTGAGCCGCCAATCATCATCAGTATTGGCATGACAAGCACTGGAATAACCACTAAATAACGGTGTTTCCACAAGGCCAGCAGTAACGGATAAAGTTGGGCAAATAACTTAGAACGCATTGTTATAGCCTCTTGAGTAGCACGGTATCAGGTTGTTGTTTGGGGGCAAATTCAGTGCGTAAAGGTATGTTTTTCGCTGAGGATATTTTGTTGATTGCCTGCATCCGCTTTTGGCTTTGTAGTAGCGAATCAAAAGGATTGTTGAGGTTCGCAGGGGCAATATAAGCCGCAAGCTGGTGGTAGGGATTATCCTCAAAAAATTGTTGGACCTTACGTTGTTGCTCAACATTGAGTGAGACTTGCTCTGGGCTAAAAAAGATCTCAAGTTGCTGAGCTGTTTGTGTGGTTGTCGCGCAGCCACTCAGTAATAGCAACCCTAAGTAGCTAACACGTAATATGTGTTTGGTTGTGCTTGGCATACTTGATCCTTTATTTATTCGAAAATCCCTCTCTCAGTAGTAGCAAAAAAAGTGCCGTGTTGTCGTTTGATTAACTTACTTTGTGTTTTAGCTGATGAGATATGCGATCTGTCACTTCTTTCGCCCTGACTTGCCATGTTTCAGCGGCTATCAGTTGACGCGTTTGTGTTTGGTAGTGGTTGCGCTCGATTCGCCCCCAATGGCTATAGTGGTCAATAGCCTGTAGCCATTGCTCGGTTGTGGTGGCTGTTTTAATGACAGAGCGATAAGGCTGTGTTGCAGGAAAGTCACTGCTGATGGTGGGACACCCCGCAGCTAAATACTCTCTTAATTTTAGTGGGTTGCATGCTTGGATTTGTGGTGTGTTTTTAAAGGGTAGGATTGCCATATCCCAGTGCTGGAGATAGCGTGCAAGCTGTTCATGCGGTTGGGTGGGGAGTAAGTGAATATTGTTAAGATCAGCGAGTGCTGAGATATCCGTATTAATGGGCCCGAGCAAGTAAAAGTTAATAAGCGGCCGCTGTATGGCGAGTTCTCTTAGCAATTGTTGATCTAACCATTGATCGATACTGCCGTAGAAGCCAATGCTCGTTCGTTTAAGGTTAATATTGGCTGGTGCGGGTTGAGGTGTCGCAAATTGCGAAAGTGAAACGCCATGTGGCAGCAATATAACGGGGTTCTGTGGATTCAGTTGCTGCAATTTTGCTTGCAACATCGGGCTGCAAGCGAAGATTAAATCAGCGCGAAGCATTAAGCGTTGCTCGGCAGCTGCGGTGGCTTGATGATCCACCCCTGCTAATGCTGAAAAGTCATCGCCACAGTAATAAATGACTAAGTCACTGTCGCAGATAGAGAGGAGATCGATAGCGCTTGGTAGTGCAGTCCAGATAACGCGTTGATAACGCTTTTTAGGCAGTTGCCGTTGTAGGCTCAATTTATTTAATATTTTTAATCCAGTATGCTGCGCCAGTGGCCACACTAAAGGCTGAACAATATGAGTGGGCGTTGTCTGCTGGTGGTTTTCTTGGCTATTAGCCGATGAATCTACCGTAGGATTTTTAGCGCTGAATTTGGCGAGTAACTTCTCTTTTATTCGTACTATGTCACGTCGATTAATGCTTGGCTGGCGCAACCCTATCGAGTTAACCCAAGTCACAGGGTAGGAGTGCATGAGTTGTGAAATAATATGTTGGCTACTGGATGGGTGGCGTCCCCAATCTTCACCAAAAACAAGAAACTCCATAAATTAGTACTCCAGTTGTTTGATTACACAAGCAGGGTTTCCGCCAACCAGGACATTAGCTGGGATATTTTTTGTCACGACGCTTCCTGCTGCAATAATGCTGTTTTCTCCAATTGTCACACCTGCAATAACGATGACACCTGTACCAAGCCAGACATTACGACAAAGGTGAATATCTCCGACTTGTTGGGGTAAGTCTGGTTGATCTGCTGCACGATCCATTGGGTTAATCGGGTGTCCTGGGTAGCCTGCTAAAAATACTTTTCCAGCCAGTCTTACATTATCGTCAAGTTGTATTGTGCTGCCGACAGCGAGGGTGTTTTGCCAGCCGATTTCTACGTTATTTCCAATGAGTAATTGTGGTTTTTTCTTTCCCCAAACCCGGCCTGTAATGGTGGATACGCCTGAAATAACGCAATGGTTTCCCATTTGAATATTGACTGTGCCTAGTAGTAGTGGCATTCCAGAGTAAAGCTGAAGCTGTTTAGGTGGTGATGAAATTTGAGATAAAAAGAGTGGGGTGTAATACAGTTTTTGTATTATGCAATGCAGACTGTTTTTGATCGCAACATGCAGCTGGTAAATAATGTTATGAACGAACGGGATGACGGGAAAAACAACGTTTCTCCAAGCTTTTAAATAGATTTTTATCATGGCTATTTGCGTGGGCTCTAGCATGTTTTTAACGATTGTGCGCATGTGTTCCCCTTAGCGAATATTCTGATTGATAATTAATCTATTTAGTGCCAGAACAAGTCCAATCAGAATATAAAGAGGCCAAGTTGTTCCCTGGGTTAAAAAGGTTCCCCCGACGCAAAATGATAGTAAACCAAGCCATAATCCTTGTGCGAAAGGCAGCATTTCATGATTCGTCAGTCGCTTTAATAGTGAATAACAAAGTTGCAGTGCTGTAATAACCATAAGCAGGAATAGTACCAACCCGACAAAACCTGTCTCAGACATGATTTGTAACCAGGTGCTATGGACAGCATGGTTTTTCCCATCCCAATGGGGAGAATAAAAATAGTAGTTGAAGTAAAAGTTATCTAAACCAACACCTGTCATCGGATTCGCGAGCGTCATACGCCATGCTGCCTGCCAAGCATAAATACGCCCCATGGCAGATTCATCTATGCCTTCTTCTGCTGCTCCTCCAGATGCCCGATCACTAATACCTGCCAATGCAATTAACGCTAACCCACCGATCATACAAATGATGCTAGGAAACACAATCGAGCGACATTTAAGAATAAGAATGGCAAAGACACCACAGCCAATACTGAGTAGCCCTCCTCGACTTTGTGTTGCAATGACGCCTGCAATCAAAATGATAAGCACAATGACACTAAATATTTTTTGCCATACGGTTCCACTAAATGTGTAAGCAAGCGCAAATGAAACAGGAAATTGTAAAACGAGTGCAAGATCATTGGGATCACCAAGAATGGAGCCAATGTCACGACTGATTGTCACTCGGGTTTCTTCGACTAAGCCAATTCCGTTAGCCTTGTTATACAAAGCTAGAATGGCAATACAAGCTCCGCTGAGAAGTAGCAGAAGAGGGATTTTTTTTAGCTGGGTCAGCTTAGTTGGTAACCAAGCGATAGCAAAAACCATAATAATCATTTTAATGTAATTGCCATTAAAGTTGGAAAATGCTTCGGCTCTGTTCGTCGCGAGTGTGCAGCAAATTAAAACCCAAAAGCTAAAAAGTAATAGCTGTGTTTGTAAACGGTGCCAAGCCAAAGGTAACTTTTGTAGCCAGAGTTGCCAGAACAGTCCTGCTAAACTGGCTAAAGCTAAGTATTGAGGGATGTGTAATGGCATTAAAACAGGGAAGGCTTCGTGGATACGAAAGTAAGAAAAAATAATAAAAAACAGGCAGACGAAAACGGCTTGATTAATGATAAAAGGTAACAGAAATAGTGCGCTAATAACTAACGTTATATTACCTTGTAGATACCATAGTGCGGCAATTAATAGACTACAGAGGAGAGCGATAAAACACTGGGTACGAATAGTCATAAGCGTCTTAACATTTTTGTATGATAACGGCTCTTATCTCGCCATGACCAGAGACAGTAAATAATGAGACTTATAGTTATTATGTATTTTAAAGTTGGGTGAGAGATGAAATGAGCAATCGTAAGGCTGAGTACAAATAAGTAGCAGATGACTAAACGACCATGAGGGTAAGGAAGAGGTAATAAACGTTGGCTCCATATGTAAAATAAACTGAGTCGTAGTAATTGTAGATATACCCCGCCCGCAAGTAGGGCTGGTAGTCCCCAATTAGGAAGTACACCAAAAATAATTACGAGAGCAGCTAATGCGCTGATCACGTTAATTTGTAGAACACTTTTTCCATTTTCTTGCTGATAGCACCCCATATTTAAGTAAGTACTAGCATGCTTGAACATCATCATTACAGCCAGTATGGGGAGGATGTTTGCGCTTTTATGAAACTCCTCAGGGAGCCAAAGAGTTAGAAAACTAGGGCCAATAGTTATAACACAAGCTGTAATAACGCTGCTTAGCTGACAGGCGGTGACTCCCATTAAGGCTGCATATCTTTGCTCATTTTCAGTGTCGATAAAACGAAAGCGTTGTGGAAACCACCACAAACCAAAAGGCTCTAATAGCAGGCTAGCGGCAATTGCCCACTGCATTGCAATTGCATAGGTCGCGAGTTCATTGAGATTGAGTACCTCGGCAATTGCCCATCGTTCAGCACCAAGCGTAATAAAAGCAAGGATACCAGCGGTGGTGATTGCTCCCCCATAGCGAAGTAATAACCTGAAATGCTGTTGGCGAGGAGCAGGGAATGACGTTATTAATGAAAGGAATTGGATCAGTTGTGCAATGACACCTGCGATCATTATCCCATCAATACCCAATCGAGGCGTAAGTAGCAGGATAAGTAATGCTTGGCTCAGTGAGAATGTGAGTAGTGCCATAACAAATTTTGGAGCTTTATTTTCTAACCTCAGCTTAGTCAGGGGAACTGTACATAATGTATTAAGAAATAAATTAAAGAGTAGGCATCGCAATGAGAATAGGGAGGGCTCTCCTGGTAACCACTGCTGAAGAGTTCCTACATTCATCCACAACAAAATTGTGGTAATGCCGCTGATACAGATCATTAACCATAGTGCGCCAGCGATAAGATCAACTTGATTGATTTCTTTATTATGAGCGAAGCGAGAAATGGCGTCAGGGAGTCCAAACGTCAAAATAATAGAAAGAGATGTGACAAGAATAACGAGTACATCTAATTGTCCGTACTCATGAATGCCTAGCCATTGTGTTACCCAAGGTTGTAAGAGTAACCCAATCAATTTGCTTATGATAAGGCCCAGAGCATAGGTAGCCATAGTTACAGGGGCTGTCATGCTGTTGCCTTAACGTTTTTATTTACCTCTTTTGCAAATAGCGGCTCTTTTTGCATTTTAAAAGTGATACTAATAGAGGGTGCATGGCAAAATAAAGCATGAAAAGCTTGCGAATTACAGCGCTTACTTTCCTCTTCTATTCCATCATTCTTCATTATCATTGCTTTCACCTAACATTTACGACTTCGGTGAATTAATACAAGTTTAATGCCATTACGTAATGGCTTGTCACTTGCATGTAGTCATTGCTATTAGTCGAAATAATATGGGCTGGATATGAAGGATGAGATAGGGGTTAGCGTTATCATCCCCAACTATAACTGCTTAGCGTCATTACCTCGAGCTATAGAGAGTGTTCGTAGTCAGAATGTAACCGTTGAAATCATTATTATAGATGACGGCTCGACCGATGGTTCTCGAGAGTGGCTAAAGTCGCAGGGTGATGTAAAGGTTATTCATACACATCGACTTGGTGCATCTGGGGCGAGAAATATGGCTATAACGCATTGCCAATATGATTTGATAGCATTCCTAGATGCTGACGATTATTGGTTAGAGGGAAAACTCCAACACCAATTAACACTTCATGTTTTATCGCCAAATATCATGTTCAGCTTCTGTGATTATTACCATGTCACAGAAGCAGGAGACCTCACTTATTCATGTTTCCAATACTGGCCTAGATTTAAAGGGTTCATGAAGCAAAAAGGTCATCATATTGTAGAGGACAAGATATTTCGTCATCTTTTCGCTGAGAATGTTGTTGGTACGAGTACTGTTGTTGCAAATAAGTTAGCTGTAATGGCGGTCGGTGGTTTTGATGAAAGCCTAAAGTCAGCTTCTGATTGGGACTTATGGCTGAAGCTCGCTCGATGCGGGAAGGTCGGGATAGTTAATAGGCCACTGTGTCATTATATTTTTGATCGTGAGGGGGCGATAAGCCGTGACCATGAGAAACGTCTGAATGCTATCAGGGTGATTCTGTCTCGACATCGCAATGCAATGAAGCAGTATCCTAGATATCTAATCGCGGGTTATCTTCGCTGGATTACAAGTATTGCAGAGTGTAATAGAGAGGAAAGAATATATTGGCTATCACTCTCTCAAGAAGTATTTGTATGCTGCCTTCAACCAAGCCGACGCCACTTACGTGCAATGGCTGGTGATGCATTACGAATAATGATGTTTAAAAAGGCTAAATAACCATCATTGCTTATTATCTATTCGTTTGTTTTTTTATTTTAAAAATAGGCTTGTCAGATGTCAGTAAGTCTCTATAATGCCGCCTCACTGACACGGAGAGCTGCTTCTCAAAACGAGATGACTAGCAACGTGTTAGTACGGTGAAAGCCTTTAAAAATAAAGTTTCAAAAAGTGTTTGACACTTACCTTGATTTCTTTAGAATGGCGCACCTCTTCAGAGCGAAAGCCGAAGAAAAGCTCTTTAACAATTTGACCATGCAATCTGTGTGGGCACTCGTGAAATGAATAGTCAAAACTGTTCATTGTGACTTTTTAAGTGACAATGAATTTGGCATCAATGAACTGAGTGACCAATACAAAACTTAAGTTTACTTAAGCTTTGGCACAGTCAATTCGAATATCATG
>NZ_NOIF01000039.1 GCF_002265265.1 Photobacterium sanguinicancri
ATAAAAACATTGCTCATAATTATGTTAATACAACCAAAGCAATTGCTTTATTTGCTAGGTTCTTCTAGAGAGTGGAAGCAATTTAGATATGCATATGTGTGTTTATTGTTATTAGACAGTTTGGCTAACGAGCCATAGTGAAACTTGTTCATTGTTAGAAGTGATTCTGTGAGACATGTTTTTTTTGCATAACTTGATGGTATTTTAACGCTTATATGGTGGTATTGACTGTTTTATGCGCGGTTGGTTGTTTTTGGGGTTTACACCCTTAAAGTAGATCGCTATTATTCGCGGCATGGAGAGATGGCTGAGTGGTCGAAAGCACCGGTCTTGAAAACCGGCGGCGGTTTATCCCGTCCTAGGGTTCAAATCCCTATCTCTCCGCCATATACAAGAAAGGCGCTAATTTATTAGCGCCTTTTTTACGTTTGAACTAACGTGCACAGGATTTGTACCAAATCCGCCATACCCAAAGCGCTCCGTCATATTCAAAGAAGCCAGCTTAATTGCTGGCTTTTTTACATCTGAGTTTTGTGGTTAAAAGAACCCTTACTCGATAAACTCAACGAGACATACAGGAGCATCGATAGCGCATTGGTATCCCGTTGGTACTAACTCGCCAGTCTCCTTATTTCTGTGAAAGCAGACGATATTGTCAGAATGCTGATTCGCAACCAGCAGCCACTTACCGTCGGTAGAGAAAATGAAATCTCTAGGGAAACGACCGCCGCAATCGTATTCAGCTAGCTTAATTGGCACCATCGCTGAGACATCTAGCAGGCAGATCTTGTTCTGAGCTCGGCAAGATACATATAAGAATCTCTCATCATCGCTGAGGCGAATGGCTGAAGCAGCTTCTCCGTTCTCGGTATCCGTTAGTAAATCGCACTGGTGAGAGGTGACCCATTTCCCCTTATTTTTAGAAAGAATCACGAGTGTTTCAGAAAGCTCGCATACCACATAGGCCTGTGTTTCATTCTTATTGAAGACAAGGTGGCGAGGACCAGAACCCGAAGGCATGGCGATGCTTTGTGTTAGTGAGAATTCATCAGATATGGCACTAGGGTCGTAGTCATATAAATGGATGTGGTCAGTGCCAAGATCGACGATTGCCAGTTGATTTGAATGTGCCAAGAAGGTGACTTGGTGTGCATGTGGTGATTGTTGGCGATCAGCGTTGGGCCCTTCGCCGTCTATATACAGCTCAGATAACAGTTTTTGCGGTTTTCCAGTTTCATCCAATTGGAAAACACAGGTATTCCCTGAACCGTAGTTAGCAATGGCAAGGTAAGGCGTTTTGATATCTAGGTGGCAGGGATAATCTCCTGCAATGGGTAAGTTACTGCTGCTACAAGATGAGATAAATTGCAGCTTGGCACCTTCAGCACTTGATGTTTCACTAAAGGTATATAGCCCTTGTTTTGTCGATACGAGATAGGATGGATTACGTATAGGTATAACGTCATCTAATCGTTTTAGCTCGCCGGAATGAGGATCTAGGCTGATGTGAGCGATGCCAGTACTTGTGCTTGGTGCGTCAGTGTAGGTGCCGACGTAAAAATGCAAGAGAGTATTTACGGTCATGAAGAGCCTTGGAAGATGATGAAGTCTTCTATTACCATGCCGCTTGTCCATGCTGGCGACAATCCTTCTTGGCCATCATTTGCTAAAAGTGTGAGGTAGTTTCCGCATCTGGCTGACCTCTCCTTTAATGGATTTTGAACATAGCGCATGAGATTTGGCGCACTTCACACAAGGTCTATTTGTGCTATTAGCAGAGACAAATCGGATTAAAACCGTTGATCCAATCATCGAACGTCAGTGTCTTTAAGCTTGGTACCGCTAGCAAATTACAGGTAAAAAAAAGCCTGTCAAAAGAAATGACAGGCTGGGAAATAAAGTAAGTAAATACTTAAGGAACAACATACTTGGTTAAAGCTTGACCAGAAGTATATAGGTGTGCAAAAAACACACAACGATCAATTTTGTAAAACTTGTATGCACGAATGTTAAAAGACTTTAGTGTTAAAAACTTAGCTTTAAAATAAATTACCAAATAAATACGGGTAAAATGACAAAGTAGGCAAAGATGCGTTGTTACACCTACCTCTAGTGTTTATGTCTGAGAATTATTATTAGTTTTAATACGGTTTATTTGTGCGAATAAATGACTTTATTCGTTGAAAGATCGAGCCTTTAGCTTGGGATGCTGATTTTGTTTCTTTTTGGTTTTTACCTGCGTAATAGGCAACTAATAAATCACTCCGTATTGCGTGCTCTGGCAGTGCTAAGCTGGTAGTGAGTAAAGCGGCACTCTGTTCGGCTTGTTCATTAGCATAGCTAAAGTCAATTCCGCAGTAGCCTTGGATCAATAACCATAACCGTGTTTCAATGGCGAGCCTATGACTGTCTGTTGCAACAAACTTTTTTTGTTGATCGCCAAGGGTATCGATCAACACTTGCTGCATACTCTCGATGGCTTGTTGGTTGTGTACGAAGTGCTGGGCTGTTTCTTGTTGGGTTTTCGTCATTAAACCCAATAGTAAATCTGTGGGTTTTTTATCCGCTTTTTGCTGGCAAACATTGTCGAAGAACTGATGATGCTGGTTGATGAATGCGGTCAGCTCTTTTTGTTCCGCCTGACTCAACGAAAGTTGATTTAGGCCGATTGAGGTGAAAGTTTGATGTAATGCGGAGACCGTCATAGTTTACTCAGTGTTATCGATTATCCGGCTATTATACGCCCTATCTCCCTTAACTGCCCCAAGTTACGTGGTCGTAATATCTTTTTGACAGATCTACTAATATTCGTTCGTTATCATAATGCGTTAGCGTACGCCCCTCACTTTTGAGCAATAACTCAAATCTTAATCAATAAGCTGCTACATTGTAGGTAGTATGCGCGTTATAGCATCTCTATTATTCCCTGTTAGCTATAAACCCTTGTTCGAAAGGAAATATGAATGACAACGTTTTATGATTTATCAGCCCAGAACATTCGCGGTGAAGATATTGCGATGGCCGATTTCACCGGTAAGGTTGTACTGGTAGTGAATACTGCTAGTGAATGTGGCTTTACGCCGCAATATCAAGGTTTACAGGATTTGTATGCCAAGTTTCAGGATAAAGGATTGGTGATTCTTGGTTTTCCGTGTAATCAATTTGGCGGGCAAGAACCTGGTGAAAATGACACGATTGAACAGGCATGCCAAATCAATTATGGTGTTGAATTCCCTATGTTCGCTAAGGTTGATGTTAATGGCGCAAATAGCCACCCTGTATTCCAGTATTTAGCCAAAGCACTACCGGGGACATTTGGGAGTAAGGTTAAATGGAACTTCACAAAATTCCTGATCGGTCGCAATGGGAAACCAATGAAGCGTTACGCGCCGACCAAAAAACCAGCCTCGATCGAAGCAGATATTGTCCGTGCATTAGCGAAATAACGGCGTTTTTTGTTCTAATGCCAGATTAAATGCTGAAAGTTGTTTAATAATACGTTTACGGCTTTTGTCATGTTGGTGCTCTGTGATGTTAATGAGTTCTGAAATAGCTCGGTAGCGATGGCTGCTGGGCTTTTTATTTGCCCGATAACTCAGTAAAAATTGGAGTTGAACAGAAGCATCATTAAAGTCGCCTAAATTATCTTGCAGTGTTTTTAGTAAGGTTAACTCTACGGTAAGTGCATTTCGTTTTAAGAGTGGAGAAAAATACTCTAGGCAGTAGCGTAGTTGCTTACAGGCAATGCGCAGTTGGTGTATTTGGCTATTTTCACTGTCGTTATTGATTGCGTCGCAGTATTGTCTAATTTCTTGGTAACTGGCGGTTATCGCTTGCGTTGCTGCTTCTGCGCAACTGATTTTTTTTGGGGACGGTGAGGCGTTATCTGCTTGAGAACCTGAATACCACTTGCTTGTTAATTGTTTTTCAATTCGTTGATTCTGCTGTTGGTATTCGTCGCTTTTTAGCCAGCGTTTGAGGGTTTTATAACTGCCTTTTCGTGCATCTTGAAGATCATCAAAAAAACGGGCTAGCCCTTGGTGATGAATATGATCTAGGCAATCAAAATAATCGTCCATTTTCTGCAGATAAACATCTAAATCCCTCAATTGATTAGTGTGAGCCATCAGTGTTTTGAAGTGTATGTTCAGTGTAGGGTAATGCTTTTTAGGGCAGAGGTATTTTAGTTGCTTCATTAAACTGCGAGTACGGCGTAACGACACGCGGTATTGGTGTAGGAATTCTAAATTATCATCTCGAATGATCCCTTTTTCATGCAGTCGTGCGTGTTGAAACTCTTTCAAAATAAATTGTTGAAACAAAGGAGGTATCGGCGCATCGGCGATGAGGGCAGCTTTGCGTGCTTTTCTTACTGGTAACTTTAGTGTGTCTCGGGTTGTTACAGTCATACCTTTCCTCCTGCGTTATATAAATCTAGCGTGTCTTTGCCTGCTGTGTGGTGAACTTATTCATTTGTTATATTGGCAAGCTGTGTTTACAGGTTTTATTTACAACGGTGTAACGCTGTTTTGTCCTTGAACTTCTCATCATAGACTGACTACTGCTAATCCTATTAATAAGGTTTTCTGTGACAAATAGGGTGAGTAATGGAAAGGGAATATGTGAATCCGCTTGGTACTGATGGATTTGAGTTTGTGGAATATACCGCGCCAACCTCAGAGGGGATAATAGAGCTTAAACACCTTTTTAGCTTGATGGGCTTTGCGGAAATTGCGAAACATAAACACAAAATGGTGTGGTTGTTTCGTCAGGGTGATATCAATTTTATTATCAATGGTGAACAGCAATCACAGGCCGCAGGTTTTGCCGGTGTGCATGGTGCGAGTGTCAATGCGATGGCCTTTCGGGTTAATGATTCGGCTCAAGCGTTAGCGTACGCTGTTGAAAAAGGCGCAACCCCCTGCGCGGCTCAAGCGGGACCGATGGAACTGAATATTCCCGCTATTTACGGTATTGGCGAGTCGCTGATTTATTTGGTAGATCGCTATGGTAATCAAGACATTTATGGCATTGATTTCGATTTCTACCCTGACTACCTTATGCGTTTAGCTGATGCAGATGCCGGTCTCCAGGTGATTGATCACCTTACCCACAATGTGAAACAAGGGAATATGAATTTGTGGGCGAGTTTTTACGAGAAAATTGCTAACTTTCGTGAAATTCGCCACTTCGATATTAAAGGGAAATTGACAGGGCTAGTGTCACGCGCCATGACAGCGCCGTGTGGGAAAATTCGTATTCCAATTAATGAATCAAGTGATGATAAATCGCAAATTGCAGAATACTTAGAGCAATACAACGGCGAGGGAATTCAGCACATAGCCCTTAGCACGCCAGATATTTATGCGACGGTAACGCAGCTAAAGGCTGGTGGGTTAGCTTTTATGAACACACCAGCGACTTACTTTGAAGGCATTAATACGCGTGTTGTTGGTCATGAAGAAGATGTCGCTAAGCTGCAATCGCTGAATATCTTGATTGACGGTGACGAAAGCGGCATTTTATTGCAAATTTTCACCGATACCGTTATTGGGCCAGTGTTCTTTGAAATTATCCAACGCAAGGGTAACGAGGGCTTTGGTGAAGGGAATTTTCAAGCTTTATTTGAATCGATAGAACTAGACCAAATTCGACGAGGGGTATTGGATAAGCCTTAGCTTCGCTAGTTTCTAGCGAAATAGATCCCGATAGCGGCTGTTATATTATGATGTAACAGCCGTTAGTGATTGTGATAGTTTGGTTTATATCGCTGACTATTATTAAAGTAGGTTTTCAATCGGGAGCATGCCCGAAAACCAAGCGCCCATACGTAACATTAAGCTTGCATCAGGCTCGCTGGTATAGCGCTTCTGAGTACGTTCATCGACCCAAACGATGTTGTTATTTTCGTCAAGAATCAGTCTGTAAGTATTTTTATTTAATGAGCCATCTAGCTTCTGATAAATCTTTTTTATAAAGAGGGGCGAATGAACAACAACGCCCATTTCAGTATTGTATTGCGCTGAACGTGGGTCGAAGTTGAAAGAGCCGACGAACAGTTGCTCACGATCAAGAATATAGGTTTTAGCATGTAAGCTCGTACGTGAACTGCCAATCCAAGAATGTTTTTGGCTGATGTATGGATTAACTTGGGTTTCGTAAATATGAACACCGCTTTCTAATAGCAATTGGCGGCGTTTGGCATACCAACCATGAACCGCGAATACATCATTAGAGGCCAATGAATTGGTGATGATGGTGATTTTCATACCATCACGAGAGGCTTTTGCCAGTGCTTCTGCGCCTGCTTTGGTTGGTACAAAGTAAGGCGAAATCAGCAGTAATTCTTGTTTGGTATGATCGAGCAGTTCAGAAATTTGGTGGAGCAATGGGTTTTCTTGACTCGGCGCTGATAGCTTGGATGGTAAATCGTAATACAGTTCAGCATCGCCCCAGTAGAAGGGGATTTTTTGAGTTTTTAATTTCTCAATAATAGGCAAGCTAGCAAGGGTATAGAAATACTCTGATGTGGCAATGTTTTGGTGTTGCTCGCTATACCATTGCGCTAATTCATCATGAGGGATTTTGTTGCCTTGACCTTGCAGGTGCTCAATCGGGATCGCGGCGTCATTGTTCCAATACACGTCAAACTGCGTTGCAATGGGAGAGACAATATCGCCGACCATCAGCAAATCGAAATCACCAAATTCTACTGAACTATCAGCCGAGAAGTATTCGTCGCCAATATTGCGCCCACCAGCAATTGAAAAAATACCATCAACGGTGAGTGATTTATTGTGCATGCGGCGGTTGAGTCGGTCAAAGTCACTTACTAGGCCGATAGATCGAACATTACGCTGCTTGAAAGGGTTAAATAACCTGACTTCTATATTGGGGTGAGCCGCAATATTTGCCATGTCTTCGTCATTTCGGCTTTGCATATCATCTAAAAGTAACCGAACACGAACACCACGTTCAGCAGCTTGGTAGAGGTACATAGAGATAACCGTACTGGTTAAGTCGTCTCGAAAAATATAGTACTGGGCATCGATAGAATGCTCGGCACTTTGAATTATCGCTAAGCGAGCAATAAAGGCATCTTTTCCATTGGCAAGAGGGTAAAACCCCGTTTGATTCGGGTGTTCTTGTAGTTCAGGGGCGATGTATCGTGCAAGTTTAGAGCTCGGGTGCGCCGCAATGGCGTAGCTAATGGCTTTAGGCTCGGAGGGTGTCGTTTGTGCGCACCCTGAAAGAAGGGCCACACAACAAAGTAATAGGAACTGAATCAGAAAATATCGGGGTAATGAAGCGTGCATTAATTGTGCTAATTAGGGAGCGGTATAGCAAAGTGTAGCACTTAAAGAATTGATAATATAAACATGAATTCGTGTATTTAGAACCGAAGTTTGTGATGTAATTAAATGGGTATTAGAGATAGAAAAAAGCCTGCAACAGCAGGCTTAGAAAATCAGGATAGAATGTGGTTAGCTTTCTTGTAAACCATGCCATTGGTAATGGTTGTTTGGTTTTTTGCTTACAATACCTTCTTCCATGAATTGTTTGAAAATTTCATCTACTTCTTCACTGCTCATCTTTAAGAAGCGAGTCACCGCCCGTTTGGTACAGTTGACTTTGTTGGTGTTGAGTGCCGAGAATACCTGTTCGTAGGGCGTCTGTGGCTCTGCGGGTATATCCGACTCGTTGTCTTGCGATGACTCAGCAGACGCCTTGATGTCTTCTTCACTGCGCATATCCGTTAGTAGTTCCGGCTGTTTATGCGGCGCGTTATCAAAAGCATCGATGGTAATCGGGTTCATACGGCGGAATTGATGACGAAAACGTTGCTCTTCACCGATTAAGCCGACAAAGAAAGCTGCGAAGAAATCAAGTAACACAGAAAGGAAAACCACTAAGCCAAGTTGCGCTGTTTGGGTCTGAACGTTTAACGATTTCGCTAGGCTATCGATTAATCCAAGTACAGAACCTTGACTCACCACGGGTAAACTATCGCGCTGCATCGCCAGTTCTTGCTGTTGGTGGCGTAATTTATCATTCGCTTTTTGAATACGAGTAACCCCTGTTGCGATACGTTCCATCTGAATGTATTTTTCAGCAGCAACATTGTTAAGGGCGATCTGCTGTTCAATAGCTTCAATTTGCATATTGAAAGCGGTGATCTTACTTTGCTGCACATTGACATGGCTTTGCGCTTGGTTAGTTGCGCTGTTGATACCGCCAATCGAGCCTCCTATAGAGATCGCGGCGAGAACGGTGTAGAAGGCGAAAGCGGAAAAGGCACCAGTGTAATTACGACGCGCGCGGCGTTCGCCAAATTCATACCACGCAAAGAATTTGCCTAATTCAAAAATTACCGCCAGACCACCAAAAAGGACCTGCATCAGCGGGTTTTCATCGATTGACAAGAAGAGTAATAATGAGAAAACAATCGACGCTAGAATGGAAGCGCTTGTAAAACTGTAAACCGTCCACATTGCGAACGAGCCTTTAGGGTACCTTACAGGTAGTGTGTCATTGTAAATCATAGTTATCGTATCTATTGCGTAGGTCGTTAAACCCTGCACGACGGACGGAGAGCCCATCGCACTCAAATTTGAAGGTGCGAAAGGATACCTTAAAAAGCGGTGTTATCCCTTATAAATAAGCCCTTAGAGCCTTTTTCAGCCGTAAATTCACACTCGGCTTTCATAACTGTTTAAAGCTTGAACGATACTATGCTGTAGCAAAGTTATCTTGTGCTAGTAGGCTTGGTGTATCGGCATGGTATTTTGAGTGAAAATATGGATTTCACCCGAGGTGAGTGCACACTTTTTTGCATTTAATGTGTATTTGGTGGAGGGCAAAGATACACTGCAATCAGACAAAATATTTATGGATCTGAGTGGTGTGACAAATCCCCTAAAACGCTATCAACGAGTCATTACCGAAATTGAAAACCAGATAACACAACGTATTTGGTTACCAGGTGAACGTATCCCTTCCATACGAGCGATGAGCAAGCAGCATGGCATAAGCCCCATGACGGTGATCCGTGCTTATGAACAATTAGAAGCGGATGGACTTATTCATGCTAAGCCTAAATCGGGGTATTTTGTTTCTGCGCACTTAAATCAAATAAGCGTGAGTCAGCCTGATAAATTGCAAACTGAAAATAGGTCTATTGCTATTAATGCACATGTTTTTGATGTGTTGAGTGCATGTAAAAAACCGAATGTAATTCCATTCGGGTCGGCATTTCCTGATCCAGAACTCTTGCCATTAAATGCATTGGGCCGTGCGATGGGGCAGGTGATGAAAACCATGTCACCGCAAATGATGTTAACAGAATTGCCACCGGGCAACATGGCATTACGCCGTGCCATTGCTAAACGTTATTTACGCGACGGCATTGACGTTTCGGTCGATGATATTGTTATTACGTCTGGCGCAATGGAATCTCTGGGGTTGAGCCTGATGGCGGTGACACAACCAGGAGATAGTGTCGCAATTGAGTCTCCCGCTTTTTATGGTGTACTGCAAACTATCGAACGGTTGAAATTAAAGGCGATTGAAATTCCAACCCACCCCCATGACGGAATTGACGTTGCGCAGTTACAACGAGCGATTGAAACTCATGAGGTTAAAGCTTGTTGGGTGATGAGTTCGTTTCAAAATCCGTTAGGCGCCAGCATGCCAGATGAAAACAAACAGCGCCTAATCACTTTATTGAACTCTCATGACATCCCGTTGATAGAAGACGATGTTTATGGTGAGTTGTATTTTTCAGACGAAAAGCCCAAACCGATTAAAGCATTTGATCAGCAAGATCGGGTATTACACTGTTGCTCATTTTCTAAAAGTTTGGCGATGGGATTTCGCGTAGGATGGGTTGTTGCAGGGCAATATGCTCAACAGGTTGAGCGGTTACAGCTAATGTCGACCTTGTCTGCGGCTATTCCTAATCAGTTGGCCATCGCCAATTATTTGCAGCACGGAAACTATGATACTCATTTACGACGGTTACGCGCTGAATTAGAGCTGCGAATGACACAAACATTAGCGGCTATTAAGCAATATTTCCCTGAAGCTTCGATTGTTTCTAAGCCATCCGGCGGTTATTTTTTATGGGTTGAGTTACCCGCTGTGATCAACAGTGCAAACTTACTACCTATATTATTAGAGCAACACAATATCAGTATTGCTCCTGGTACATTGTTTGCGAGTGATGATCGTTTTAAGCATTGTATTCGGCTTAACTGCGCCTATGAGTGGAATTCTATTGCTCAGCAAGCCATTAGAACGATAGCGCAAGTGATTAAAGACAATAGCCATTAACCAAATAATCACGCTAAATTCTCTTGTTATCACAATACTTAGTTGGAAACTCTTCAGTATAAAGATATGTATATTTAATGTGAGGACGTTGAATCGCTATTAGACTCAAGCCTTATTGTGTACTTAACCGCAGCAACCGCGATAAAAAAGAGAATGAACGGAATGGCCGCAGCAATATATTCACTCCACATCATATAAGCAAAACTCTTTGCTAAAATAACGTGCCCAGCAATGAGCAAAAAAGCACAAATAACCGCAACAGCAATAAGTTTAACTTCGCTGTTCAATGCGCGTTCTTCCATTTTGTGTACCTCTCTCTGGTTACCCAATGTGAGTGACTAGTAAAACATTGATTAATAGATAGGTAGTAGTACAGAAAGTGGCAAAACAGACCATAACAGTTGATGTTAGGTTCAGCGCAACGCCGCCATAGTAATAAACAAGTAACCAATAAACGCCTTTTATTGTGTGTCGTATAAATACCCGTAAGGAATGTTGTTAACTTATTGATTTAAATTGACTAATTCTTGCTCTGTTGACGTGTGCATTTTTGTTATTAATCCTTTTGGGATGTAATATTCGCAGCGATTATGAGTATATGCTCAACCATTCACACATAGAGTGCACATATAATAATGAACAATAAAAAAGTAGGGCCATGGCTAGCGAGCGCCTTGATAAGCTTATCTGTTGCTGGATGTAACAGCGATAGCAATGGAAGTACGCCGAAGAAAGAACCTCAAGCGACTGTTAATGCACAATTTGCTGCAACCTACCTCCAAACTATCCAGCCGCCAGCGCTCAGTGGTTATTCAGTCCAATATGATGCGTCAGCGTCGACCGCTAAGGTGATGACAGTCTCTAAGGCAGCGCAAGATGTGTCTTATCAAGGCACATTACGTATTACCAATCGTGCCGCCCCTTCTGAACACACCGATTATGAGTGGCCGGTAACGCAACGTGCCGATGGTAGTGTGGAGTCTCACCGTGCATTATCATTAAAACCAGGTATTTACGATTTCTTCTTGATTGTCGAAGACAATAAAGGGCACCAGTATTTAGCTGAATCACTGGGTCAGCAGATTGCCGATAATGAGCAACCAGAACTCGAGTTTGTATTAAAGCCAAACCTTGGCGAAACCATTACCGATCTTGATGTTGTCGCTTATGTGGCTAACTTAAAATTCTCATTCACTACTGAAGAGTTATCTGAGTTGGTTGAGCCCCAGTTTGGCTTGAAAATTAATGATGAGAAAGAACGCGTTTTCAGCATTAATAAAGAGACTGGCTTATCTGAAATCGTGCTAAATGTTCAGCCTGGTGAGTACACCATGGCGCTGAAATTGTACGATGGCGATCTGATGGTCGGCAAAAATGAAAATGAAACTAAGCTAGATATCGTTGAAGGCTCTGATGCCAAGATGGACGTTATCCCGTTACAAGCGGATGTCACGGTAAAGCTGGATGAGCTAAAAGATCTGGGCGAGTTTACCTTTAATATTCCGTCTGAGATTGTTGAAGAAGTTGGCGATGAAAGCAAGGTCTCGTTAATTGTTCGTCTTTCATCTAACAGCACGGATGCCTTAATTCATGAAAAAGTGCTCACGGTTGTTAGCGATAATAAAGGTGGCTTTGTCGCAAGTGATATTTTTGAAACCCAAGGTGAAAGTGCAGTCACTGCAAGTTTGTCTTTTCATCATATAGATGAAGCGGCAGAGGGCTACCAGAAAGCACCGTATGCGCAATGCCTAAGTGATATTAATGTAGAGCTGAATCAGGGGGCGGGTTGTAAGTTAAGCCTTAAACGCGAAGGTATTATTACAGGTCACATTAAAGGGACAGTACACTTTAATATTATAGATCAACAGTCTCAGGCTGCGAGTGGCGCCAAAGTTTACCTTAATAATGAATTAGTCGGTATCACAGGTAAAGAGCTGAGTCCTGGTTCATTAAAACTGAACTTGGTCGCTGGCGAGTATATGGTGAAAGCCTCTCAAGGTAATGCTATTGCGAAAGATAGTATCGAAGTCAAACCTCTCGATGTATTGAATAAGGCCTTGTACCTAGGGCGCAACCCTGACTTGGGTACGGGTAATTTTGTTGAGCAGAGCCAGTTTTATGCATCAAGTTATGTCGATCCATATTCAATTGCCACTGGTGATATTAATGGTGATGGTTTAGTTGATTTAGTTTTTGGTGGATACCGAGGCTATCAGGTTGAAATCGCTCAACCTGATGGCAGCTATAAGTCTACGTACCAAGAAATATTACCAGCGGCTTATCGTCAGGTTGTGCTGGGTGATCTAGATGGTGATGGTGATCTGGATTTTGTATTGAGTGCAGAAGAGGGTGATGTTTTATCCGTCTATTTGAATGACGGAAAAGGTAACTTTGCGAAAGATACTGATCTACTGCCTCAGACTGAGGATATCAGTATTTGTAGCGTAAAAGTTGCTGATCTTGATAACGACGGTGATTTGGACGTTGTTGCACTTAGAACAGGTGCGAGTACCGCGAGTGGCCGTACTCTGATTTATCTTAATCAAGGTAACGGTAAGTTTATTGATTCACAGCAACAGCTCATGTCTAAGGTTAATCGAAATAAGATTTCAGTATTGGCGATTGGCGATATGAATAATGATGGTCATCTAGATATTGTTGTCGGAGAATCGGGTACTGGGAGTAAGGGGCTAGTTTACCTAAATAACGGTGAGGGTATCTTTGAAAGTTCGAAAGTCATTTGGGATGGTAATAATGAGTCTTCAACTTCTGTCGTGTTAGCTGATGTAAATGATAACGGTAAGTTGGATGTATTCGTCACAGATGAAGATGGCAGAAACCGTTTATACCTTAATGAAGGCGATGTTACGTTTAATTTGTCTAATTCGAACTTCGGTACTCAAGGTCAACGCGCAGTTTTTTCAGATATCAACAGTAATGGTAAGCCAGACATCTTAATTCTAGATGCTAATAGCTTAGTCACAGCGTATTCAAACAATGGCAATGGTACTTATACTTTGTCGCATACAGTGGTTGGCGCTTCTGATTTCGGAAAAACGGAAGACTTGCACACCACCGACTTAGATAAAGATGGTGATGAGGATTTAGTGGTGCTGGGCTATAAAAGTGAAACACCAAAACCTGTTTATGGTCGTATTTACCACAACACGCCACACTAACCGAATCTAGTTAGTTTTCATATGTTAGTAAGCGGCAGTTTCCCTGCCGCTTTTTTGTGTCTGTTTGTTGCTCGAGAACCTGCATTGAGCAAGCGTGTGACGGTTGTCAATAATCCGAATTTTGCCATTTACTTGTGTTGTAAAAATGTTAATTCCCTTCTAGGGTTAAAACTCTATTCAAACGGTTGTTTAGATCTATTACCTTTATTGAGGAACAAAACATGGAAGCGATGCTAAAGGGTTACCCTGTCATTACTGAAATACCAGTAGCATGGGGAGAAATGGATGCCCTCAATCATGTCAATAACGTGGTTTACTTCCGCTATTTTGAAACGGCACGCATTGATTACTTTTTGCAGCTTTCATTAATGGACGATTTGCAAAAGACGGGGATTGGACCAGTGCTGAAAGAAACGCAATGTAGTTATAAAATTCCAGTGACTTTTCCCGATACTTTGCATGTCGGATCTAAAATTTGCGATATGGGTGATGATCGTTTTACGATGCAGTACAGTATTTATAGCCAGAAGCTAGGTAAGATCACCACAACAGGATATGCGAAAGTGGTGATGTTTAACTTTCAAACCAATAAGAAAACCCTAATTTCAGATGAAATACGCGTACGAGTCGCTGAAATTCAAGCTAAAAGCAATGCTATACTTGTCTAGAAAAGGTGAAATAGCTCTTTTTTATGATGTTTTGCCGAATTTGCACTCACTTGATGACTTTAGGGGTTTACAGTTCGCAGATGCATCGTTACTATACGCCGCAATTACGGAGAGATGGCTGAGTGGTCGAAAGCACCGGTCTTGAAAACCGGCGGCGGTTTATCCCGTCCTAGGGTTCAAATCCCTATCTCTCCGCCAAATTTTAGAAACCCGCCTAGTGGCGGGTTTTTTTGTATGTAGCACGAGTTTGTACGCTGGACTAAGTCTTAGCTTACGAATCGGTTAACTAGGCGTCCTGGTAACATGGAAGCATAAATTTAGGGGCGAGGAAGCGTGAGTATTACTCAGACAGTGCTATATTTTAGCAAGCTATACTCCCCCTTTATTTCAGCATGTTGTCAGGTTATTTTAGGTGAGTGAGTAAATTGATGCTGATGTGACCAAAACAATCAATACTATATGCAGCGATTCCTGCAATTGACGCTATAGCTATGTTTCGTTTATTACAATAAGTGTTATACTCCCCACCTTGAATAGTGACAGTAATTGTTTATAGAGAAAAACAATGACAGATTTATCTAAATACAGAAACATTGGTATTTTCGCGCACGTTGATGCGGGTAAAACTACTACTACTGAGCGTATCCTGAAGCTTACTGGTGAAATCCATAAAATCGGTGATACACACGATGGCTCAACAACTACTGACTTCATGGAACAGGAAGCTGAGCGCGGAATAACAATCCAGTCTGCAGCAGTAAGCTGTTTCTGGAAAGATCACCGCCTAAACGTTATCGATACTCCTGGACACGTTGACTTCACAGTTGAAGTTTACCGTTCACTTAAAGTACTTGATGGCGGCATCGGTGTATTCTGTGGTTCTGGTGGTGTTGAACCTCAGTCAGAAACTAACTGGCGTTACGCGAATGAATCAGAAGTTGCTCGTCTGATCTTCGTAAACAAACTAGACCGTATGGGTGCTGACTTCTTTAGCGTTGTTGATCAAGTTAAAAAAGTACTAGGTGCTAACCCACTAGTTATGACTCTACCAATCGGTCGTGAAGATGACTTCGTTGGTGTTGTCGACGTTCTAAACCGTCAAGCATACGTTTGGGATGACACTGGTCTTCCTGAAAACTACGAAATTCAAGCAATCCCAGAAGATATGGTTGATGACGTAGAAGCTTACCGTGAAGAGATGATCGAAACTGCTGTTGAGCAAGACGACGATCTAATGGAAGCTTACATGGAAGGTGAAGAGCCTTCTATTGAAGACATCAAGCGTTGTATCCGTAAAGGTACTCGCGATATCGCATTCTTCCCAACGTTCTGTGGTTCTGCATACAAAAACAAAGGTATGCAGCTAATCCTTGATGCTGTTGTTGATTACCTTCCAGCTCCAACGGAAGTTGAACCACAACCGCTAACAGATCCAGAAACTGGTGAAGCGACTGGTGAAGTTGCTACAGTATCTGCTGATGAGCCACTAAAAGCGCTTGCGTTCAAAATTATGGACGACCGTTTCGGTGCACTTACTTTCATCCGTATCTACTCAGGTCGTATGAACAAAGGTGACACAATTCTTAACTCAGCAACTGGTAAAACAGAGCGTATCGGCCGTATGGTTGAGATGCAAGCTGATGACCGTAACGAACTAACATCTGCACAAGCTGGTGATATCATCGCTGTAGTAGGTATGAAAAACGTTCAAACTGGTCACACGCTTTGTGATGTTAAGCACGAGTGTACGCTTGAGCCAATGATCTTCCCAGTTCCAGTAATCTCTATTGCTGTTACGCCGAAAGACAAAGGCGGTTCTGAGAAAATGGGTATCGCAATCGGTAAAATGGTTGCAGAAGATCCATCTTTCCAAGTTGAAACTGACGAAGAAACTGGCGAAACCATCCTTAAAGGTATGGGTGAGCTTCACCTAGATATCAAAGTAGATATCCTTAAGCGTACTTACGGCGTAGACCTAATCGTTGGTCAACCACAAGTTGCTTACCGTGAAACTATCACTAAAGCAGTTGAAGATAGCTACACGCATAAGAAACAATCTGGTGGTTCTGGTCAATTCGGTAAGATCGATTACCGTATCAAACCAGGCGAAGTTGGTTCTGGTTTCAGCTTCAAGTCTGTTGTTGTTGGTGGTAACGTACCTAAAGAATTCTGGCCTGCAATCGAAAAAGGTTTTGCTGGCATGATGGATAACGGTGTTCTTGCTGGTTTCCCAACGCTAGATGTTGAAGTTGAACTATTCGACGGTGGTTTCCACGCAGTCGATTCATCTGCAGTAGCTTTCGAAATCGCAGCGAAAGGCGCATTCCGCCAATCTATGCCTAAAGCAGGTGCACAACTTCTTGAACCAATCATGCACGTAGACGTGTTCACACCAGAAGATCACGTTGGTGATGTTATCGGTGACCTTAACCGTCGTCGTGGTATGATCAAAGACCAAATGGCTGGTGTTACTGGCGTACGTATCAAAGCGGACGTTCCACTATCAGAAATGTTTGGTTACATTGGTACTCTACGTACAATGACATCTGGTCGTGGTCAGTTCTCTATGGAGTTCGCACACTACGCACCATGTCCTGCTAACGTAGCAGAAGCAGTAATTGCTGAAGTTAAAGAACGCGAAGCAGCAGCTAGAAAATAATTTAGCTCCTTTCGTTAATTAGCTTTATAGCCCCGATAGTGAAAACTATCGGGGCTATTTTTTTATCTGTTATTTAGCAAATAATGTGCTAATGGCTAAATGATTGTGAGGCCTGAGCGTTGGTTTACTTGGCCGATACAGTTCTGCGACTTTCTCTCTACAAGTGTAATCTTGCCTGTTTTAAACGGGTAATCTCAAGTTATTAACGCCGAGCCGTCACAATTTCCTCATTGTTACAATGTAGAGTTCTTCCTCATCTCGTTTTATATTCTTACTTAGTTTTCTGCCTCTATTTTTTGCTCATCTATACTTACGACAATAGGGGGTGCTAAATGTTTGTTGCAGTAGAGCATGAGATTATAGATCCTGAATTATTTCAAAAAAAAGCAGGCGAGAAGCTGCGCAATCCACCTTCGGGGATGTACATGATGACGGCAATGTTCGATCGTCACGAAGCTGTCTGCCAATGTATATGGCAGGTCGAGTCGTTAGAAGCTGTACTGGACTTTATCGATAGTGAGTTTTCGGATTGCGCGGTGAATAGCTACTTTGAGGTCGATCCTGATATTGCGATTGGATAAGAAAACCTTGCCATCATATATTGATGGGAGAGCATTGGGTTCACTTTTCAGTGAGATAAAAACGCCCCACAATGTATGAATAATTGCGGGGCGCTGCTTTATTTTTTCTATCTGCTAGCCTTGGGCTACTGTTTAATTACCAGCAATACTTAAACGAGCAAAACGGATTTTAGGTGCGAAGAAATCACGTTCGTAATCGTTTTGTAGTGTATTCCCGATGGCGTCTATTTCTTTGATCATTTGGTAGAAGTTACCCGCAACGGTAATGCCACGAACCGGTTGGATGCGCTGTCCATCACGACACAAGAAGCCACTTGCACCAAATGAGAAATCACCGCTTACCGCATCAGCGCCTGAATGCACGCCTTGCAGTTCAACAAGCTCGAGGTATTCACCTGCCGAGACTTCAGCATCAGAGCTTGTACCTGCAGCGATAACCGTATGACGGCTAGAAACGCCTAGGCCACCTTTGGCCGAGCGAGAACCATTGGCTGTATTCTCAATACCGAAGTAGCTCGCAGTATGGCTATTGTGTAATAGGCTTTGTAGCTGCCCTTCACCAATCAGAATCGTATCTTTGGTCGCGAAGCCTTCACTATCAAAGGCTTTAATCGCTGAGCCTCCTTCAACCAGCGCAATATCAGACACCGTTAGAAGGGAACTAGCAACCTGAGTGTTCAGTGCTTCTCGCCAAGGGTTAATACCTTTCATTGCTGCTTGACCCGACAGGCACATGCCAAAGGCGCCAAATAAACTGCTTAAACAACTCAGGTCAAACATGACGCTGTAACTTTTGGTGGTGATCGGTTTGCCTTCTAATAAGGCAAAGGCGGTCTCGTAGCCATGATCAATACAGTATTGTGGGTTGAGTTGATCAAAGCGACGACCCGAAGACATTCCGCCGTGCATGGCTTGAAGGCCCCCTTTTTCAATCAGGCTATAGGCGTAGCAATAGGTTGAGCGCTCTTGGTGTTGACACAAGCTACCTTGGGTATTGGCCAAAATGATCTGACTGTCTGATTCGCCAAAGCCATTATACGGCGCGCTTTTAGCGTGAGGCTTAGCGACCACACCACTTTCAAGCGCCAATGCTAGGGCGATTTTCTCATCAGCGGTTGTATCATCTTGCTGATAAATCTCTGTGACATTCGTGGTTAACTGGCTGCCGACACAGCTGATGGTTTGATGTTCATCCGCTTGAGTGAATTTCGCATTTGTCAGTGCTTGCTCAACCATGGCATCTAAGCTGGCGGGCTCTAGTGATTCTGAATAGCTGGTTGCAACATGGGCATCTTTAATCACGCGAACGCCAATTACTTGCCCTGAAGTGACTTTGTATTCGTCTAACTCACCCGCGTTAGCTTTGAGTGAGAAGTTATTGCTACGGTTAGCAATAACATCGGCTTGGGCTCCAGCGGCTTGAACTCGTTCTAAGACCTGCTCAATAGCCTGTAGTAGTGTGTTTGACTCGGCCATTAGTTACCCCCTCCAACCAAAATGTTATCCACTTTTAGTGCAGCCTGTCCGACAGTGGTCGGCACTGAACCACTGACCGAGCCACACATACCTGCGGCTAGGGCAAAGTCTTGGCCTATCATGCTAATTTCTTGCAGCACTTTAGGGCCTGTGCTGATCAAGGTTGCTGTTTTCAACGGTTTAGTGATTTTGCCGTCTTCAATCAGGTAGGCTTCTTGTACCGCGAAGTTAAATTCACCTGTGCCCGGTTGTACTGAGCCGCCACCCATTTTTTGTGCATAAATGCCGTGTTCGACACTCGATACCATCTCATCTAGGCTGCTATTGCCCGCTTCAATGAAGGTATTACGCATACGAGAAGTTGGCGCATATTTGTAAGACTCGCGGCGACCAGAGCCTGTTGGTGCGTAACCTGTTTTTAATGAGCCCATATGGTCAACCATAAAGCTGGTGAGCTTACCGTCTTTGATCAGTTGAGTACGCTGGGTTTCCATGCCTTCATCATCGATGTTAATAGAGCCCCACTCGTTGCTCATGGTGCCATCATCAACGGCGTTAACCACAGGATTAGCAATCATTTCGCCCATCTTGTCGTGGAAGACAGACGCTTTTTTGGCAACTGAGGTGGTTTCAAGTAAGTGACCGCAAGCTTCGTGGAAAATCACTCCACCAAAGCCGTTCCCTATGATCACTGGCATTTCACCTGATGGACAAGGGTCGGCATACAGTTTGATCATCGCTTGTTTTGCGACATCTTGACCGAGCTGTTCTGCGTTGAGGGTATCTAAAAACTCCCAACCCGTTAAGGCACCAGGGGCTTCAAAACCTGTTGATTGTTCACTGCCGTTTTGGGCGATTGCAGTTGCTGCTACGCGTGAGTAGTGGCGGGTATCACCAATGTGCAGCCCTTTAGAGTTGAAAATTTCAATTTGTTGTTCGCGTTGTAAAATGCGACCAATAAATTGTGAAATCTTGTCATCTTCATGGCGAGCAGCGTGATCCACCTGACGTAGAAAGGCAATTTTACCTTCTAGGTTGGCATTTTGCGCGAGTGGGTGTTGGCAGTGATGTTGGCTGGTGTAGCGGTTTAGGTTCAGTGAACCTGCTTGGGCAATTTGGTCGCGTTTATCTTTGGCGGCAAGTAGCCCAGTGACACGCTTAAGCTCATCCTCTTCGGTACTATTGGTGTAGCCATAAAGTACTTTGTGGCCAAAGAACAGGCGAATACCGATACCAAAATCGATACCTGAGTTAATTTTATCTACATTACCGGAAATCAGTTCAACAGAGCTGGATTGATGGTGTTCAACAAATAATTCTGCGAAATCTGCGCCAAGAAACAGCGCGTGATCGATCACCGCTTTGGCGATAGCAGGGTTTAGCATAGGTGCTCCTTGCTGTAATAAATGCGATTGTACTCCCTTGCGAAGCTACTTTGGCTTCATGGCATAGGGAATGAGCTTCTCGTACGCGCTCATGTTCACGTGTAAAAAGAAGCTCTTTCTTCAATCATAGACTTAACTTTTGAATATGATTCAGTGATAACTAAGTATCTTATACCAATCTCGCTAAGTAACGGCTCGTTTTGCTATGCAAGGATCAGAATCGGCGCTTATCCGAATTGGTATTGAGTTATATGACAATCCAATTATGACTTTTGCACAATCGATAGCAAGATAGTTTCAAGTTCATCCCACGGCAGAAGGTCTTTATCTATCACTTCAACGCGTGATTCGAAGCCGTCTAATGATAACTCACTCACTGAGACGACTTGATTCACGGCGTTAAACACAAAGCAACCACGTTCTGTATTCACAACCGCTTTCACACGCATTGCGTTAATGTTTGAAAGCAGTTTAAACATTTGCGAAAAATCAAAGATTTGGTCAGCGCCAAAGAACCAGCCACAGCTTCGGTAACCTTGGCCGCTATTTTCTTTACGCACATAGGTTTGCCCAGGGGCTAGTTCAAAACCTGGCAGTGGGACTGCATTATCGCTGTGATGATGGTGGTGGCTGTGCGTTGCTGGGCGTTCGATGCGATCAAGTTCTAGCCACTCGAGGTCAAGCTTACCTTGTTCGACTTTACCAATAGCAGCTTTAGTTGGATCGCACGCTTGTGCAAAGGTATCGAAAGCGACAAGGTCGTATTCCACACATTCATCAACTTTGTTGGCAACTAAGACATCCGCGAGACCAATTTGATCTTGGAAGTTGTCATTATCGGTATATAAAGTATCTGATAAGTGGCGAGGATCGACCAGCGTTATGGTTGCTTTTAAGTCGATGTAATTGGCAAATGACTCTGTGGTGAGTTTATTGATGATTTCTTTTGGATGGCCTAACCCTGTTGGCTCAAGCAGTAGGCGGTCAGGTTTTTCTGCTAAAAGGGCATTGATCCCTACCGACATTGGCAAGCCTGCTACACAGCACATGCAGCCACCCGGTACTTCTTGTACTAATGCACCTTGCTGATCCAAGATAGCGCCATCAACACCGATGTTACCGAATTCATTGATTAAGATTGCCCATTTTTCATTTTCTGGTTTGCGAGCAAGTAATGACAGGATAGAGGTCGTTTTACCGGCACCTAAAAAGCCAGTGATGATATTAGTAGGAATGCGCTTCATAAGGTCCGTACTGAGTGAGAAAAATAAACGTTATAGTATAACAAAAATAATCCAGTGTGGATGGTGCGAACAAAGAAGAGCTAAAAAAAGGAAAGACGTAGCCTTTCCTCCTAAAGAAGACGAAAACAATGCGCATTATTCACAAGGTGGTGCGAGGTGAATCACGGCCAATCCACCTAAAGACGTTTCGCGGTATTTTTTATTCATGTCTTTACCAGTCTGGTACATGGTCTCAATGACTTTATCGAGCGAAATTAGGGATTTGCTGTTACGTTTTAAGGCCATTCGTGATGCATTTATCGCTTTCATCGCGCCCATTGCATTGCGCTCTATACATGGGATCTGTACCAAGCCGCCAATAGGGTCACAGGTCATGCCGAGCGAATGTTCCATCGCAATTTCAGCCGCCATGCAAATTTGCTCATTACTGCCGCCGCGCAGTGAGGTTAATCCAGCCGCTGCCATTGACGATGATACGCCCACTTCGCCCTGACACCCCACTTCAGCACCAGAAATGGAAGCATTGGTTTTGTAGAGCATGCCGATAGCTGCAGATACGGCAAGGAAGTCTTTAACTTGTTTGGTGTCTAATGGCGCGATGAACTTGTTGTAATACATCAGTACTGCAGGAATGACACCTGCCGCACCATTGGTAGGAGAGGTCACTACTTGGCCTCCTGCTGCGTTTTCTTCACTTACCGCAAAAGCGAATAAATTAACCCAATCAAGAATGGTCATAGGGTCATTATCAATATGCTGATTAGACTCGAGTTGTTTTAATAGCGCAGGAGCCCGACGGGTTACGTGTAGCCCGCCTTCGAGAATGCCTTCATGTTGGAACCCACGGTGCATGCAGTCTGACATGATTTGCCAAATTTGAGCGGCACGTTGTTCAAGGCTTTTGGCGTCATTAAATGTCATTTCGTTAGCCTGAACTAATGCTCCTAAGCTCAATCCATCACGTTCTGCCATTGCCAGCATTTCATCGGCATTTTTAAATGGGTACGTCACCGTATCTTCACTGATTGATTGAGTACCTGTCATTTCATCTGCCGTAGCGATGAAGCCGCCACCAATGGAGTAATAGTTTTCTTCACATACGGACTTGCCTTGATTATCAAGTGCGGTGATTGTCATGCCATTTTCATGTAGCGGCAGATTACTGGTATGAAAGACAATGTCGTCGTTAAACTGAAAAGGTACCCGTTTTTTTGCGCCCAGCAGTAAGGTGTGGCTTTCTTTTGCTGCCGTCATTTCGCTGTTTGCGGCCTCAATATCGATGTTATCGGGTCTATTGCCCATTAAGCCGAGAAATACTGCGCGATCAGTATGGTGGCCTTTACCTGTTAATGATAACGAACCATAAAGATCCACCCGTACAGTGTGAACGTTATCGAGCATAGGCAGAATTTTTTGACAAAATTGATAGCCTGCAATCATTGGCCCATTGGTGTGTGAGCTGGATGGCCCGACCCCAATTTTGTAAATATCAAAAATAGACAACATAATGATTTTCCATGTTTTATAAAGCCATAGTGGCATACAGGCTTGTGGCTGTGGTTAACAAATTTAGTGGTCCGAAAATATTCAGAACCACACTACGCTGACAATAGCGGCGACTTAACCGAATTGTAACGTATGGTTAACTAAAGTTTAGCGTGATTAGTAATGCGTATTCAAAGAAGTGATACTGCTTCTGTGATGAAGCGTTCACTTTATTGACATTGTTATTATTGGCGTAATTCAGATCTATTTTTAAATGCTTCCAATGCGAGAGGGTTTGCCAAAGCCCCGAGGTTTTTTACCTCTCTGTTTTCTACGACGTCTTTAACTGCCAGTTCGACTAACTTGCCTGATTTGGTACGAGGAATATCTGTAACGGCAAGAATGACGGCGGGGACATGACGTGGTGAACAATGTTGGCGGATCCTCGCGTTAATTGTCTGCCTGAGTGCATCATCCAGTACCTGATCAGCTTGTAACTGAACAAAGAGTACCACTCGAACATCATTTCCCCATTGTTGACCAATTACAATAGAGTCAACGATCTCCGCAAGTGGGTTCACTTGGCGGTAAATTTCAGCTGTGCCAATACGAACGCCTCCTGGGTTCAGTACGGCATCTGAGCGGCCCAAAAATGTAAACCCGCCCTGCGAGTGAGTATGCTGGCAAACGAAATCCCCGTGATGCCATACATTTGGGTAGGTATCCCAATAAGCATGGTGGTAACGCTCACCTGTTGGGTCACCCCAAAAGCCAATTGGTTGATTGGGAAAACTATTAGTACAGACTAATTCGCCTTGCTGATTGAGTACGGGATCGCCATTGGGGCCAAAGACTTCGACAGCCATACCCAGAGCGGCACCTTGGCACTCTCCGCGATAAACCGGGGTGAGAGGATTGCCAATCACAAAGCAGCCACAAATGTCTGTCCCGCCTGAAATTGACGCTAGTTGTAGATCTGATTTTATATGGCTATAGACGAAATCAAATTGTTCAGGTGCAAGCACAGAGCCTGTTGAGCATAGGGTGTTTAACGAGGATAAGTTATGCTGGTGGCGAGGTTGATAGCCTTGCTTCTCTAAGGCTTCCAAATATTTCGCCGAGGTACCGAATAAGCTGACTCTCTCGTTGTCGACCAGTTGCCAGAGCCTGTCGCCATTAGGATAAAAGGGCGATCCTTCATACAGAATAATCGTGGCGTCAGAGGCTAATCCAGTAACGAGCCAGTTCCACATCATCCAGCCGCAAGTGGTGAAATAAAAGAGGCGATCGCGTGGTTTTACATTGCAATGAAGCTGATGTTCTTTGAGGTGATTCAATAAGGTGCCACCGCAGCTGTGGACGATGCACTTGGGTTTCCCTGTGGTGCCAGAGGAGTACAGGATATATAAAGGGTGGTTGAAGGGTATAGGGGTAAATTCAAGATGAAATGACGCCTCCCTGGTGCCTTGTTGAATGATATGGATCCAAGAGATTAGCGTGACCTTGGTTGCCGTTACTACTGGCATTTCTGTGGAAAGGTAGGGGATGATAATCAGCAGTTCAACACTGGGTAGTTGCGCAAGGCATTGTTGAATAAGATTGATGCAACTGTGTGTTTTTCCACTATAACGATAACCATCTGCGGCCAATAAGACTTTCGGTTTGGTTTGGCCAAATCGTTCGATTACGCTTTCTACGCCAAAATCGGGTGAGGTTGAGGTCCAAATCGCGCCAAGTGAGGCTGTGGCGAGCATCGCAATCACGGTTTGTGGAATATTGGGCAAATAGCCTGCGACGACATCGCCTTGTTGGACACCTTGCTCTGTAAGGTATTGTGCGACTAAGGCGGTGTGTTGGTATAACTGTTGCCAACTTATCCGCTGCGTTAATGCATCGTCATCTTCACAATAAAAGACAATCGCATCTTCCTGTGGATGTTGTTGCCAACTTTTTAATAGATTTTCGGCAAAATTAAGGCGTGCATTGGGAAACCAGACTGTGTCTTTTGCTGGTATGGCGGAAGAGGTATCACATTGATTTATGGGAGAATGTTGTTCGGCTATACCAATACCTATATTAGGAGCTTCACCCGTCCCAATATTGGTCCCTTTTACATCGCAAAAATCCCATACTGTGGCCCAAAATTGTTCACTGTCAGCTACAGACCAATGATGGAGCTGATGATAATCGTGAAAAAGCCTGTTTTGACAACGACTGACATCCACCATGAATTGATACAGCAAGCTAGTTTGTATTCGCTCTTTGCTTGGCTGCCAGCTTATTACGCCCTCGTCTTTTGGTGTTTTTGCATCTGATGCCGCCATAACTATTCCTTAATTGGATGATCAGGATGAGCGAGTTGAAAAGCGGGTAGCAATTGGCAAGTACGATCTATGTCGTTAATGAGTGGAAAGGGATCTAAATCAAAATTGAATCGTCGAGCATTGTAAATTTGCGGGATCAAACACAGATCGGCGAGGGTCGGTTGATCACCACAACAAAAATCTGTTGGCGTCGTGCGTTGCATCAAGAGTTGTTCAAATGCTGAAAATCCACGTTCGATCCAGTGGTGATACCACACCATTTTCTGGTTTTGATTTACTCCTAACTCTGTATTGAGGTAGTTGAGCACTTGTAAGTTGTTCAGCGGGTGAATATCGCAAGCAATAAGCATCGCCAGCGAACGACACTGGGCTTTTTGCCAAGGATCACTTGGGAGCAGTTTGGGGTCTGGGTGGATTTCGTTAAGGTACTCAATGATCGCCAGGGATTGTCCTAATGGCCCATGTTCATTTTCTAGGCTCGGTACGCGTTGATTCGGATTGGTATGGCGATAATCATCACCTTGGTGCTCGCCATCAATCAAAGAGATTGGCACAGCGTCATAACTCAGCCCTTTGAGGTGAAGTGCGATACGTACCCGATAAGACGCTGACGATCGGTAGTAATCATAGAGTTTCATCAATCTTCCCACTGATAATCTAGTAATACGGTTTAACGTTTGGTTGAGGGATGTACAGCGTGATGGTTTAAGTCTTCATCAAGATAAGTATGTTGGTAACGCACAACACGTTGCTCGATGGCGCCAAAAATAGATTCGTTTGCCTCGTTAAACATTTCGATACGCACTGTGTCGCCAAAGTGCATAAAATCGGTTTGTGCTGCACCGTGTTCTAGGATTTCCAACATGCGTTTTTCAGCAATACAACATGAGCCTTGCGAACGGTCTTTATTAGAAACAGTCCCAGATCCGATAATAGAACCTGCGCTCACATGGCGTGTTTTCGCTATGTGCTGGAGCAGTTCAGCAAAGTTGAATGTCATGTCGGTGCCTGCATCCGGGCGACCAAATAATTGGCCATTGAGGTGAACGTGTAAGCGGTGGTGAAGCTTATAATCGTGCCATGCTTCGCCAAGTTCGTCAGGGGTGACGGCCACAGGAGAGAAGCTAGAGGCGGGCTTGGACTGAAAAAATCCAAAACTCTTCGCCAGTTCGTTAGGGATTAAGTTTCTCAGCGAGACATCATTCACCAGCATCAATAACCGAATATGGTCGTGGGCTTCTTCAGTTCGCAGCCCCATAGGGACATCGTCGGTCACTATGGCTATCTCGCCTTCAAAGTCGATCCCCCACGCTTCGTCTGCCGCTTCTATATCATCGTTTGGCCCTAAGAATCGGTCAGACATGCCTTGATACATCAGAGGATCGGTCCAAAAGCTCTCAGGCATGGCAGCCCCTCGGGCTTGGCGTACTAACTCGACATGATTGACATACGCACTGCCATCGGCCCATTGATACGCTCGTGGTAAAGGGGAGGCACAGCGTTCAGGATTGAACCCAAAGCTGTCTGGCGCATCGTCATTATTCAGGTTGTGGTATAAATGCGCTAAATCCGCTTCAACATGGGGCCAATTATCGAGTGCAAATTGCAGGGTTGGTGCAATATGGTGTGCATGGACGGCATGGGTTAAATCGCGGGATACGATGATAAGTTGACCATCACGACCTTGCTTGAGAGAGGCTAATTTCACAGTAAGTTCCTCGTATCGGTTTACATTGTAAATGGAAGTGAAAGTGGTAGACGAGATGCCGTTAATTTTGTTGTTGCCATGAATGGACGTAGTCTTTGTTTTCAGCACCTTGTGGCAGCTCGGCGACATCGAGCGGAAAGCGAGCATCAATCATGACTGCGACTTCATCGGTTTGCGTTTTGGGTTGTTCAACGCTTGTTTTTAACGCTTTGGGGTGAGGACCATGAGAAAAGCCACAAGGATGGTGCGTGATCATCCCAGCCTCAATATTGTCTCGGCTGAAAAAGTTACCTTTGTGGTAGAAAAGCACTTCGTCGTAATCATCATTATTATGGAAAAAAGGCACCTTTAAGGCCTGAGGGTCGCTCTCTATGGGGCGAGGGACAAAGGTACAAATCACAAAGCCATTGGCGACAAAGGTGGTGTGTGCTGACGGCGGTAAGTGATAACGGTGGCTCATTAATGGCCTGATGTCGCGCCAATTAAGTTTGAACGCGGTTAGGTTTCCTTTCCAGCCTTGGGCGTCTAAAGGATTAAACGGGTAGGTGATAGTATTTAAACCTTGGCGTGCTTTGAGTTTAACTTGCCATTGCTGGTGACTGTTTTGCTGTGTTAAAAATGGTTCATCAATCCGCGCATATTCCAGCATTGCAGGGTCGTAAATTGCGTGCTGCCCCACTAATCCCCGCTCAGCCATTTGATAGCCACTGTTGGTGGCTTCGATCATTAGCATAGCGACGGGTTCATTGACTTCTACCCGCCAGCTGGTGGCTCTTGGCAGTACGATGTAATCACCATCTCTAAAGGTCAAATGGCCATAATCGCAATATAAATGCCCACTACCTTGATGGATAAACAGCACCTCATCACCATCACCGTTACGCACTAAGTGATCCATGTGAGTATGGGTACGCCACATGCGCATTTTCAGCTGCTCGTTATAGAGCAACAATGAAGCATCCCAAGGTGTTTGGCCTGTAATGGCGATCTTATTGGTGTCTATGGCGCGAGGGCGCAGCTCTCCTTCCCACTCGATCCAGCCCGTAGGAGGGTGCTTGTGATACATGTGACTGGCTGGGCCAAAAAAGCCCTCTTTACCACATTCGCGCTCGTACGTTTCTGGCGGTAAGTCGCAATGTGCTTGACGCGAGGCGCTGCCCTCAACGATAGGAAATTGAAACCATTGGCGCATTCCGTGATCCTCACAAATATTTGAATGCCTGTCTTAACTTTGGTTGAGAGTCTGCAAACAGGCAAGGTTAGCGAGTGTGGCTAGGTGGGGTTATGAGCTGTATTGAAAGGCGTATGGTGTGGCTTGTTGTGCGAATAGATTTACACGGTGGGTGTATTGTCGTTCGGGAACGCGAGCTGATTGGGCGACATTAACAGGCCTAGCAAGGCAAAATGTTTGAGTGATACGTTTTTCATTTATAAAAAAGGGGGTGTAAATATATTGTTACATGTCATGCGTTGGTTTTCTTAATTGTGGCTTTTCTAACTGTGCTGAAACTTCCTACCCTTAATGATAGAGATAATAATAAGTACGCATCAGTCAGTGCGAATATGTGCGGCAACATGCTCAATAAGGGTATTTAATGGGAAGTCTAACTCAGTATGTATCCAAGCAACCTGATACCAAGGGTGTGATTCATTGGAGTGATGATGAAGACCAGATTTGGCATGATTTGTTTACTCGTCAACTTCGCTGCATACAAGGGCGAGCTTGTGATGAGTACAGCGCCGGTTTGACTTTACTTGAACTTCCACAAGATCGTGTGCCTCAACTGCACGATATTAACCAAGTGTTGTTGGCGACGACAGGCTGGCGATGTGTTGAAGTGCCTGCGCTGATTAACTTTGACCGCTTTTTTACCATGCTTGCGAATAAGCAGTTTCCCGTTGCGACTTTCCTCCGTTGTCGGGAAGAGTTTGATTACTTGCAAGAGCCGGACTTTTTCCATGAAGTCTTTGGGCATTGTGCCATGTTAACCAACCCTGCGTTTGCGGCTTTTACGCATACCTATGGTCAACTTGGTGCGGCGGCATCGGGTCAAGATCGGGTTTATTTAGCGCGGTTATATTGGTTTACGGTGGAGTTTGGTTTGTTGCAATCACCGCAAGGGCTGCGGATCTACGGCGGGGGGATCTTGTCTTCTCCAGCTGAGACCGAATACGTAATGGCAAGCGATGCCACTGGTAAAAAAGCGCGGATTAGTCCCTTTGATCCTATTGAGGTAATGCGCACACCTTATCGAATCGACATTATGCAGCCCATATATTTTAAATTGTCTTCTATTTCACAACTGTACGAACTGGCCCAGCAAGACATTATGGCAATGGCTCATGAAGCTAAACAGCTTGGGCTACATCCACCACTTTACCCACCTAAATTACCCTCAGAGAAACCTGACCCTCATTTGAAATCTGCCTAATGCGCAATGCGTTTCTATACTTATGAAATTAGGTAGAACTCGGCATGTATTTACACAAGGAATGTTTTTAATGACGTCTAAATTACACCAATTGAAATGCGAAGCGTGTCAGACGGGTGCTCTGCCTGTCGATGATGCTGAAATAGCAAAACTGAGAGTAAACATTCCTGATTGGAAGGTAATGGATCGTGACGGTATTTTGCAGTTAGAGCGTGAGTATAAATTTAAAAATTTCAAATTAGCTTGGGCGTTCAGTAATCAAGTTGCTGAAATTGCAGAGGCCGAGTTTCATCATCCCACAATAACGCTAGAGTGGGGAAAGGTGACCGTTTGCTGGTGGAGCCATTCTATCAAAGGTCTGCATCGCAATGATTTCATTTGTGCGGCTAAAACGGACCAATGTGTTGAGACAACAAACCTGTAAGTTCTGTGTTAATGGCTACTCCGAAGCCCCCAATAGTTGGTGTCCAACTTTATGGGTCACTTCAGAGTAGCTGGTTTCTGATTAAGAGTTTGAGCGTGCTTTTTCAACCAAATTAAACTGATGTGTCGCTTTTTTCATCGCATCACGCGCAGCGCGTTGTTTTCGTTTTTTCTGCCACTGCTCTGAGAAATCAAGGTATTGGTTTGCACTTGCTAACCTTAATGTAATCAGTGATGAGAAATCAGCCGGTAATTCTTTTGCAACGCTATCAACTTGCTTTAATAAGGCATCCAGCTTTGACTCTGATCTTATTTTACTGAGCTGTTGATTAAATTTAGTAAATTTGGGTGCATACAACAGTTCCGCTGACTCATACGGAAAAGGAGCGGGTACGCCTTGAGCTTTAGCTGTTCGGTACATCTCTACATGTGTAATTGCTTGCTTGAGTTGTGTTGCGAGCTGAATCTTATCTAGTGTCTGTACCTTGTCTGCAAAGAAGGTTTTCCCTGCTTTAATTAAGTTTTCCAAACTTTCTACGTCATGATTTTTCATTGCTTCATCGAACTGTATAGTAAACGTTTCTTCTGCTAACGATGTAGGCTTGAATTTTGCGTCATGACGTAATGTTTGCAGCTGAGTAAGTAGCTGGTAGATGTTAGTTTCATCTGACGCTGTATACGCTCCTTTTTCTAGCGCTGTATTAATACGATTAGTAATGACATCGAGTGTTGATTGCCAACTGGTTGAAATATCAGTACTCAGAACATTCAAGGCATGGGAGTCAGGGTAGAGCTTATGCGCTTGTGCAAGCTCAGCTTCAATTGCGTAGTAATTAGGATAATGGTTAGTACGTGTATTGAAGATCTGATCGATCTTATGTTCATAGATGGCTAGAATTGCTTTTTGTTTGTCGCGGAGTAAGCCCTGAGCGAGTACTGGATGCTCTTTTCTTAATTCTGGTAGTTGTTCGACAATTTCCTGCGGTCGTAAATATTCAAGTTGAGACTGGGCTTGGATGCTGCTTTGCAATTGGCTAATTGTTCGGCTTAAATCTGATATTGTCTCTTTTTGTTGGAAGAACACATAGCCTAAAACTGAGCTTAAACCGAGAATTGCAGCCGTCATCATTATCATGGGTTTATGCTGTTTATGAAGCTGAGTTTGGATCGTTCCAATATTGTCAGAACGCTTATTTGCATCCAGTGCTAAACCTTGCTGGATAGTACGCCACTTAGATGTACTAAGGTGTTTCGGACGTGAAGGCTGTATTTGTTCTTTTAGTGCAATATCAGCCGGTTTACGATGATAAGGGTGCTTGCTTGAACATAGTTCATAGCTGATACAGCTGAGTGCAAAAATGTCATCTTTAATACTTGGTGGATTACCATTTAGTAATTCAATAGAAGCATAGTTTGGCGTGTAACCTCCAAATTCAACATCATCAGCTTCTTCTTGAACTGCGGCGTATTGGTCATAGTTCAATGAGGTTTTCTTGGCTATTCCAAAGTCGAAGACCTTAATATCACCATCTCGCGTAAGCATGATATTACTAGGTTTAAGATCGGCATGAACTACGCCATTTTTATGCGCATAAGTGAGCGCCGACATCATTTGATCAAGCAATGGTATTGCTCGTTTGTAAGGTAAGCCATGAGGTCGAGAACGTTGAATAACAACATCAAGCGTTTCACCATCGAGGTATTCCATGACGATATAATAAACTTTTTTATCAATCCCAAAATCATAGACGCGAATAATATTTGGATGGCTTAATTTTTGCGTTGTTTGCGCTTCATGGATCAGCACTTTTGCCGCATCAGGTTGATTAACAAACTCATTCTGAAGGGCTTTGATGGCCACAAAAGGATTGGCAACCCCTGCTGCTTCTAACAATAGATCTGTTGCTCTATATACATTGCACATACCGCCATTACCAATACGTGATTCAATACGATAACGACCTTTGATTACTGTATTAATCAGATCATTTGACTCATTGGTTGGTATTGGATCGCTAGGAGATGGCTTATATGGTTGTGATTTATGATTCTTTCTAACGACAGTTTTATTATTTATATCTTCATTTTTTTCGTTCTCATGGGATGTATTTTCTTTTTGCAGATCGCTTTTTTTTTCTATTTTCTTTGCCATGAGATGTCTCCAATGCTAATTGAAGGTGATAATATCTTTGGTAAATTGCAGTGCAATCATTAATTTCTGTTTATTTGTTATCAGCCCGAAGCAATACTGAAATCAATGTAATTGATAGGAGTGAAAATAAAGTTTGTCTCTCAATTGTTTATGATAGGTGACAAATTACGTTGCTGAGAATTTTGTAATATAC
>NZ_NOIF01000040.1 GCF_002265265.1 Photobacterium sanguinicancri
TGTTACACCATATTTGCGCGCATTAAAATTCACATAAATATGCACCTTTTTAATATTTAGTCCGATATTAGAACGCTATTCCGGTTTTACTGACATTTTGAAGATGTAAAATTACATCATCAGAAGTGACTGTCGGATCGTTAAAAAATCGGAATAACTCATTAAGAGCCGCTTTTTGAATGAGTGGACTCACCGCCATCGAATCAACAATACTCGGCATAACATTACCCGTCTGGATCGCTTGCTGAAGATCTTGTTGTGACTTGACTGCACATTGGTTATAGCCTGTTAACTCGATGTCTTTTCGTGTGGGAATTGAGCCTTTTTTAAGATTAAAGTCATGTAGAAACTGCTTGCTTGATAATATACCCGCAACCTTCAACGCTTCAGTTTCAGAAAGCTGCGCACTATTAAAGAAGGCAAAGCTGTCAATGTTATAAAGAAAGCTCGCAGTCTTGGATGGCGTTGGATAACAAGAAATAGAATCAGGGAACTCCCCTGTTGTTGACATTAACTCACCGGCTACCCAATCACCTGAAATCTGGAACACGCTGTCACCGCGTAGCAATGACTGCGATGCTTGATCCCAGCGTTGCTCTATTAGCTTATCTCCAATAATATTGCTGATCTGACGAAACTTGCTAAGTGCCTCATAGGTTGATGGGCTACTTAGCGCGTCAGCATCGAGTTCAATAAACGCTTTTTGATAAAACGCCTGTCCACCGATACTAAAGGCTATGTTTTCAAATAACTGCCCTACCTGCCAAGGTTCGTTCCCTATGGCTAGTGGCATGACTCCTTTTTGTTTCAGTGCGTTAAATACCGTAATCAATTGTTCCCATGTTTGTGGCACTGTTTGTTGATATTCAGCGAGCTTATTGTGGTTAACCCACATCCAGTTTAAACGGTGAACGGTGACAGGTATCGCGTAATAGTCACCGTTGTATTGCTGAATAGAGCGAACAAATGGATATAAAGTCTCTTCCCACTGCTGATCTTTAGCCAGTGAAGTCAGCGGATGTAAAAAACCTAAGGTTGCCCATGCTTTGATCGCAGGGCCTTCTATCTGTGCTAACTCAGGTGGATTGCCAGCAATAGCACGGGCTTGGAGAATTGATTTTGCTGGCGTACCTCCACCTCCACGTACTGGCACATCTACAACTTTAATCTGGTGCTTTGCTAACTCGGTTTTCACCAAATTTGCCGATTGCACTTCCCCTGTAGATGTCCACCAATGTAAAAAATGCAGCTCTTGTTGGCCTTGTGCAGATGCAGCTAATAATGAACTAGAACACAAGCCTGCGAGTAATATCAGCTTCTTCATATTTTTCTCGGTAATGCTATTTGCACTTCTAAGCCACATTCATGGTGATTACGAATACGTAAATCACCGCCCTGTGAACGCGCAATACTTCTTGAAATTGTTAGTCCTAACCCCGACCCTGCCTGATCTTTACGACCAGCACGATAGTATGGCTCAAATGCTTTTTCTATTTGCTGCTGCGTTAAGCCATCACCATAATCACGAATAACAATCAGCACACTTTCTGGTGTTGATTCTGTATCAATATCAACGACTACGTGATCACCGTAACGCACCCCATTATCTATAATGTTTGTAATGCAGCGTTTAAGCGTAACTGGCTTAACAAGGTAATGAACTGATGACTGTGCTTGTATCTCCACTTGTACAATTTCGTGGTTATAGTCTTCAGCGCAGTCAAGCAACAACTGCTTAAGATCGACCTCTATTGGCATCTCGTGTGTATCAGTGTCTTTCATGCAACGTAATGCGCCATGTAACATGGTGTCCATTTCATTGAGTAACTTTTCGAAACGCAGTTTGGCATTCTCATCATCAAGCATTTCTGTTCTGAATTTCAAACACGCGAGTGGTGTTTTTAAATCATGTGAAATCGCACTGAATAACATGTCGCGATCGGCCATGTACGCTTGAATTCGACGGTTCATTTTATTAAAAGCATGAATTGCAGCTTGCGTTTCATTACTACCTTCTTCTTTTAGCTCGGTAATGTGAAATGTTGACCCCATTAAGGTTGCTGATTTTGCGAGAGCTTTTATTGGTCGAAACTCTCGTTGTAGCAGCAATGTGGTACAAATCATCAGCAATACTGTCGTGATTGCTAAGAAAAGCAACTGGCGATGGTCAATGAACTGGGTTGTTAGTGCAGAAAAAGAAAGGGGGATCACTGACGCGATATAAAACCACTCTCCTTTTGCCATTTCGATTTGAACAACAACGATGGGTAAATCCAGCTCACTTAATGACAATCCATACTTACTCCAAATAACAGGCAGCTCAGTGAGCTTTACGCCACTATTAAATAATTTGATGTCTTCTCGTCGAGTGATCGATACCTGAATGTTAGAATGATGCGGTAACGTTTCTTTTAAGGCTACTTCAGTGAAATCACTGAGCCAAGGTGCAAACGTTAATGAGTCTAAGTTTTCAATATCTAGCAAGGTGTTATTGATGGAAATAAAGAATCGAGTCCCACCGGCTTCTCTGAGTTGATTTAGAATTAAGTGTCGATAATTAATGGGTAAAGATTGAAAGTAAGAAAAAGTATCAGTAATAGAGCTTGATAAACTGGTTAACGTATCCTTCGCGGTTTCTTCTTTATCTAATTTGCTGGCATAGAACCAAATAGCCCCTGCAACTAATTCTGCTACCGTAATAATAACCAGCAATGCGACACTAAATCGAAAGGTAATCGACTTAAAATAAGATGATTTCATTTTAAATTGTCTTATTTTCAATCAAATTAAACATCCTGAATATCGTCAACGGCAAACATATAACCTTTGTTACGTATGCTGACAATAATCGAACGTTCAATATCGTGAAGGTGTTTACGAAGGCGGCTCATTTGCACATCGATACCGCGCTCAAAAGGATCGGCATCTCGCCCCCACAAACACTGGGCAATATCATCACGGCTCAATAACTTATTGGGGTTTTGTAACATCATCAGCAATAAAGAGTAATCGGAGCCTGATAATTTGATGCTATCGCCAGCGATATGATTAAGCTGACGTTTTACTGTGTCAAAAGACCAATCAAGAAAGCGTATTTTACGATTAAGGGGAATATCAGAGGTAAATTGAGTACGGCGTAGCAAAGCTTTAATTCTAGCTAGTAGCTCGCGAGGACTGAATGTTTTGGTTATGTAGTCATCTGCGCCAATCTCTAGCCCTGCAATCCGATCGATTTCATCTGTTACTGCGGTCAGCATAATTATAGGCACATGAGACGTTAGCCTAATTTTACCACATAGAGTGAGGCCATCATCCCCTGGCAACATAATATCTAAAATGATGAGGTTCATTTCATGTTGATTTAACTGTTTCCACATTTCATCACCGTCCTCAGCGACAAATACACAGAAACCAGCACGAGTAAGATATTCGCTTAAAGCATCTCTAATTTCTTCATTGTCATCGACAACTAATATTGATTTGCTTTCCATTTACTTTCACGACCTCTCACTTTTATATAGAAACATTATATCGACTGCACTTATTGATAGCGAGATATACGCAGCACTGATTTGTAAGCGTTCTATTACAAACCGATAATGATATTTAACCTTCGCTCGAAAATATTTCGTTAATGTAGGTGCTGAATTAAACATATAAGGAATGTACCTATGTTCAGCGCTATTTTTGGTCTGTTACAACGGATTGGTCGGTCACTGATGTTACCTGTGGCCGTATTACCTATTGCGGGTTTATTGCTTGGTATAGGCTCTGCAAATTTCACTTGGTTGCCTGATTTAGTGTCAGAAATTATGGCCATGTCTGGTGATGCTGTATTCAGTAATTTGGCGCTAATTTTCGCGATTGGTGTAGCATTAGGATTAAGCGATAATGACGGTGTCGCCGCTTTGGCCGCAACCGTTGGTTTTGCTATATTGACGGCGACCATGGGCGTCATGGCGAAGCTTCACGGTATCGAAACTGCAATGGTCATTGGTATTCCAACCATTAACACAGGAGTATTTGGCGGTATCGCGATTGGGGCAATCGCATCTGTTATGTATAAACGTTTCTACAATATTCGGTTACCTGAATACTTAGGTTTCTTTGCGGGAAAACGTTTCGTACCGATAGTAACCGGGCTCAGCGCTATTGGCCTTGGTATTGTCATGAGCTACGTGTGGCCCCCAGTTGGTAATTTAATTAACGCATTTTCGCATTGGGCAGCCTACCAAAGCCCGACTCTTGCGTTTGGTATCTATGGCTTTGTTGAACGTTCTCTTATCCCATTTGGTCTTCACCACATTTGGAACGTCCCTTTCTTCTTTGAAGTTGGTGAATATGTAAACCCAGAAACTGGCGCCGTGATAAAAGGTGAAATCCAGCGCTACTTAGCAGGCGACCCAACAGCAGGAAACCTAGCGGGTGGCTATATGTATTCAATGTGGGCACTACCCGCTATTGGTTTGGCTATTTACAAATCAGCACGCAAAGAAAAACGTGCCTTGGTCGGTGGCATCATGGCATCCGCAGCACTGACTTCTTGGCTAACAGGTATCACAGAGCCTATGGAGTTCTCATTCCTGTTTGTTGCACCAGTTCTCTACGTGATCCATTGTATTTTCACAGGGTTAGGTTTCGCCCTTGTCAGTGCACTTGATATTCATCACAGCGTCACGTTTGCACATGGTGCTATCGACTTCCTACTCTATCTTCCACTGTCTAAAAATGCATGGCTATTTATTGTGATTGGGCCACTATGGGCCTTAATGTACTACACCGTTTTTAGCATCTTAATAAGAAAACTGAACCTAATGACGCCCGGGCGTGAAAGTGATAACACAGATATCAGCCAAGTTGCTAAAATAGGTACTGAACTGGCGGAGCAGTTAATTGAATCGTTAGGCGGCAAGGCAAACATCAAAAATGTCGATGCTTGCATTACGCGTTTACGCGTCACACTACATGACATTAAAAAAGCGGATATTGCTAATATTAAAAAGCTGGGGGCGCGTGAAGTATTAGTGATTGGTGATAACTTACAAGCCATCTTTGGTACGCAATCAGATAATATCAAAACAGAAATAAATGAGGTTTTACTAGCAAGCTAACACCGTTAATTAGCTAAACAGATAATATGCGCAGGAAAAACACTTAGAACTACGCATAGATTACAGTTAGCTAAAAACTAAAAGGGCTTTCAATGAAAGCCCTTTGTGTATGCGCTTATTGTGCAGGAAGCCAAGGCGTGATTTTTGTAGGAACAGTAGGTAACGTTAGCTGTTCATTATCTTGTAGTTGACTCAGTTGAAGGACTAACTTGTTATCTTTGATGGTATAGGCATTGTCTTTATTGGTCACAATGCGTTTATTGGTAACATCAGCAAAGTGAACAACAACCCCTTCCACACTTGGCATGAACCAAGACGAGAACATGCCACCGAGATCCGACATCATGTTATTCATTTGTGGTACTAACTTTGCTATATCATCTTTACCAATAGTTTGATCAAACTGAGTATTGGCAATGACTTGCATCGACATATCGCATGTAATGCCATCATCAATCACAAACGTCACATCAGGATTTGCCTGACGAAGGTTTTTATCTACAGGAACAACAAGTTCATTACTGGCTGGGATCACCAATTCTTCATAGTGTTCTTCTTTTTGCATCCAGCCTTTTTTAACGTCACAGACATTGCCTGTCGCTTGATTGACCAAGTACAAAGCGATACGAACGTCGTCGTGACCTTCTTTGATATTTTGTTTAAGCTTGCCGTGTAATGCACTGTAGCGTAATTCTATATTTTGCGCAGTTGCGGCTTGAGAAATGAATAGCGTTGATGCGCACATGCCCGCTAATAGCCAATGGCTTACCTTCATCCTTTTACTTGGCTCCATAATATAATTCAGCTCACACAATACCACTCTTACAACGGGTTACTGCGTTTTCCACATAAAAGCGTGATTAGTACCGTGTTATATCCCTTGGATTCAGAGACTAAGCCCGCTGTTATCGTGCGTAACAGCTCTCAATAACATATACAATCAGCCTCTGCCCAAGACAGACAACACTAGATATAAAAAAAGCCTCATTAATATAATGAGGCTTCTAATTTATTTGGGGTGTCTTTAAGCGTTAAACACATCACCTTTCGTACTTGGTGGCGTGGATTCGTCATCGTTGGCGTCATCTTTTTTCGCCACTGATGTTACTTGCAAAGTGATACCAAACAAGTTGCGATAAATAATCCCTTTCACATTAAAGAAGAAAGGAATCGTCCATAATAAGCCAAGGCCAGCTGTCGCGAATGAAATCATAAACATGATCATCACAACAAGGTAAATCGCAGTAATTGGCATTAACTTACGAACCGTGGCCATCAGTGAATATTGAATGGCTTTTAGCGGCGTTGTTCGTTTTTCACATACCAAGATAATCGCCATGCCAAATGCCATCGACATGAATAAACCAATCAACGGGAAAAGCGTACTACCAATGCCTTGAATCGACGATGTAAGCAACATTGTAATGATCGAAACCAGCGCGAATGGAAACCCCTTCACTAAATGACTAGGCTTAGATGGCAAACCAACCGCATGGTTAAGTGCCATTAAACTCACCCCTACATATAAGGGAGCACTTAGAACATCGGCCCAAAAGTTTGACATATAACCAGCTTGAATGATCTCTGCTGTCATTTCTTGTCCATTCGTAAATGTATCAAAGAAAACGGCAGGACTACCAAGCTGCACTTGTAGGCCCAGCATTAGCAGAGCAATTTGTGCTAAAAACAATCCGATGATTGCGGGTAAAAACGTCAAAAAGTGACGCGCTGTTATTTTCCATGCTTCTTGGAGCACGCTCACTGCTTGTAAATCAGCCTCCCCTTTTAAGGCTTTGTCTATCGAGCCACCAAGGTGGAAGTTTTTCTTTAATTTATCACTCATAACAGATCACATCTTTCATCAGGGAGCATTATTGTACGCACCCAAAGCGCCTAAAGCACCCAAAGGCCATAAAAAGTTGATTAACTACGTTTGTATTGTTCGATTATTCACCGATAATAACAAGGTTGACGGTTTATGTAACCTGTATTCATTTGTTGTACAAACTGAGTGATAGATAGTGATAATTAGCCATCTTGAAGGTGTAAATATCTGTTACTTATCAGTCACTTTTAAATGGAAACATTTTTCTCATAAATTAACGAAAAAAACGCTTTAAATTGCTGGACTAGGGGTCTATCATGCGCACCCTGAATTTTAGCCTAAATATTAGGGACTTCCCCATAAGTTCCAAGGTGGAGATAACGTAAAATTGAACGCTGCACACACTTCAAAGAAACCCGTGATTCAACTAAAGAATCTATGTAAGAGTTTCGACGGCAAACAAATCATCGCGGACTTAGACCTGAACGTAAACGATGGTGAATTCCTTACCATTCTTGGCCCTTCAGGCTGTGGTAAAACCACGGTACTTCGTTTAATTGCTGGATTTGAGAATGCTGACAATGGTCAGATCATTCTTGCTGATAGTGATGTAACCGCGCTTCCAGCCGAACAACGCCATGTAAATACAGTATTCCAAAGTTATGCGCTTTTCCCACACATGACAGTGTTTGAAAATGTTGCGTTCGGTTTACGTATGCAAAAAGTGGCCGAGAGCGAGATAGAACCAAGAGTGATGGAAGCATTACGTATGGTTCAACTCGACAAGTTTGCACCGCGTAAGCCTCATCAGCTTTCTGGTGGACAACAACAGCGTGTTGCTATCGCCCGTGCAGTCGTGAATAAACCTAAAGTACTTTTGCTTGATGAATCTTTATCAGCACTTGATTACAAACTGCGTAAGCAGATGCAAATTGAATTAAAACAACTTCAACGTAAGTTGGGCATCACATTCATTTTTGTTACCCATGATCAAGAAGAAGCTCTATCAATGTCGGACCGTATTATCGTTATGCGTGATGGTCACATTGAACAAGATGGTTCACCACGTGAAATTTACGAAGAACCGAAAAACTTATTTGTTGCCCGCTTTATTGGTGAAATCAACGTTTTCGATGCCACTGTAATTGAACGTCTTGATGAAAAACGCATTCGAGCAAACGTTGAAGGCCGTGATTCACTCGTTCATTGTGAACTTGATGTTCAATCAGGCGACAAAGTAAAAGTACTGCTTCGCCCTGAAGATATTCGTATCGAAGAGCTGAACAACGGTGACAAAGCCAACGGCATTATTGGTTATGTACGTGAGCGTACTTATAAAGGTATGACACTTGATTCTGTGCTTGAACTTGAATCTGGTAAGTCAGTTATGGTTAGCGAATTCTTCAACGAAGATGATCCTGATGTAGATCACTCACTGGATCAGAAAGTCGCTATTACCTGGGTTGAAAGCTGGGAAGTGGTGTTGGCTGATGAACAAGAAGCTTAATCTCCAAAATATCATCATTACAGTCATCGTTTCATGGCTGTTATTGTTTGTTTTCATCCCGAACTTGATGATTATCGGCACCAGTTTTCTGACTCGTGACGAAGCAAACCTGATCGAGATGACGTTCACGCTGGATAACTATATCCGCTTGTTCGATCCACTTTACGCAAAAGTAATGTGGCATTCGTTCTACATGGCAATCATTGCAACACTGCTGTGCTTGCTTATTGGTTACCCGTTTGCTTATGTGATCGCGAAGATGCCTGAAAAATGGCGTCCATTCATGTTGTTTTTGGTGATTGTACCGTTTTGGACAAACTCGCTAATTCGTACTTACGGTTTGAAGATCATGCTGGGTACCCGTGGTGTATTTAACAACACCCTACTCTACCTCGATATTATTGATAAACCACTGCGTATTATGTACACCGAGTATGCCGTAATGGTTGGCCTAGTATACATTCTGCTGCCTTTCATGGTGTTACCGCTTTACTCTGCGATAGAGAAGCTAGACAACACTTATATTGAAGCAGCACGCGACTTAGGCGCGAGTAAGCTACAAACGTTCATTAGAGTGATTATTCCACTAACCATGCCGGGTGTGATTGCAGGTTGTTTACTTGTCTTACTACCAGCATTAGGCATGTTCTATGTGTCTGACTTGCTTGGTGGCGCGAAAAACTTACTGATTGGTAATGTTATCAAAAGTCAGGTTCTTAACGCACGTGACTGGCCGTTTGGCTCAGCCACAAGTATTGCATTAACTACTGCCATGGCAATTATGCTTTATGCCTACTACCGTGCAGGCAAACTGCTGAACCGTAAAGTGGAGCTGGAATAATGGGACGTTCTGTTAAATTCAGTTTTATGACCTTGGTATACGCATTTTTGTATATGCCAATCATCATCCTGATTGTTAACTCATTTAATGCCAGCAAATTTGGTATGAAATGGGGGGGCTTTACCACTAAATGGTATGAGCAACTAGTCACTAATGACAGCCTAATGCAGGCAGCTTGGCACTCAATCAACATCGCGGTGTTCTCAGCAACAGCCGCAGCATTAATTGGTAGCTTAACGGCAGTCGCTCTTTATCGTTACCAGTTCCGTGGCAAAAAGTTTGTTAACGGCATGCTGTTTATCGTAATGATGTCACCAGACATAGTCATGGCAATCTCATTACTTGCGCTATTTTTGCTGTTAGGTGCAGAACTAGGGTTCCTAACCTTGTTACTAGCCCATATTACATTCTGTCTACCCTTCGTTGTGGTAACAGTATATAGCCGCTTAAATGGTTTTGATGTGAAGATGCTAGAAGCAGCACGTGATTTAGGTGCAAGCGAATGGGTAATTTTGAGCAAAATTATTCTACCGCTAGCAAAACCAGCAATCGCTGGTGGTTGGTTACTGAGCTTCACCCTATCACTTGATGACGTTATTGTGAGTTCATTTGTGACAGGGCCAACTTACGAAATTTTACCATTGAAGATTTACTCTATGGTTAAAGTAGGTATTTCACCTGAAGTTAACGCACTAGCAACCGTGATGTTAATTGTTTCTCTTATACTCGTAGTCTGTTCGCAGCTACTGGCAAGAGAGAAAGTAAAGTAATTCGTCTATTCTAAGACAACAGTTTTAAATTTGGCATTCGCCAAGAAAATGCAAGTGGCTTCATAATTCGTTATGAGCCACTTGTTTTTTATTAACACCTCATTGAGGTTTTGGAGTTGATACAAACATGAAAAAATTGTCCGCTTTTCTAGCCGGCACTGCGTGTGCTGCTGCTTTGTTCTCTAACACGGCAACAGCTGCAGATAAGGAACTTGTCTTTATGAACTGGGGGCCGTACATTTCTACTGAGCTCCGCGAGCAGTTCACAAAAGAAACAGGCATTAAAGTGATTTATTCGACTTACGAGTCGAATGAGACAATGTACGCTAAATTACGTGCCCACCCACAAGGTTACGATTTAGTTGTACCATCAACTTACTTCGTTGCAAAAATGCGCGACGAAGGCATGCTACAAAAGATCGATAAATCGAAGTTATCTAACTTCCAAGAACTCGATAAAAACTATTTAGATAAACCTTTTGATCCAAACAACGACTACTCTATTCCGCACGTTATCGCGATGACTGGTTTAGCGGTAAACACAGATATGTACGATCCAGAAGATTTTGATAGCTGGGCAGATCTGTGGAATCCAGAACTAAAAGGTCAACTAATGCTGATGGATGATACGCGTGAAGTATTCCACATCGCATTACGTAAACTGGGGTACTCAGGTAACACCACTGACCCGAAACAAATCGATGAAGCGAAAAAAGAGCTAGAAAAACTAATGCCAAACGTATTGGTTTTCAACTCGGATAATCCAGCAGCACCTTACCTTGCTGGTGAAGTTGGTTTGGGTATGCTTTGGAACGGTTCTGCAGCAGCAGCACAAAAAGAAGGTTTACCAATTAAGTTAATCTGGCCAAAAGAAGGCGGTATCTTCTGGGTTGATAGCCTAGCAATTGCGAAAAACGCGAAAAACGTTGAAGCAGCGCATAAGATGATCGACTTCCTACTACGTCCAGATGTAGCAGCTAAAATCTCAGAAGAAACGGGTTACTTAACCGCAGTAGAGAAATCTAACGCGAAATACAAGAACGACCCTACTCTATTCCCACCTCAAGCAGATCTTGACCGTGGTGAGTGGCAGGATTCTGTTGGCGATATGAACATTCGCTACGAAAACTACTTCTTAGAGCTTAAAGCGGGTCAATAAGCCGCCTTAGCGCTCCAGCAACAAAAGGCTTCCAAATATGGAAGCCTTTTTTGTATCTATTACATTTATATCATACTGTTTTATGTGATAAATCACCTTTTTATCATTACCCTCTGCTATAATCTGCCCGCTTTTCCCTTATCACGTTATTACGTATTTTATCTACACTAAGGAGAGACGGTTTCGCCGTCCGAGAACACCTAAAACTATATAAGTTGGAGTTATATCAATGAAAAAATGGTCTTCCCTCGTCGCAGGTGGCGTATGTGCTATGGCTATGATGGCAAACACTGCTGTTGCTGCTGACGAAGAGCTTTACTTCTATAATTGGTCTGAATACATTCCAAGTGAAGTACTTGAGCAATTCACCAAAGAAACTGGTATCAAAGTTATTTATTCGACTTATGAGTCGAATGAAACTATGTATGCCAAATTAAAAACTCATGGTGAAGGCTATGACCTAGTCGTTCCTTCAACTTATTACGTATCTAAGATGCGTGAAGAAGGCATGCTACAAAAAATCGATCGCAGTAAACTGCCTCACTTTAAAGACTTAGATCCTAACTTCCTGAACAAACCTTTCGATCCAAGTAACGACTACTCTATTCCCTACATTTGGGGTGCGACCGGTATCGGTGTGAACTCTGAAATGATGGATAAAGCTGAAATAAAAGGTTGGGCTGATTTCTGGGATTCTAAGTGGGAAGGCCAGCTAATGATGATGGATGACGCACGTGAGTTTTTCCACATCGCGCTACGCAAGCTTGGTTACTCTGCCAACACACAAGATCCAGCAGAAATTAAAGCGGCTTACGAAGAATTGAAAAAGCTAATGCCAAACGTATTAGTTTTCAACTCTGACTACCCTGCTAACCCTTACATGGCGGGTGAAACATCGTTAGGTATGCTTTGGAACGGTTCTGCTTACATGGCACGCCAAGAAGGCGCTGAGATTGACATTGTATGGCCAAAAGAAGGCGCAATCTTCTGGATGGATAGCCTAGCAATTCCAGAAAAAGCGAAACATACAGAAGCGGCTCATAAGATGATCGACTTCTTACTTCGCCCAGAGAATGCCGCAAAAGTAGCGCTTGAGATTGGCTACCCGACACCCGTTGCGACAGCGAAAGGCAAGCTTCCAGCAGACTTTGTTAATGACCCAAGCATCTACCCACCTCAAGAAGTGATGGACGCTGGTGAGTGGCAAAACAGCGTTGGTTCAGCAAATACGCTTTACGAAGAATACTACCAAAAGCTAAAAGCAGGTCAGTAATTTAACGTATTGTTGAATATATAAAAAACAGCCGAATAGCTTGTTTTTTTGCACAGAGGTCCCTCATTTCTAATGAGGGACTTTTTTAAATTACCACCATTAGCGATTCAAACAAGAACCTGATACTAATACTGGTTAAATAGCATCTGACTTAGCCAAATCCATTGTAAAGTCACCTATCGCTTTATTCGTAATTACACATATCATCTGAAGATATTGCTATTACGGGCTTTAACAGCACTCTGGCGATATTCACCAATACCTCGAACAACACATATAATCCGATTCTATTTTACTTACAGGCCATGATTTCAAGTTCAACCCACTGTAAAGTAAGATAACCACTTCGCGATAGAGAATAATCATAATGCAGCGTCCAACCCCGATAGAGGTTCTAAAATCAGTCTTTGGTTACGATAGTTTCCGTCATCAACAACAAACCATTATCGAGACCTTGGTTGAGGGTGGTGATGTACTGACCTTGATGCCAACAGGCGGAGGAAAATCACTCTGTTATCAGATCCCTGCGATTGTTCGTCCTGGGGTTGGCGTAGTGGTTTCACCTTTGATTGCCTTGATGAAAGATCAGGTAGATGCGCTGCACCAAGTTGGCGTTGCTGCGGCATACTTGAATTCTACGTTGACCAGTTATGAGCAACGTGAAATTGAAGACTTAATCAGACGTGAAGAGATACAACTCTTGTATATTGCACCAGAACGTTTGATGATGGAGTCTACCCTATCCTTGTTGTCTCAGTGCCAAATTTCACTATTTGCCATCGATGAAGCACACTGTGTAAGCCAATGGGGACACGATTTTAGGCCTGAGTATCAGCAGCTTTCTGTCTTGCATCAACGTTTCCCGAATGTACCGAGAATCGCCCTAACCGCCACGGCCGATCAGCGTACCAAACAAGAAATTATCAGTCAGTTAGGCTTGGATACAGCGCAAGTCTTTGTGCACAGCTTTGATCGACCGAACATCCGCTATCACGTAAATGAACCCACTAATGCCAAAAATGATTTGTGGTCGTTCATCTCCGCACATCACGCCAACGACGCTGGTGTGGTGTATTGTTTGTCGCGAAAAAAAGTGGAAGAAACTGCACAGTGGTTAGTGAGTAAAGGACGAGTCGCTCTCGCATATCACGCAGGTATGCCAGTTGAATTACGTAATGAACACCAACAACGTTTCTTGCGAGAACAAGGCATTATTATCGTTGCGACAGTGGCCTTTGGTATGGGAATAGACAAACCTGACGTACGGTTTGTTGCTCATCTTAGCCTGCCTAAAAGCATGGAATCCTACTATCAAGAAACAGGGCGTGCAGGTCGAGATGGCGATCCCGCTAACGCATGGATGGCTTACGGCATGCAAGATATGGTTATGCAGCGCCAAATGGTAGAAAACTCTGAAGGAAACGACGCCTACAAGCAGGTACAGATTCAAAAGCTCAATGCATTGTTAGGTTATTGTGAGCTAGTCACTTGTCGCCGTCAGACCATTCTGGCGTATTTTGATGAGGCCTTATCTACACCTTGTGGGAACTGCGATAACTGCCTAACACCTCCTAAAACATGGGATGGAACGCAAGCTGCACGAAAAGCACTTTCGACGGTTTATCGTTGCGACCAACGTTTTGGTGTGACGTATCTCGTCAATGTATTACTGGGTAAAAGTGATGAGCGGATGGTTCGATTTGGTCATGATAAAGTCTCCACATTTGGTATCGGTACGGAGCTTAATGCCAATCAATGGAAGGGGGTTTTCCGCCAATTGATAGCTGGCAATTTTTTACGCGTAGAAGGAGACTACAACAGTTTGAAATTGACACCACAGTGCCGCCCTATTCTCAAAGGAGAACAGAACGTAGAACTGCGCGAGCTACGTAATAGCAAGCCAAAGAGAGAGTCGAAATCGAGCCAAACTATCGACCTCTCTGCCGCGGATACCGCGCAGTTTGAAGCACTTAAAGACGTTCGCTCAAGCCTAGCAAGAGCGCAAAATGTTCCTGCTTATATTATTTGCCATGACGCCAGCTTAAAAGCCATCGCAAAAAATCGCCCACAGACACTAGAGCAGCTGAGTCAAATCTCTGGCTTTGGTGAAAGTAAAATCAGTAAATATGGTGAGCAGTTACTGGCAATAGTAAACTCAAATTCGCTTAGCTAACATTCTGATAAAAAGCGTGGTGCCATTCAATCTTCAAGAAGCTCAGCCACAAATTTAGGCACTAACTCAGAAGCAGGCCCATAGCGTTTTTCAGCAAACTCGCTTTCAACATCGCTTGGCTCTAGGTTTAATTCAACTGTGTGTGCTCCATGCATTGCCGCTTCGTGAACAAAGCCTGCGGCAGGATAAACAGCCCCAGAGGTACCAATCGAGATGAACAAATCAGCTTCGAGTAGTGCCTCGTGGATAGCGCCCATACCAATTGGCATCTCACCAAACCAAACCACATTTGGACGCATAGGCGCAGGGATTTGGCAACAGTGGCAGTGATCATCCAAAGTGATGTTCCCTGTCCATTCGATAGACTGCCCTGTTTGGCTGCACTGCGCTTTTAATAACTCGCCATGCATATGTATAATATTTTTACTGCCCGCAGCTTCATGCAAGTTATCAATGTTCTGGGTAACAATTGTCACCTTACCATCTAGCTTAGCCTCGAGTTCCGCCAATGCGAGATGAGCCGCATTTGGCTCAACGGTGCCACTTTCTAACTGCTGACGTCGTAAGTTATAAAAGTTCTGCACTGTTACAGGGTCACGAAGGTACCCTTCTGGCGTGGCGACATCTTCAATGCGATGATTTTCCCATAGGCCATCTTGGTCACGGAACGTTCGGATACCACTTTCAGCTGAAATTCCAGCACCTGTTAGTACAACGATATTTTGATAGGGAAAAAGCATATAGATATCCTTACTCAGCCATGTATTACTTAGTTATACCACTCTTTCAGTGGGGTTATAACCAATTCGTATTAGACAATAGTCTAACAAATCAGGGCGTTGTGATATATCGCGGTAAATAGATTAAATTAAGACGAACAATATAAAGTTATAGTGCATTAGGGTTTAATGGCTACAAAAGCAAAGAGTGATCTACCACCAAATGCACGACCATGACATCAAAGTGATAAATCACTAAATTCAAGCAATCAGGACAAAGTATTACTCGAAAGAAACCAGTTTGTATGGATTGGCTTTATCACCGTATTCCACCATACCCACCCCTTTACAGTAAGTCCTGTATTCATGTGCATCCTTCCATGGCACATCAAGCTCAGCGAACACACAGTCTTTCAGAGTATTCCCCTCACCATATTGGTAATCATATTTAGCAAGAGGAACTAAGTTATAAAGCTCTATTTCATGACTGATTGTTCCAGCTACATCATCAACACACGAGCTATTTAAAATTTCTGAAGAAAACTTATCAAAGCGGCTGATAGTCGAGCCAACCGTCGTTGGATTAAAGCCAGATGATGCTTCAATATTCATTCTGACCATTTTTACACAAACTTCAGTGGTCGTTGTAACCTCAACCTCACCATTCGCTTGTAATACCCTTTCAGCTCCCCAAACAACATTACCTGACGGCTGAGTTATTGTGGTACTTACTTCGCGTCCATCTTCATAGCTGATAACACTTGTTTCAACTACCCCATTTAGGGTTCTTTGATAGGTTAATTTTGCGTTAGGTGCAGGTTCATACTCAGCCATATCAACCAAAAGTGGATCCACTGCTGGTGCAGGTTGAACCAAGTTCCCTTTACTATCAATAACAGTTTTACCATTCACTTTGATATCACCATGAACATCAAGTGACGCTGCTGTTGCACCTGCTGAAAGTGAGGTTGTAATGGCAAGAGCTAAAAATGACAACATAGACCTTTTCATTTAAAAATCCTTATTTAATGATGAGATTGCCTTTAACGGTTAAATCTTTATCGATGGCTAATGTATTGTTATTGATTGGTAGAGTTACCGTGACTGTTTGATCTGCACCGATAACGCCTTGGGTGAGTATTTCTTGGTTAAACTCTTCCACTGAGGAAATCGAGATTTCACCAGCTGTAGGGTTTGGTGGTGTGTCATCGCCATCGTTATCCGATGAGCCATTACAAGCCGCTAGAAATACAGTCAACGTACATATCGAAAGTGTTCTGAAGTTTTTCAATTGCGCCTCCTGACTTATAAATCAATTGGCATTTTAATCCTGGTCACATTTGTAAAGTCCATAGGTAACAGCTATTTGCGAGTCAAATCTCTATTTTACCGTACGCAAATGACCACGATCTCATTTGCATTTTGATACTTTTATCTATGAGTCATTAGCACCCCAAAACAGTACTACTTTTCTATAGGCATAAAAAAACGCCGCGATATGAATCGCGGCGTTTTCTATTTATAACAGCAGTTTACGATGTTTTTGAACTTGGCTTGCCTTTCGCTTCCGCTTCGGCTTTTTCATCATAACCCGGTTGGTTTTCAGGAAGATCTTTTACTTCCTCATACCAAAGGTCATGGTGTTCTTTGGCCCAAGTTTCATCAACTTCACCTGTGATCATGCCATCAAGTGCCGCTTCCATACCGAATAGACCGATATAAATGTGGAACACGAAACCACAGATCAAGATAAGCGCAGAGAACATGTGAACAAGGTTCGACAGCTCCATATCACGGCGTGTTTGGTCAAAGATTGGGAAATCCAGAACAAAACCACTGATAGCCGCAACAATACCAAAGCAAATAAGCAGCCAGTAAATCGCCTTTTCACCACCGTTCGAGAAACCCGCTGATGGGTGCGTACCTTTATGCTTACCAACCATGCCGCCCATTTTCATGAACCAGCGTACATCAACCATGTTGAAGATACTTTTACGCCACCACTTCACAAGCACTGCAACTAACAATAGGAAGAAAATAGGCCCCATGTAGTTGTGGTATTGCTTAGCTGCATAAATAATCCAGCCCCATAGCTCAGACGGTAAAATGGGCTTCAAGAAGTGTTTACCATAAACCAAGGTTAAGCCACTGAACGCAAGCGTAAGGAAAGTGAATGCCATACTCCAGTGCAGTGCACGGTCAATACGGCTCCAACGTTTAATCTTACGTCCTGTTTTAGGCTTACTCAGTTTTAGCGGGCCAACAACAACATAGGCAAGTGTTACCATTGCTAGGCTACCAAAAATAGCCAATGCACCCAGTGGAGACATCCACTTTTCTTTTAACACGTACCATGTTTGTCCGGGCACACTGATCAAGACACCATGCTCTGGTGATTTTGATGTGGTGTAACCTTCTTGACCATCCTTGACCATGCGCCAATAATCAGCACCAGCGAAACCTACCGCTTCTTTTTGAACCGAAGACTCGCCCAAGCGCTCATTATCCGTACTTGTATTCGCTCCTTCGCTGGCAAACGCTGACAAGGTAAACATCAGCATGAATGCGGTTGCTAGCAAAGTGAACCAATGTTGGATTCGCTTAGTCATTAAAACTCCTGACTGTTTCGATAACAGTTGAAAGCGCGCGTTTTTATTCGTTTCTATCAGAGATATTGCCCTGCTATAAAAACGCGCTCAGTTTGTTACTGATTCATGGGCACACTATTACTATTTTGTGTACCCAATAAACCATTATGCTTTACGAGCTTTGCCCGCATCGTATGCTAGATCGTCAACATTCACGTTGCTTGCCCAACCAGCTTCTTTTGCACCACGCGCAACAACGCGCTCGCGGTAAACATCAGAAATCTTAGCTGCGTCACCTGCAAGTAATGCTTTAGTTGAACAAAGCGAAGCACACATAGGTAGCTTGCCTTCAGCAATACGGTTTGCACCGTACTTTTGACGTTCCTCTTCAGAACCAGGCTCAACACCAGGGCCACCCGCACAGAAGGTACATTTGTCCATTTTGCCACGCTCAGCAAACGCATCCTGTTTAGGGAATTGTGGCGCACCAAACGGACAAGCAAATAGACAGTAGCCACAACCGATACAAAGATCTTTGTCGTGACGTACGATGCCATCTTCTGTTTGCTCGAAACAATCAGCAGGACAAACCGCCATACAAGGCGCATCGCTACAGTGCATACATGCTACTGAGATTGATGTTTCACCCACCTCTCCATCGTTAAGCGTTACAACGCGACGACGTTGAATGCCCCACTCTAGTGCATCATCATTTTCGTTTTTACATGCAGTAACACAGCCGTTGCACTCAATACAACGCTTAGAGTCACAAAGAAATTTCATACGTGCCATTTGATGACTCCTTACGCTTTAGAGATCTTACATAGAGTTACTTTTGTTTCCTGCATTTGAGTGACAGGATCGTAACCGTATGTGGTTGCAATGTTTGCAGATTCGCCCGAAACATACGGTACGGTACCTGCTGGGTAGTTGCCGCGTAAGTCTTCACCTTCGAACTTACCGCCGAAGTGGAACGGCAAGAATGCTAAACCAGGTTTAACACGACGAGTAACCATCGCTTTAACGTGGATACGGCCTTTCTCTGCACCTTCAACCCAAACCATCTCACCATCACGGAAACCAAGGTCGTTAGCATCTTTCGGGTTCACCTCAACAAACATCTCTTGTTGAAGCTCTGCAAGCCATGGGTTTGAACGCGTTTCGTCACCACCACCTTCGTATTCAACCAAACGACCAGAGGTCAGAATAATTGGGTACTCTTTCGAGACATCGTTGTCCTGAATCGACTTATAAAGCGTTGGCAGACGGAACATTGCTTCGCTGTCATCCCATGTTGGGTAATCAGCAACAAGATCACGACGCGGTGTATATAGTGGTTCACGGTGAAGTGGCACTGCATCTGGGAATGTCCAAACAACAGCACGCGCTTTTGCGTTACCGTAAGGGATACAACCATGCTTGATCGCTACGCGTTGAATACCACCAGAAACATCAGTTTTCCAGTTTTTGCCTTCAGCTGCCGCTTTCTCGTCAGCGGTTAATTCATCCCACCAACCAAGTTGCTTTAGAAGCTTAGCGCTAAACTCAGGGAAGCCACCTTCAAGTTCACAGCCTAAAGAGTAGCTATCATCAGCAAGTAGACTTTCACCGTTACGCTCAACACCAAAGCGTGCACGGAAGTTACCGCCACCCTGTGCAACTGTTTTAGATGTATCGTAAAGAATGTGAGTACCTGGGTGTTTCATCTCAGGCGTACCCCAACAAGGCCAAGGTAGACCGTATGTTTCGCCGTCAGCTACGCCACCTTCACCTTCAAGCGTTGTTTTATGGAAGGTATGCCAGTTTTTCTGGTGTGCTTTCAAACGCTCAGGGCTTTGGCCTGTGTAACCAATTGTCCACATACCTTTGTTGTATTCACGGGTAATGTCTTCAATTACAGGTTGGTTATTTTCAACTTTAATGTGCTTGAACAGTTGATCAGATAGACCCAATTTCTGAGAAAGTAGGTACATGATCTCGTGGTCAGGTTTAGATTCAAATAATGGATCGATAACCTGATCACGCCACTGGATAGAACGGTTTGTTGCCGTTACTGAACCTGTAGTTTCAAACTGTGTCGTAGCTGGAAGTAAGTAAACGTCATCTGTACGGCCGTTCATTACAGCAGCAACACCAGGGTACGGATCGACGATAACCATCATATCCAGTTTACCCATTGCAGTGCGCATTTCTGGACCACGTGTTTGTGAGTTCACTGCGTGACCCCAGTAGAACATGGCACGGATGTTATCGTTCTGCTCGATGTTATCTTTGTTTTCAAGTACACCATCGATCCAACGCGATACAGGAATACCTGCGCTGTTCATTGGTTTCTTGCCACGGTAATCCGCTTGGTCGAAACGACCTTTTAGCCACTCGTAGTCAACATCCCAAACGCCAGCCCAGTGTTTCCACGCACCTTCAGACAGGCCGTAGTAACCAGGAAGGTTGTCAGAAAGCACGCCAAAGTCAGTTGCACCTTGTACGTTATCGTGACCACGGAAAATGTTTGCACCGCCGCCTGCTTTACCCATGTTGCCTAAAGCAAGTTCAAGGATACAGTAAGCACGAGTGTTGTTATTACCTGTAGTATGTTGCGTACCACCCATACACCAAACAACACAACCCGGACGATTTTCAGACAGTGTTTTCGCAGTGCGGTAAACTTCAGCTTCAGGCACGCCAGTTACGCGCTCAACTTCAGCAGGTGTCCATTTCGCCACTTCTTGGCGAACATCATCCATGCCGTAAACACGTTGGCGGATAAATTCTTTATCTTCCCAACCGTTTTTGAAGATGTGGAATAGCACACCCCAAATGAAGGCGACGTCTGAACCTGGACGTAGTGACACGTATTCATCTGCTTTAGCAGCAGTACGAGTACGACGTGGATCGGCTACGACGATCTTACAGCTGTTCTTCTCTTTCGCGATCAGAATATGCTGCATCGCAACTGGGTGAGCTTCTGCTGCGTTTGAACCAATGAACAGGATCGACTTACAGTTGTGCATGTCGTTCAGTGAGTTGGTCATCGCACCATAGCCCCAAGTGTTAGCTACACCTGCAACTGTGGTTGAGTGACAGATACGCGCCTGGTGGTCGACGTTGTTAGTACCCCATAGCGAAACCATTTTACGGAACAAGTATGCTTGTTCATTGTTGTGTTTCGCAGAGCCTAGCCAGTAAACAGAATCTGGGCCTGACTCTTCACGGATTTTCAGTACTTTTTTACTTACTTCGTCTAGTGCTTGTTCCCAGCTAAGTTTGGTCCACTTACCGTTAACCAACTTCATTGGGTATTTTAAGCGACGTTCACCATGGCCATGCTCACGCAGTGCAGCACCTTTCGCACAGTGTCCACCGGCATTAAAAGGATGGTCAAAAGCGGGTTCTTGGCCAGTCCAGACACCTTCTTGTACTTCAGCGTAAACACCACAGCCCACAGAACAGTGTGAACAAATAGTACGTTTAATTTCAGCAGGCGCAGAGCGATCAACTTCTTTCGCTTCTGCTTTTTTCATCATGCCTGGAGCAAACATGCTTGCACCCGCAACACCACCAGCCGCAGCTAGCGAAGTGTTACGAAGGAAAGTACGACGAGATACACCTAATTGGTTTTCGTCCTTGCTCACATTATCGGAACGTTTTGTCAGTTTCATTTATAGCTCCGCTTACAAGGTTTCGTAGTAGTCGCGAATGTGTTGCGTTTCGCGATAGCCGTTAGTTTTAGTTTCTTTTGCTTCAGGCTTTTCTACCGTCGCATTTGCAGTTGTTGCAGTACCCGCAACAACTGCACCAGCAGCCACGCTTAGACCAATGTTTTTCAACAATTGGCGGCGGCCTTCATTAGGTTTATTTTGCTCACTCATGGAAGCTTGCTCCTTTATCGTTTTACCCGATTTATCGGGCATCGATAGTTTGTTATAGCTATGGTTACGACCGTTAAGTTAAAAAGCGTGAAACAGAGCTAAGCCCTGCTTCAAGAACTTAAACAAATCGTGTCTGTTCTACAGTCAAAAATTGCAAAGCCAATTCGCCAATAGCAGTGTAAAAAACAGCGCTGTCAGCTGACTTCAAATCGGCGCAAAAACGTTCAAACCATGTCGCGATATGACGGTTAAAGAACGTTTTTTGCAGATGGTCATCGCCCCCTTCCACCAGCATTGCCATTACTTCTAGTAGGGCTGCAATGTGATCTTCCGGTTCTTTTACATTTTCTTCGCGTTGAAACCCAAGTTGAGCCAAATCACGACGAAGATGCGCAAGCGGCATTTCCATCATAGATCCAGTTAAGTACCAAGAACCAAAAGGTACGATCTCGCCACGACCGATACCAATAAACAGATCCTGATATTCTTCCTGAACACGTATTAGGGTTGTTTTTTCAGCCGCTAATTTCACTAAAGGCCAAGTAGCAGCCATGCCTGAAATATGCGGTTGTGGTGTAGCTACATCTAAACTAGAAAGCCAGTTAAGAATATTGTCATCCGGCGCTTTACGCAGCAGGTGCGCAAGCATGGAGTAAATATCTACACGTAGGGTCGTTTCTTCGTTTTGCATTACTTGCTGTTCCATTTGTTTACACCTACACCTTTAGCTGACTTTCAGGATCGCTTTCCATTTGAGAGAAAATGTCACGAACACGACAATCTTCACACATAGATAAACGACGAATTGCTTCACCTTGAAATTGTGAGTGACCTTGTAACTTTTCAGTTAACATTTTCACCATAGAAGCAGGTGCAAAGGCTTTACCACAACTGGTACAACAGGCCGCTTCTTCTTCATGAACAACTTGTGCTTCAGTACGAGCTTGTGCATCCCAATTAAAACCAGGTTTCATTGAAATGACTTTCTCAGGACACGCCTTTTCACACATGCCACACTGAATACAATCTTGTTCTATGAATAAAAGTCCAGGGCGTTCACCTACAGCATGTAATGCACGTGTTGGACAAACTGCCACACAACTCATACACAAAGTACAATCATCTGTTTGGCAATCTACTGAGCCGTAAGGTGCATTCGCAGGCAATTCAGAATGTTCAGGTTTTGCAGGTGAAACATCAGCAAGTAACGTTAACGCAGCAAATAACTTGTCGCGCTTATTTCCTTCAAAACGAGCTTGTGCATCAGTAACCAGTGCAGCCTCGTAAGCATTGAATGATTCCACCTGAGCAAAATCAAACAAAGTAATACGATCTGCTTCAAAACCTAGTTCGGTTAAGAAAGCTTGAGCAATAGCAAGTTCATCAGACAAAACACGATCAATCGTTGCTGGAATGTAATCTGTATTCGTAGCAAGTAGGACTTGATGCGCACCGTATGCCAATGCACTAAACCAAGTATCTACCCCTACAGTTGCAAGCTCTTCAAGTGCTACCGGAATAACAGTTGACGGGAACAGAGCTAATGTACGAATAACAGATGCTTCATCACGATTACCGAAAAACAGAATCGTAGGCGCTGAGCCCCCTTCTGTTTGATAACGATCTAAAAGGCGATACACAAAATGTTGAGTGTTATCAGGATCTGGCAATGCGTAACTAATCGCTTCAGTCGGACATGCAGTTGCACATGTACCAACACCTTGGCAAAGGTATGGATTAATTTCGATAGCATGACCAGTACTGGTTAATGCTCCAGCAGGACAAGCATCAACACAACGATCACAACCGCTAACACCACGCGACGAGTGTGCACAAAGGTCTGGGTTCAAACGAAAGTATTTAGGCTTATCAAATGTCCCTATCATTGCAGGCAATTCTTCAACCAAATCTGCAACAACAGCACCTTTTGCCGTGGCATAATAACCCGGCGCAGGAATTTCAATCTTAACAATGCCTTCAGCCGTCATATCTAAAACAATATCGAAACAATCACGGCCAGTAGCCACTTTTGCTAGATTTACGTTTGTCTCAGAGATAGTACCGTCTACACGACATCTCACATCAAATGCACCAAGGTAACCCTTAACAGATACCTCTTTACTGAAATACAAGTTTGCTACTTTTTCAGCCTGTGCAGACTTTTCAGTCGCCAGTAGGGTTACTGAATTAAGTGTAGAAAATTGTTCAGCCAGTGCGGTAATTGTTAGCTGCTCACCAATGATCAATAAGTTCCCGCGGCTTTCATAAGAAACCGTAGGAGGGATCAGATTCGCTAATTCAACCGTACCTGTAATGGCAGAGAATCGAGCGGCTGCATTTTGATCATTGCTTGCTAGTGCTTCTAGTGTACTTTTTAACATTCTTATTCCTGTGTACTCGTCACCGTTTGTCGATGTCGATTAAAGGTCAGATTTAAAATTCATGAACCTTTGTGCTTCTATAGAGCAATAACCGAACCAACTTTTAACGGAATAAAATGACCTATAAGGAACTAAAGTCGGAAAGGGATACCTTGGTTTACAACGAGTGCGACATATTGTCTCTCGCTATGCACTTGAGTGCGCCAAAATGTCCCGCTAATTTTTACGGGTATTTTTCCCTTTTTGTCCCACTATTGATTTTTTGCTTTATAACCAACTCTTTTAAACTGATTACTAAGCTTTTTTATGAGACTCGACTTCGTTGAGCTGACTTGTTATTTCTTCATTAAGTGAACAATTTGCTGTGGCATCCGTTGTCTCCGCTTCAAGTAAACCATTCGATTCACCATCAGCCGCAAGATCAGTAGGGACAGATGCCTCAACATCTTCTTCACTTAGTGCTTTATCATCTGGTACAACAGCCAATTCATCACGACTTAATGCCGCATGAGCATCTGTCGCCTCTGTTTCTGCTAGTTCTTCTACTTTCTCTGCAACATTGTTAATCCAGCCACGTAGCTGTTTAACAACCGACGTATCAAGTTTAGGTATATTTGAGAAATCTTCCGTATGATCATCCATATCACTGATATAGTTGAATTCATCAGAGTGAAAAAGCTTACTAAGTGCAGCTTTCTTTACCGAACGCTCAACGCCTTCTTTCAAAAATGCAGCAGCACCTGAATCAAAACTCACGCCAGCAACATCGGTTAATGAAGGCAGCGCATCATGTTTATCTTCATCACCAGCATCAAGATTGGGTAATGCAGTACCACCAGCTTCAACGGTATCCACCGGTTCATTACAACAATCTGCATCATGATCAGCTAAGGCACTTTGTTCTGTTATCGCGGATAACTGAGAAGCTTGTAACTCGGGTAACGAATCCGCAGTCAAGCTATCTACTTGATTAGACGTTTCATTTTCTTTTTTTACCGCAAGCTTACGGCTAGCCCAACGCTGAAAAATATTACTTACCACTTGAACGACCTTTACCTTTTCTGTTCTTACACTTCTTACGGCCGCCTTCGATCAACTCACCATGTCGACCTATAAATGCTTCCATCCATGCCTGAACCGGTAACGGCGTCGTGATATGAAGTACCTGATAATCCCCATCCATATAACTACTGGCGACTGATTGAGCCGCGGTTATGTGGACAGGCTTCAATTGCTCGTTTTCTTCTTCACAAACAATGAATAAGTGCGGATCGCGTGAACTTAAGTTAAAGCGATAATCAGAACGTTCATCGCGAAAGAGTTCAAGTGGTAACACATGGCTTTCAGCGGCACGTTGTTCTTCATGCAGCTCAACGTCTTCTATCGACCACGACAGTGTTGACCAGCGTCCAACCTGCTTTTCTTCTGATACTAATCGAAAGCCAATAGGCCAAATCGATTCATTCTTATAGAGATCAGGCACGCTTACTCCTTTATTCTTGAATACATAACTTACACAATAGTCGTGAATGAAAATGAGCAGCATTTCAATTGAATATGCGCCATGCTATTAGCTGCACACAATCGAAAACACGCTATTTCACCATGTACAAAGCAATTATCAGACCAACTTATACACTTACTAAAAATAAAGAATATGATCATTCCATTATAAGATTGGAACAATCCTTGCAAAAGACATAAAGAAGATGAGAACAGAGACTTCAGAGTTAGCTAACTCACGGTTTTGAGATTATCTCGTTACATTGAATGAGAAGAATTATCGATATAGATCAAGAAGTAATCATTCTCTTTCAATACATTCAACGCATAATTACTAAGCCTCTCTCAACATTAAGAGAATAGTCGGCATAAATAAACTTGCCGCACTAATGCTAAGACAAAACCGTATAAGCACTTAGCTTCACAGTGCAGCGAGACAGCTCGCAATAAATCAAAGACACTATTTAGACAGACAACCATAGCTACAGGACATTTATGAATCCACTGCCAAAAATTATTAAAACCAACGCCTCAGTGAAGCAAACCATGACTGTCGATATCATGGACGAATACGGCGATATGATGACCAAAGAAATCGCCTGTGAGCACCCATTAACGGTTTACCTTAATTGGGTTGAAGTCGTGACTTTGATGACCTTAGGTGAACGTCCATCCGCGCTTGTGCTCGGTTATCTTAAAAACCAAGGTCTCATTGCAGATTTAGAGAGTATCGAATCCGTTATTATCGATTGGGACACCAACTCAGCGGCGGTAATTACTAAAGAAGACACAGGTAACTTAGCGAAAAAGCTAGAGAAGAAAACAGTCACCTCTGGCTGTGGTCAAGGCACCATGTTCGGTAACGTTATGAAGAAGTTGGAAGGTGTTACCCTCCCCCAACCTCAACTTCCCCAATCTCAGCTATATGGTTTGCTTGAATCGCTTACTCATCATAATGAAACCTATAAAGCCGCAGGTGCCGTTCATGGCTGCGCCGTTTGTAAAGGCACCGAAATTGTCTCTTTTGTCGAAGATGTAGGTCGTCACAATGCGGTTGATACCTTAGCGGGTGAGCTATGGCTTGCAGGCCAGACGGGCGAAGATAAAATCTTCTATACCACAGGCCGCCTGACGTCAGAGATGGTAATAAAAGTGGCGCAAATGGGCATTCCTATTTTGCTTTCACGCTCTGGGGCAACACAGATGGGCTATGAGCTTGCCCAAAAGCTTGGTATCACTATGATTGCCCGTGCCAAAGGCCATCGCTTCCAAGTGTATAACGGCATGCAGAATCTGATTCTAGATATTAAAGGCAATCTCGACGAACAAGCCAAAAGCTTTAAGTTAAAAGATTCTAAACGTGCTAGCGATAAAGGGAATGATAAGAACGGTGATAACCAATGAGTACCGACTTCCCAGAGTTCATGAACGCCAAGCAAGTGGCTGAATACCTTGATTTAAACGAAAAGAAAGTTTACGCGTTAGCTAATGAAGGTTTGCTGCCTTGTACCAAAATTACAGGTAAATGGCTTTTCCCCAAGGCAATGTTAGATAAATGGCTACTTGAATCCTGCAATAACGGTGTTCAGAACGACCGCTTGTTAATTGCAGGCTCTGACGATCCGCTACTGCAAATGATTGTCGGAAAGATGGCCAACCAACTCGGCAGTACTGCGCTTGTGGGTTACACCTCGACAGGAACTCGACAAGGGCTAGCGATGCTCAGTAAAGGTCATGTTGATATGTGCGCCATCCACTGGGGCAATGCGGAAGAATCAGGGTTACGTCATCCTGCGTTATTGCAACAATACCCAGGGCATAAGAATTGGGTGTTAATCCATGCCTTTGAACGCCAGCAAGGTTTAGTGGTGAATCCAGAAGTCGCGCAGCAATTTGGGGATCGTGAATTAAAGCCACAAGATCTACTCGCTTCTCGTTGGCGATGGGCGCTTCGCCAAGAAGGTGCAGGCAGTATGCGAGCTTTAGAGGAGTGGCTTCATAACCATGCGTTTAATCTCAGTATGCTTACCAAGGTAGATACCTGTAATTCCGAGCGTGAACTGGCGTCGGCGATTGCGCGAGGTCAAGCTGATGTGGGTTGTGCGAGCCAAAGTACCGCTGGCGAATTTGGTTTAGGCTTTATCCCGCTTTGCCGAGAAGCATTTGAACTTGTAATTCCTAAAAATATTTACTTCCGTACTCTGCAACAGCAGTTATTGCAGCAACTTGAAGAAATGGAAATTCAAGTGCGAGGTGAGCAACTTGGAGGGTATAACTTCCAACGTACGGGCAAACAAATGTGGAGTGCGAACTAACGTTATTCGCACCGTCTAATGCCTCGCACACTGACAACAAATCATAATTTACCTTATGGCTAAAATGGGTAGTAAATGACTGGGCAATATACGTCTCATGATTTTGCTACTCACTCTCATCCTTTACTGTGTTTTTACTCAATATTTACCCCCCAGCGCTTACTATTTGCATTCAGCCTATTTCATACTTCTAGAAGATGAATGCAATCATGTCTTTAAAACCATCAATTAATTCAACTCACATAAACGCCCCTAAACCATCGAGAGCCAACAGACTCACCAGCCTAAAAATCAGCACAGTAAAAAAAGTAATGGCTCAGAAGTCGACACCTCTCGCCTTCTCCTGTGTCATCATCACTGCATCAATCGTCATCTTCCCTCAAGAAAGCCTGTACCAATTTTTACTGACGACGAAGCAATGGCAATCCCATACCCAGTCATTCCTTGAGACTCGCCAGCCATCTACTCGCCATGAGCAACAAGACACTCAGAAAGTAAATCAAAAAAGCACTCAACAAGATAAACTCACCAAACTGCACAATGAGCCAACCCGTTATCATATCAACACAGCAAGTCAGATGGTTTTCTTACCCAATAAGCAATACCAAAAAGTCACTGTGGTGAGCTATAGCAGCAATAATCAAAAGCCGAATGAATTTGAATACATGGAAACAGGCACTTGGTCTGTTAGCGGTCAGTATATTGAAGCAAACCCCAGTAATATTAGTGACAACAGCCTAAACAACGACATAGTAAATTTGCTACAGCGTAACAACTTACTTGAAATCAAAACGAAGCAAACCTGTCATTCATGCCACGTGCGTTTTATTAAATCATAGTAATGTTATACATTCTGGCTATCTATGTAACCACGACATCTAATTAACATTACCAATCTATTTTTTATGGCGAGTTATGTGACAGGAATAACTCAATCTATATATTCTTTATCTTTTTATTACCTTACCACCAAACAATCACAGTAAAATTATGCACTTACAAAACAAGAGGGGATTTATAACCTCTCCATTGAAGGCATTTTATGAAAAACAACTTACGCCACTCTATCGCTCTATCAAGCCTACTACTTCTATCTGGCTGTACTCTTGCCCCCGTTGATGAGCGAGTTAAAAGCGATGCTGTCGAATTTGCGGATAACCATCTTACACCTAAAGATGGATACAGCGTGCCCTTACAACAAATGAACGTTGTGACACAAGCTCGGCCCATTCACGAAAATAATCTAGATAACTTCTATATTGGTCGCAAATATCATAATGTTAGCAATGCAGCGCTTGGCTTTGACATTGCTGGCGTCGTTCTTGGTTCATTGAACCCTTTGGAGTTTGGAGCATTTGCTGCCTTAAACATGATGAACCGCACGAGTATTCATGGGCTTTACAGAAACAACATTATGGTAGTCGTTGAACCAGTTGTTGATGGTGATGTTAAAGCCGCTTTAAAGAGAGCTAAAGATCGAAGTATCGAAATCATTCGCAACGCTTACTCATCAATTGATGTAGATTCAAAAGTATACCTTGCGAGTGACCTTGGTCATATTAACCCTTATGATCAATCACTAATCGCACTTTTTGACAAAAAAGAAAAAAATAAAGCGGTTTACTGCTCTAACCCCGATGCTTATCGAGTTATCGAAGAAACGCAAAAATACAGTTATGATGACTTAGGCTGTTATGCGTCAGTGTTTGGTGAAGGCGATATGTTCCTTAATAATACTGAAAATACATTATTCCCAATCGGTAACTTTATTACGATGTTCTCTTCGTTACCGTCCATTACGCCTTTCGAAAAGCTCACTTCAACATCAGAATACGACTGGGTTTATCAACCTAGTTTTAGTTTCTTACCTGAAACACACACAAGAAACATTGCGATCAATAATAAAATTCAAATAGTCGATCACTACAATAATGGTCGTTTAAATGAAAATCCAAGCGTAACTATGTTGAAATCGGGTAAACGAACTTACTTCAATAAAAAAGCACAAGAAGTTGCCATATAATAAAATTAAATAAAAACCAGTAATGATAATTGCTGGTTTATCTAATTAAAATACTTAACTTAAAATTGAAAAACCAACCGCAGCATAAGCTATCAACTTTATCGTGATTAACCAAGCTTGGCTCCACTCGTAATTCAATCTTAGCCACTCAACCAGCTTGCCAATGATTAAGATGAAAGCAACATACAATACAAACATAGTGCCGAAATCTGCGAGGCTTTCGCTACTGGTATACCGCTCGCTACGCCACGGTATTAACCTATGCTCTAGGATGAAGTGCGTATAATCCAGCTCATAAAAAAACTTAACACTACAAAGAAAAGTGACTGTAGCAACAACTTTGAATATTTGCTGAAAGCCTTTTAGCAAGGCCACAGATCCATTTGTCTTCATAAATACACTCAAATGCAAACGCCATAGCTAATTGCTTAGCTATGGCTTAATTTCATCTTAGGGATTTATTAGCTTTTACCGTGAAAAGCAAAACGACTCATTTCTTTCCCTTCAGGTGTTACCGCTTTGTACTTCACTGATTTTGAATGATTCATTGAAAGTGGTACAAATACGCGTCCTTTCTCGTTCGTTTTGAATTCATTCTTACTTTGCGGCACGTTTGTTGCTGATACAACAGCGTCTGCTACAGGCTTTCCATTATCGGTCACTGTTACCCACGCTCCATTTTGTGAGTCAACTACCTTCAATCCAGCGAAAGACATAGAGGAGAAAGCAATAAGCATTGATGCGAGTACGACATTAGACTTTTTCATAATTGAAATCCTATTAGTTATTATCTTAGAACAGGGCTTTGAAGCTGTACGTTCGTTTCCTCTGAACATGAATCTAATATAGCAACTAGAAGGTAAACGCTCGGTAAACTAAGGTAAAGATAATTAAACTTCCTGCAAAATAGGTACCTTAACCAAAATTACTAACCCAAAAGCCAATTAATATTAAACAAGGAAAGTAATATGGCGTAATTAACTGGCATTTTATTTTCCTGAAGAAAAAAGAAAATGACCTCACAAAGACTGTAAGATCATTTCTTATTTCAAATACGAACTCATCACACCAAGTGTTATTTCCCTTCTAGTGAGTTCATTAATTTATTTTCATCTGTCTTCACTTCGATTGAATTGTTTTTTCGCACGTACTTTTCAATTAGCTCATTAATAAACACAAAGAACACAGGCACAAAGAATACAGCCAGTACCGTACCACTGATCATTCCCCCCAAGACCCCTGTTCCAATCGAGTTCTGGATCTCCGAACTTGCGCCTGACGCAATAACGAGTGGAATAATACCGCAAGTAAATGCTAATGAGGTCATCAAGATAGGACGTAAACGCATCTTCGAGGCCTCAATTGTCGCTTCCAGCAATCCTTTTCCTAAACCTCTTTGTATCTGAGCAAACTCGATGATCAGAATCGCATTCTTGGCCGACAGACCTATGATGGTAACCAAACCCACTTTGAAAAATACATCATTCGGCATATTGGCAACCATCACAGCAGCAATCGAGCCAAGAATGCCAAGCGGCACAACCAGAATAACCGCTAACGGTGTCGACCAGCTCTCGTATAACGCTGACAGCACAAGAAAAATGACCAACATAGAAAAGGCTAGCAACATGGTTGTTTGCGATTCCGCTTGTTGCTCTTGGCGCGATAAGCCTGTCCATTCTATTGTGCTGCCTTTAGGTAAACTTGCCACAATCTTCTCAAGCTCAGCCATTGCCACGCCACTTGAAATGCCTTCTGCGGGTGCAACCGACACAGAGACAGACGCGATACCATTAAAGCGAGTTAATTGTAGCGGCGTACTTTTCCAGACAGGTTCTATAAACTCGGACAAATACACCATACCACCGCGATCATTGCGAATAGAGAGCTTCAAAATATCGTCTAAACGCATACGGGATTCGGCATTCGCTTGAATAATCACTTGCTGTAAGCGGCCTTTATTCGGGAAATCATTTACATAGTTTGAACCTAACGCTGTAGAAATCGTTTCACTGATTGAAGTAAAAGACACACCAAGTGCTTTAATGCCGATCAGTTAGCGTAAATATGATCGGTTGAACGATCCTCCAGAGCTGTCAAAATCCAAGTGTAATTAATGC
>NZ_NOIF01000041.1 GCF_002265265.1 Photobacterium sanguinicancri
ATATATAAAGATCTTTTAGAGAGATCTTTTATTAGATCTATTATTAGGATCGCCCGATCGTGTGGGTAACTGATAAATGATCCTAATGATCATGGTGTTAGAGACGATCATTTCTTGTGGAGTAGCATGGATCATCTTTAGGATTAGCTGGGATCAAAATGGCTACTTATCAACAGGGCAAACCCGACCTCTAACTTATGCAATGGATAACTATGGGTTGATCACCGTTTAGATCTATAGTTATCCACAGAAGAAAGAGCAAAAAAGCCCTTAAAATGGGATTAAAATCGGTTAAATTTTAATCTTTAAGGTGTACTTTCCACGTTGCTAGCCAGTTTTCAGCAGGATCTTCAGGTACGGGATGTTGAGACATATCGATATGAAGAGGCTCTCCAATACGTTGAGCGCCGAGTTTTGTTAGCTGTTGATCGATGATTTTGGCCGCTGCACAGAAGGTATCGTAGCTTGAGTCGCCAAGCCCGATGATGCCGTATTTCAGCTGTGAAAGGTCTGACTGATGGGTGTGTAGTTCAGCCATAAAAGGCTGGATATTGTCAGGGAGTTCACCAGCACCATGGGTAGAGCACACCACCAGCCAGTAACCGCTTGTCGGCGTATCACTGAGCTCTGCTCGGTTAATGGTTTCAGTGGTGTGGTTATCGTCTTCTAGCAGCTCAGCAAGGTGGTCAGCGACATATTCTGCGCCGCCTAAGGTGCTACCAGTGATCAGAGTGATATGGCTCATTGTTATTCTCGTTCGGTTTTATTGATAGAAGAATTCTCTTATTTAGGGGTAATTGTACGCGGATGCGGGCGAGATAACAGAGAGTAAATGTAGGGGCTTTGAGTCGGACTTGCTGAAGAAAGCTATTAGCAATGATGATTATGGTTAGCTTTTATTTGCGTGACAAGAGCGGGAATAGGGCGGGAATAGGGCGGTTTCCGTTGAGGGTAACGGATGGAAGAAAGTTGCTTAACTGATTGTTGGTAAAGTGGAATGTGTTGTTACGTCAGAATTACCCACAGGATAAACAGTCTCCTGTGGGTATGATCAATGTTTGGATCGTCTTATTTACCAATGCAGAATGAAGTAAAGATCCGACCGAGAAGATCGTCTGAGCTAAACTCACCCGTGATCTCACTGAGGTGCTGTTGAGCGAGGCGAAGTTCTTCCGCTAAGATCTCACCAGCCATATAGCCTTCAAGCTGATTTTTACCGATTTCAAGGTGTTCAGCGGCTCGTTCAAGCGCATCTAAGTGGCGACGACGCGCCATAAATCCACCTTCTGTGGTGCCTGAGAAGCCCATACATTCTTTTAAATGTTCCCGTAAGCTATCCACGCCTTCGCCTGTACGCGCGGATAAACGGACAAGTGTTGGGTTGTTTACGTGGCAGATGCCTGCGTCTTCTCCGGTCAGTTCTACTTTATTACGGATCACTGTCAGGCCCATACTGTCTGGCAGACGCTCAATGAAGTCAGGCCAAATTTCTGCAGGGTCAGTTGCATCAGTGGTGGTGCCATCGACCATGAATAATACGCGGTCGGCTTGTTGAATTTCATCCCACGCTCGTTCGATACCTATGCGCTCGACTTCGTCAGAGGCTTCACGTAAGCCTGCGGTATCGATAATGTGCAATGGCATGCCATCAATGTGGATATGCTCGCGTAGGACGTCACGGGTGGTGCCTGCAATGTCAGTGACAATCGCAGAGTCTTTGCCAGAGAGGGCGTTGAGTAAGCTGGATTTACCGGCGTTAGGGCGGCCTGCAATCACCACTTTCATCCCTTCTCGGATAATGGCGCCTTGGTTGGCTTCACGACGCACGGCTTCGAGATTATCCATGATACCAAGTAAGTCTTTACTTACCTTACCATCGGATAAAAAGTCGATTTCTTCTTCAGGAAAATCAATCGCGGCTTCGACGTAAATTCGAAGGTGAATGAGGGCTTCTACCAGTTCATTCACCTTATTTGAGAAAGCGCCTTGCAGCGATTTGAATGCACTCTTTGCGGCTTCTTCTGAGCTGGCATCAATTAAATCGGCAATGGCTTCGGCTTGGGCTAAGTCGAGTTTATCGTTCATGAAAGCACGTTCAGAGAACTCACCAGGACGGGCCGCACGGATACCATCTAGCTTCAAGATGCGTTTAATCATCATATCCATCAGGACTGGACCACCGTGGCCTTGCAGCTCTAACACGTCTTCGCCGGTAAACGAATTTGGCCCTTTAAAGAATAACGCGATGCCCTGATCCAGTGCGCTTCCATCTTCATTTTTGAAAGGCAGGTATTCGGCGTAACGAGTTTTGAGTTCGCGCCCAGCAACAGCCAGTGCAACTTCCGTTGCCTTTGGGCCAGAAACGCGGATGATGCCAACGCCACCGCGGCCTGGCGGTGTCGCTTGCGCAACTATGGTATCAGTATGTTCGATCATAACTTTGGCTTAATTCGTAAAATTCGCGCTAATTGTAAACAGAGTTGATGGGAATGCCTAGCAGTGCATGTGCAGTACTTGGCTGGCATTTATCAATCTGAGTAAGTACCTGCTAACAACTATAGGATAAAACAGGCATAAAAAAGGCGACCCTAAGGTCGCCTTTTAGCAATGAAGACTGAGCAATTACTTGCTATGCAGACCTTTCTTCTCGAGCGCACGGTAAATCAACGTTTGTTGAATTAGTGTCACTACGTTCGATACTAGCCAGTAAAGTACTAGGCCAGATGGGAAGAACAAGAAGAAGAAAGTGAACATCACAGGCATGAATGTCATGATCTTCTGCTGCATTGGATCCGTTACTGTTGTCGGGCTCATTTTTTGAATCATGAACATCGACGCACCCATTAAGATAGGCAAGATGTAGTACGGGTCTTGTGCTGATAAGTCATGGATCCAGCCAAAGAACGGCGTATGGCGCAGTTCAACTGATTCCATTAATGCCCAGTACAATGAAATGAAGATAGGCATTTGTAGCAAGATAGGTAGACAGCCACCCAGTGGGTTCACTTTCTCTTTCTTGTACAGCTCCATCATTTCTTGGCTCATGCGTTGACGGTCATCGCCTAAACGCTCACGCATTGCAGTCAGCTTAGGCTGAAGCATGCGCATTTTTGCCATTGAGGTGTACTGTGCTTTCGTTAGTGGGTACATAGCACCACGTACGATGAATGTAAGCACCATGATCGCTAGACCCCAGTTCACAACGATGCTCTGAATGAACGAAAGCAATGTGTGTAGTGGGCTTGCGATAAACCATAACCAACCGTAATCAACAGTAAGGTTTAAGTTTTTCGCTGTCGCTTCCATTTGGTCTTGTAGTTTAGGACCAACCCAAAGCGTTGAGGTTAGTGTTTCCTCACCACCTGCTGGAATGGTTGCCGCTGGAAGGCGAACACCGATGTAACCTTGACCGTCGCTTGCACGGGTGTATAGGTTAGATGCGTCTTCAGTACGTGGGATCCAAGCTGAAACGAAGTAGTGTTGCAGCATTGCAGCCCAACCCTGATGCGTAGACAGGTTAAGGTTTTTATCCTGCATGTCATCAAAGCTGTATTTTTTGTAGTTGGTATCGTCAGTTGAGTATGCGCCGCCACGGTATGTTGGCATGGTTAGGCTACCACCGTCGTCCATCAGGCTTTGGCGTAGCTGTGCGTACATTTGTACGTTTGCCGCTTTATCTGATTGGTTATCGATAGTGTATTGCACATCAACCGCGTAGCTACCACGTTTAAGCACAAAGGTCTTAACGTAGTTAATGCCATCTTGGCTGTATGTCATTGGTACGCGGATTTCGTCTTGGCCATCAGCCAGGTTGAAATCAGTACCTTCAATCTTAAGTTGTGCACGACCATTTGTAGAGTCGATACCATTTGCGCCAATCAGACCTGATTGAGCGATGTAACGGTGACCTTCTACATTTTTCAGTAGAACAAATGGGTCTTCTGAATCAAGTTCGTTGTTGTAAGCAAGCAGTTTTGCTTCAATAACGTCACCACCTAGCGTATCGACAGTTAGCGCCAGTACATCAGTGTTGATGGTAATAAGGTTGTTGGACGTGATTAAGTCTGTAACGGGTTGGCCATCTGCAGAATGTGAAGGCACATCACCACTGTTGTTAACTTGCTGCGCTACACCCTGGCTTTGAGGCTGAGGGTTGTTGTCCATATTCCACTGTTGGAACAGTAGGAAAGAGACAAACAGTAGGGCAATTAACAGAATATTGCGTTGGGAATCCATCGTTAATTATCTCTGTCGTTATGCTTGGTTGGCGGAACGGGGTCAAAACCACCGTCGTTTAAAGGATGACATCTTAATAGACGTTTCGCTGCTAACCAACAACCTTTTATCGCTCCATGTGCTTTTACAGCTTCAATAGCGTATTGAGAACATGTAGGGGTAAAACGACAGCGTGGCCCGAGTAACGGACTAATTGCCAGTTGGTAAAAGCGGACTAGTCGTACGACTAGCCACGCGAAGGGCGAGACAGGCGATGCCATAATTTATCTAACAGTTTAAATAACTCTTCGTTGCTCAGCTCTTGAGCACTCTTCTTGGCAATCACGACGAAATCTTTCGCAGGCAGGTCAGCTTGCTTTAAACGGAAACTTTCTCGAACAATACGTTTGAATCGGTTTCTGTTAGGTGCAGTTTTAATCTGTTTCTTAGGAACAGCAAGACCAAGGCGAGGAAGGTTTAGGTCGTTAGGACGGGCAAGAATAGTTAAGTGAGGAGAGCCAGCACGATGAGCTTGCTGGAAGACTTTTTTATAATGTTCGGGAGTTAACAGACGTAACTCCCGAGAAAAGGCTAGCTTATTCAAAATAATCTGAGATTATTTAGAAAGGCGCTTACGGCCTTTAGCACGACGTGCATTGATTGTTGCGCGACCGTTCTTAGTTGCCATGCGAGCACGGAAACCGTGGCTGCGCTTGCGCTTTAGAACTGAAGGTTGAAAAGTGCGTTTCATGGTATTACCTTAAATTAACTGATCAGTTTTTAAGTTTGTTATTTAGTTTCGGACATAAAAATATCCTCGACCTCTAACAAAGAGGCGGAATTGTAATCACTGACACATAAAGAGTCAATCATTATACCCATCAAAAAGACGGGCGCTGCATTATACTTTTTGTTGGTCCGAGTGCAAGGATCCTTTATTGATCCCAACCTGTTTCAAGAATCTCTGTAGTCTGGGATCGTTTGGGTGGCCAAAGATCTGATCCGGAGAGCCTTGTTCGACGAAGCCACCATCCGCCATAAAGATCACTCTATCAGCCACTTCTCGGGCAAATTGCATCTCATGAGTGACCACTAACATGGTTTGATGACGGGTCGCTAGTTTCTTCATTAATGTCAGTACTTCACCGACCCATTCAGGATCCAATGCCGAGGTGGGTTCATCAAATAATAGTAGCTCGGCGTCTAATGCCATGGCGCGACCAATTCCGACCCGCTGTTGCTGTCCCCCTGATAATGCGGCAGGGTACGCATCCCCTTTATCGCCGAGCCCTATGTCATCCAATATTTGTTGGGCATGTTCATATGCTTTTGCTTTATCCCAACCTTTGACGGTGATCAGGCCTTCAGCAATGTTCTGTTTGGCGGTCATATGGGAGAAAAGGGCGTAGTTTTGAAAGACAAACCCTGTTTTTCGACGTAGATCCAGAATATCGCGCTGTTTAGCCGTTTGGCTGTCGACGTTGACATCATCAATGCGGATATGGCCTTGATCGGCCCGCTCTAGAAAGTTAATACAGCGCAATAAAGTGGATTTACCGGTCCCTGAAGGCCCAATGATCACCACGATTTCACCTTTATTGATGGTTAAATCCAGATCAGAAAAAACCGTACTGTCGCCAAAACGCTTGGTGAGATGGGTAAAATTAATCATCGTTGGTATGCCTTATTGAGTTTGGTTTCAGCCCAGTATTGAACGCGAGTTAGTACCACGACCATTAGCCAGTAGATAAGTGCGACAGCCAAAAAGGCTTCAAAAAACTTAAAACTGGATGATGCTTCCATTTGGGCTCGAGCCATAATTTCAGCCACCCCTAACGTAAAAGCTAGCGAGGTGGATTTGATCATATCGATGAAGTAATTCATCAGCGAAGGTAGCGCAATTCGGGTGGCCTGCGGCAAAATAACTCTGCGCATGGCTTGGAGTTCGGTCATACCGATCGACAAGCTGGCTTCCATTTGACTCCGATCAATACCATTGATCGCGGCACGGATACTTTCGGCTTTATAGGCAGCAAAGTGAAGGCTTAATCCGATAACAGCCGCGCTGAAGGCATCTAAACCGATAAAAATAGGAAAGACTTGCGGTAAACCGTAATAAAGCAGGAACAACTGCACCAGCAGTGGCGTACCTCGGAAGAAGCTTATATAGAGCTGTGCTAATTGGTTAAGCACAGGAATGCGATAAACGCGAATGAGCGCAATAACAACGGCAATAATGAGTGAAAAGAGTAAGCCCCATAACGCCATCGTTAAGGTTACCCCGAGGTAACCCATTAAAATGGGTATTAAGGAAAGCATGTAGTCAAAATCAAAACCCATGATGGTGGATGTCCCATGTTTAAGGTGGTTTACGACCGATTACTCACTAGTATGTTATTCAATCGCAAGTAGAAAAAAGTAATAAGAATAAAAAGAGGCGCTAAGCGACAAAACTCACCCGAAGGTGAGTTTAAGTGTACTCGGTAAACGATAAGTCGGTGTGCTGGCTTATTTGGTGATATCGGCATCAAACCACTTAATCGAAATATTGGCCAAAGTCCCATCGTCACGCATAGCCGTGAGTGCGGTATTTACTTGGTCACGTAACTGCTGGCCTTTTTCACTTTTTACGAATGGCCATGCATTTTCAATGGTCTCAAAAGGCTGGCCTGCAAGTTGTAGTGGTAAGTTGGCTTTTTTAATCAGTTCTAACGATGATAAACGGTCCATGACAAAAGCATCTGTACGGCCTAATGCAACATCATGTTCAATGCCTGTGTCATAGGTTTTTATTTCAATTTCGCTGGCATTCGTGAGTTTTCGTAGCAATTGCTCGTAATTAGACCCTAAGTTAACCCCAACTTTTTTGCCTGCCAAATCATGGGTACTTTGGATGCTGTCGTTACCTTTACGCACTACAAGTTGAGCACCATCAACCACATACGCATCAGAGAACGCATATTTGCTCACACGCTCTGGGGTTATGGTTATTTGGTTAGAGATGGTGTCGATTCTGCCTGTTTCTAATAGGCCAAATAAGCCAGAGAAACTGGCGGTGACAAACTCCACGTTATAGTCATTACGTTTGGCAATTTCATTCCATAAATCAACCTCAAAACCTTGTAATTTATCTTGTTTTACAAAAGTGAACGGAAAGTAACGACCAGACATCCCCACTTTTACGTCGGTGGCGGCTTGAACGGCTTGGGTTGCCCCGAGTGTGAGGGCTACAGCGGTAAGTGTGGTTTTTATCCAGCGTTTCATTCTGTCTACTCCTTGGCTGACATTGTTTTTGTGCTGAAACATCCTACTTGTTTATAAGTCTGTTAATTAAATAACGTTGAGTTATTAAAGATAACCATTTGTAAGGTTAGGATGATCCAGGCTGTTGTTGATAATATTGTGGGTAATCAGGGGGGAATATGTGCTGATCCGCGGCTCTATTGTGTGAATTATGTGAATAACTCGGATCTTATTCACTGGATCTGCGATCTCTTTGCTGGCGATCCTGCGCCAGCAGGTATAAAATTAGCTCCCTTTTTGTGTTTTGTTATTCAGTGTGGAGTCGAACTTGTCATCTTCGCTATGGTTGCAGTGCCTTCAACGTTTTCAGGAAGAGCTCTCTGCAACAGAATTCAGCATGTGGATACGTCCTTTACAGGCTGAATTAAACGATAATACGCTGACTTTGTTTGCGCCAAACCGCTTCGTGCTGGATTGGGTCAGAGATCGGTATCTCAACAACATCAACCGTCAGCTTAATGAGTTCTGCGGTAATGATGTGCCTGTCCTACGATTTGAAGTGGGCAGCCGCCCTGTGTCTGCTCCACCGCCACGGCCGATAGCCGCTGCTGCGCCGCCAGTCTTTCATGTCGCGCCAGCCCCTATTGTTCATGAGCCACCGCAACGTCAGTGGGAACCTGCGCCGTCACCAGTACAGCCTGAAACCCAAGTGGGTTTTCGCTCGAACGTGAACCCGAAACACAACTTCAATAACTTTGTTGAAGGTAAATCAAACCAATTAGGTTTAGCGGCTTGTCGTCAAGTGGCTGACAACCCAGGTGCTGCCTATAACCCGTTGTTTTTATATGGCGGAACAGGTTTAGGTAAAACACACTTATTACACGCGGTGGGTAATGCGATAGCCGATCGCAAACCTAACGCCAAAGTGGTGTACATGCACTCTGAGCGCTTTGTTCAAGATATGGTAAAAGCCCTACAGAACAATGCGATAGAAGAATTTAAGCGTTACTACCGTAGCGTGGATGCTTTGTTGATCGATGATATTCAATTTTTCGCCAACAAAGAGCGCTCACAAGAAGAATTCTTCCACACCTTCAATGCATTACTGGAAGGTAACCAGCAAATTATTCTGACATCAGACCGCTACCCGCGTGAAATCAGTGGGGTAGAAGATCGTCTGAAATCGCGTTTTGGTTGGGGCCTAACGGTTGCTATTGAACCGCCTGAACTGGAAACACGCGTGGCTATCTTAATGAAGAAAGCCGAGCACAATAATATTCGCCTAGCTGACGAAGTGGCATTTTTCATTGCTAAACGTTTACGCTCGAATGTGCGTGAGCTAGAAGGGGCATTAAACCGCGTTATTGCCAATGCCAATTTTACTGGTCGTGCAATTACCATCGATTTTGTTCGTGAAGCGCTACGTGATTTGCTTGCGTTACAAGAAAAATTGGTAACCATCGATAATATCCAGAAGACTGTCGCCGAATACTATAAAATAAAGATGGCTGATATGCTGTCGAAGCGTCGTTCTCGCTCTGTTGCTCGTCCTCGTCAAATGGCGATGGCACTGTCGAAAGAGCTGACGAACCATAGCTTGCCAGAAATCGGTGATGCATTTGGTGGTCGTGACCATACAACCGTATTGCATGCTTGTCGTAAGATTGAGCAGCTGCGTGAAGAAAGCCACGACATCAAAGAAGATTATTCAAACTTAATTAGAACACTGTCGTCTTAATATGAAATTTTCCGTTGAACGTGAACATTTATTAAAACCGCTGCAGCAGGTCTCTGGTGCATTAGGCGGTCGTCCATCGTTACCGATCCTAGGTAACTTGTTACTGCAAGTCACTGATGGTTGGCTATCAATGACGGGTACCGACTTAGAAGTAGAGTTGGTGGCTAAACTGGCGTTAGACGGCGATTACGAAGCTGGTGCGATCACTGTGCCTGCGCGTAAGTTCCTCGATATTTGTCGTGGTTTACCTGACACTTCAGCGATCAAGATTGCTCTTGAAGGCGATCGGGTGATTATTCGTTCTGGTCGTAGCCGTTACACCTTAGCAACGCTACCGGCCAATGACTTTCCCAATATCGACGATTGGCAAAGTGAAGTTGAGATGACGTTGCAGCAAGGCCAAATGCGCCAGCTAATCGATAGCACTCAATTTTCAATGGCACACCAAGACGTACGCTACTACCTAAACGGTATGTTGTTTGAAACGGATGGTCAGCACTTACGTTCGGTAGCAACAGACGGCCACCGCATGGCGGTGTGTGCGATCAACATCGAGCAAGAATTGCCAAGCAAACAAATTATTGTGCCACGTAAAGGGGTCTTAGAGCTGGTACGTCTATTAGATACGCCTGATGCTCAAGTCACCATTCAAATTGGTAATGCCAATTTGCGTGCAACGGTTAATAATTTTGTCTTTACCTCTAAACTTGTTGATGGTCGCTTCCCTGACTATCGTCGAGTGATGCCACAAAATACCACTAAAACATTAGAAGCAAGTTGTGATGATTTGCGTAAAGCCTTCGCGCGTGCCGCGATTTTATCTAATGAAAAATTCCGTGGTGTACGTGTTAACTTTGTTGGTAATGAAATGCGCATTACAGCCAATAACCCAGAGCAAGAAGAAGCTGAAGAGTTTCTTGATGTTAGCTACGATGGGGATGATCTAGAGATTGGTTTTAATGTTAGCTACGTACTGGATGTGCTTAATACCCTTAAGTGTGAACAAGTGCGTATGTCGCTTAGCGATGCGAATGCTAGTGCGTTAATTGAAGACTGTGCCAACGACGAAGCCATGTATGTGGTCATGCCAATTCGACTATAAGGCATGGCGTTAACCCGACTTATAATCAAAGACTTCCGAAATATTGAAGCTTGCGATGTGACTTTATCAGCAAGCTTTAATTTTCTTATCGGGGCTAATGGCAGCGGTAAAACCAGTGTGTTGGAAGCGGTGCACTATTTAGGACATGGCCGCTCGTTTCGCAGCCATTTAACCAGTAGAGTGATCCGTCATGAGCAAAATGAATTGTTTATTCATGGCCGTATTCAGCACGACAATCACCTTGAGCTTCCGCTTGGCTTAAATAAAAAAAGAGACGGTACCGCCGAAGTCAAAATAGCGGGCGAAACAGGGCAGAAAATGGCGCAGCTTGCGCAAGTTTTACCACTGCAGCTAATCACGCCAGAAGGGTTTGAATTACTGAGTGGAGGCCCGAAATTTCGTCGTGCGTTTATCGACTGGGGCGTATTTCATGTCGAACCGCGTTTTTATCAAGCGTGGAGCCGTATTAAGCGGCTGACTAAACAACGTAATGCGTTATTAAAAACCGCGCAGAGTTATCGCGAACTCAGTTATTGGGATCAAGAACTCGCACAGCTAGCTGAGTCGATCAGTGTATGGCGTGATGAGTATCTGCAAGCCGTAAAAGTGAAAGCCACGGAAATTTGCCAAGGCTTTCTACCCGAATTTGATATCCAGCTAGGGTATTACCGTGGCTGGGAAAAAGAAACACCGTATGCCGAGCTGTTGAAACGCAATTTTGAGCGTGACTGTCAGCTTGGCTATACCGTAGGTGGGCCGCATAAAGCCGATTTACGAATTAAAGTGGCTGGTACGCCAGTGGAAGATGTGTTGTCGCGTGGTCAATTGAAGTTGATGATGTGTGCGTTACGTTTAGCACAAGGAACCCATCTTACTGAGGCGACCGGTAAACAGTGTATTTACCTTATTGATGATTTTGCTTCCGAGCTGGATAGCCATCGGCGTGCGCTGTTAGCGCAACGGTTAAAAGAAACCAACGCCCAGGTATTCATCAGTGCAATTAGCGAGAACCATGTGGCTGATTTGCAAGATGAACATGGCAAGATGTTCCACGTGGAGCACGGTAAAATAACCGAAGGATAATTTAAGCGAGAGTAACTCAATGTCCAACAATTACGATTCATCAAGCATTAAGGTGCTTAAGGGCCTAGATGCGGTACGTAAGCGCCCAGGGATGTACATTGGCGATACCGATGACGGTACTGGCCTGCACCATATGGTTTTTGAGGTCGTCGATAACTCTATCGATGAAGCTCTTGCTGGCCATTGTGAAGACATCATTGTCACTATCCACGAAGATGGTTCCGTTTCGGTAAGCGATGACGGCCGTGGTATCCCAACTGAAATTCACGAAGAAGAGGGTGTATCAGCTGCTGAAGTTATCATGACGGTACTTCATGCCGGTGGTAAATTCGATGATAACTCCTACAAAGTATCGGGCGGTTTGCACGGTGTAGGTGTTTCTGTTGTGAACGCACTATCAGAAAAAGTCGAACTGACGATTCACCGTAAAGGTGATATTCATCAGCAAGTTTATTGCCATGGTGAGCCGCAATCGCCGCTAGCCGTTATTGGTGATGCTGGTGAGCGTACAGGTACGCGTATTCGTTTCTGGCCAAGTGCAGATACTTTCGCAATTCTTGAGTTCCAATACGAAATTTTAGCCAAGCGTTTACGCGAGCTGTCTTTCCTTAACTCTGGCGTATCGATTAAATTAATTGATGAGCGTGAAGAAGGTAAGCAAGACCACTTTATGTATGAAGGTGGTATTAAAGCGTTCGTTGAGCACTTGAATCGCAATAAAACACCGATTCACCCGAAAGTTTTCCACTTCAATTTTGAACGTGAAGACGGTATTTCTGTTGAAGTTGCAATGCAGTGGAACGATGGTTTCCAAGAAAACATCTACTGTTTCACCAACAACATCCCACAACGCGATGGTGGTAGTCACCTTGCTGGTTTCCGTGGCGCACTTACGCGTACACTGAATACTTTCATGGACAAAGAAGGCTACTCGAAGAAAGCAAAAGCGGCGACATCTGGTGATGATGCCCGTGAAGGTTTGACCGCAGTAGTATCAGTTAAAGTTCCTGATCCTAAGTTCTCTAGCCAAACCAAAGATAAACTAGTATCAAGTGAAGTGAAGCCTGCCGTTGAATCGGCAATGGGTGAGAAGCTGAGTGAGTTCTTGCTAGAAAACCCATCAGATGCGAAAACCGTTTGTACTAAGATTATTGATGCGTCTCGTGCACGTGAAGCTGCACGTAAAGCTCGTGAAATGACACGCCGTAAAGGTGCGCTAGATTTAGCAGGTCTACCAGGTAAACTGGCTGATTGTCAGGAAAAAGACCCTGCACTATCTGAACTATACATAGTGGAAGGGGACTCTGCTGGCGGTTCAGCCAAGCAGGGGCGTAACCGTAAAAACCAAGCGATTTTGCCACTAAAAGGTAAAATTCTAAACGTAGAAAAAGCCCGTTTCGATAAGATGCTATCTTCACAAGAAGTCGCCACCCTGATCACTGCGATGGGTTGTGGTATCGGTCGTGACGAATACAACCCGGATAAATTGCGTTACCACAGCATCATCATCATGACCGATGCCGATGTCGATGGTTCGCACATCCGTACGTTACTATTGACCTTCTTCTACCGTCAAATGCCAGAGCTGATCGAACGTGGCCACATCTTTATTGCTCAGCCACCGCTTTACAAAGTGAAGAAAGGTAAGCAAGAGCAATACATCAAAGATGATGAAGACATGAACCAGTACCAAGTATCATTGGCATTGGACAGTGCATCACTCTTTACAAGTGAAGGTGCACCAGCAATCACAGGTCTTGCACTTGAAAACCTGGTGAAGCAATACAATGCAGGCATGAAGTTAGTAACGCGCATGAGCCGTCGTTACCCTACGATTCTGTTGAATGAATTGGTATACCAACCTCGTTTAACAACCGACATGCTCGCAACTGAATCTGTTGTAACTGAATGGTTAGCACCAGTGATTGACGCGTTAAATGCAAAACAATCGGGTGAGAGTCAGTTTACGGCAGCGGTTGTTCGTGATGAAGAAAACAATGCGTTCTTACCGAAAGTGGTTGTTCGTACTCACGGTGTTGATTACGAATACGCATTAAGCTTCGATTTCATTAACTCAAAAGAGTACGCGAAGCTGGCTGATCTTTCTGAAGCACTTCATGAGCTACTGGACGAGTCTGCATTTGTACAACGTGGTGAGCGTAAGCAAGCGGTAACAAGCTTTGAAGAAGCGTTGAACTGGTTGATTAAAGAATCACGTCGTGGCCTGTCACTACAGCGTTACAAAGGTCTTGGTGAGATGAACCCTGATCAGCTGTGGGAAACCACGATGGATCCTGAATCGCGTCGTATGATGCAAGTAACTATCAATGATGCTGTTGCGGCTGATGAATTGTTCACTACACTAATGGGTGATCAGGTTGAACCGCGTCGTCACTTCATTGAAGAGAACGCATTGAACGCAAACCTAGACGTGTAGTTTTAATTAAACACACGGAATAGCTATAAAAACGTCGCCAAGTGCGACGTTTTTTTTGCTTTTTATTTGAATGGGTTAGGCTAAATTAAGTTTTTTTTGAAATTTTTTACGCTTTAGCCCTTGGAAAAAACAGAGCGAATCCCTATATCTATTAGTGAAGAGCAAGACGCCAGAGACTGGGTCGAGCGACAGGTTTGTCCTATAGAGGAAAGCCACTTCATACTTTGATTAACTTATTGCTTCTTAGAAGGATAGTATTATGCGCAACGTAGATTTCACTCCTCTTTACCGTTCAGCTATTGGTTTTGATCGTCTGTTTAACCAGATGGAAAAGAACTTCAGTAGCAACAACAATACCGGTTACCCTCCGTACAATATCGAACAGCAAGATGAAAACCATTACCGCATTACTATGGCAGTGGCAGGTTTTGCTGAAGAGCAACTTGATATTACCCAACAACAGACTATTTTGATTGTTCGTGGTACACGTGAAGATGCGAAAACTGAGCGTGAGTACTTATACCAAGGTATTGCTGAGCGTGATTTTGAACGCAAATTCCAATTGGCTGACTACGTGAAAGTGGTTGGTGCCCAGATGGAAAATGGTTTATTGCATGTTGAATTGGAACGCGAAGTTCCAGAAGAGCAAAAACCCCGAAAAATTGCGATTAACGGTAACCGCTTACTCGAAAGCGAATAAGCCACTCTCGCCATAATAGCGATTGAGAAGAGCAGTGAAGGTCAGCGAAAGCTGACCTTTTTTATTGGCTGCTATTTAGCAGATAAAAAAGGATTTAGAGTGAGTCCATGTTTCACGTGAAGAACGCCATCTCATTTTTTAGTTTTGATAGGCATTGCCGAGTTACAGCCTACCGTTATTGTTGCCATAAAAAAGCAGCCATAGGCTGCTTAATAAATAAAAGGAGTGAGTTTTCTAACGAGATGAATCAGCTTTGATACGCCTTCGCTATTTCCTCTGCAATAACGGTAATGCCTTTTTTCATGTCCTCATCACTCTGTACGTAATTCATTCGTAGACATTCATGGCCGTGTTGCCAATCACCTTGTAAGCCAATAAAGAAATATTCACCAGGCACGATCAGTACCCCGCGTGCTTTTAAGCGGCGGTAGAGTTCCATCGTGGTGATAGGTAAATCTTTAAACCATAACCATAAGAACATCGCACCTTCGGGCTTATGGATCCGAAAGCGAGGATCGGGAATGGCAGCTTGTAGTAACTCGACCGCTTGCTGAGATTTACGTAAGTAGAAGGGTTTTATCACTTGCTCACTTAACGTGAGTAAATCATCTTGCTCTATCATTTTATGGGCAATGGCGGGGCCAACGCTACCTGGTGCTAAGCTCAATACGCCATTCATGTTGGCTAAGGCTGTTGTGATCTCTTCACTCGCAATCACAATGCCACAGCGTAATCCGGGTAACCCGAGCTTGGATAAGCTCATACATAAAATGGTGTTGCTGTTCCAGAAAGGGGTGACATCAGCAAAGATGATATCGGGGAATGGCATGCCGTAGGCATTATCGATGATCAATGGAATGTCGTGCTGGCGAGCTAATTTATCGAGATGGTGAATTTCTTCATCTGTCAGCACATTTCCAGTTGGGTTAGTCGGGCGTGAAGCACAAATAGCCCCTATGCTGTCATCAACGACCAAATGGTCAAAATCAACGTGGTATTTGAACTGTCCGTTATTCAATAGGGTGATTTCAGGCTTGTACGAAATGAACATATCTTCGCTTAATCCTGAGTCACCATAGCCAATATATTCAGGTGCCAGTGGTAATAAGATTTTCTTTTTCGTTCCATCAAACTCACCCGCCAGTAGATTGAATAGGTTAAAGAAAGCACTTTGACTACCGTTGGTAAGGCTGATATTACTTGGCTTAATGTCCCAGCCATAGGTTGTTTTCATTAAATTGGCGAGTGCGTTAATGAAGGTGTTTTTACCTTGTGGACCATCATAGTTGGTCATCGCCGCGGTGAGTTCGCCACTAGCAGCCATTGTTTGGGTGAGTTGATTGAAGTATTCAACCATCTCTGGGATTTGGGCTGGATTACCCCCGCCTAGCATTACGGCATCGGGATTACGTAATCCATCGTTTAGGTCTTCCATTAATTGGGTGATACCCGAATAACGGCCAAACTTATCTCCGAACTTTGAAAACTCCATCTTTACTTCCGACCTCAGCATGTTGCTCTTAGATTTATCGTTATTACATAGCTGTATAACTTATGCTCAACTGTCAACATACCTGATCCCATCATGAAGGAAAAGCCAGTTTTTCATTTCAGTTAAATGGTAAGCGCAGTGAGCTTTAGCTGTAACAAGTGTAGCCAAAGTGCACGAGCGTGTTCCACGTGAAACGGCGGAAGAGAGTGCAGTAAAGAATGAATACGAAATAGAGGATGATGAAATTGGAGAGTGTCACTGTAAAGGCGACAAGATACCAATCGCCAGAATACGGCGGCTAGCAGCAAAAGTGCAGTACAATAAAAAAAGCCCCACTAACAGTGGTTAGTAGGGCTTCAATTCGTCGTGCATTAACTTACTTTTGTAGTAGCGAAATATCCGCAACTTTAAAGAATTCGTTACGCAGCTGGCTTAGCATTGTCAGACGGTTCACTTTTAGTTTCTCGTCATCAGCCATAACCATTACGTTATCGAAGAATGCATCAACAGCTTCACGCAGTGTTGCTAGATCAGAAAGCGCTTGCTGGTAATCGCCTTGGGCAAATACAGGGACTAGCTTTTCAAGCATCGCAGCAATGTCAGCTGCAAGTGCTTTCTCTGCATCTTCCACTAATAGGCTGCTATCAACGTTTGCTGCTAGCTCACCGTCGAATTTTGCCAGAATATTACCAACACGCTTGTTTGCGGCCGCCAGTGATTCAGCTGCATCTAGTGAGCGGAAGTGACTTACGGCTTTAACGCGTTTGTCGAAGTCTGCAGGTTGCGTTGGACGCAGTGCCAGTACTGCTTGAATCACGTCTACGCTGTGACCTTCATCTTGGTACCATGCACGGAAACGGCCTAGCATGAAGTCGATCACTTCTGCTTCTACGTTGTCGTTGGTTAGCTTGCTTGAACCATCTTCGTTAGCAAAGAGCGATTTCGCTTTTGCGATCAGGTCAGCCAAGTCTAGGTTGTAGCCTTTCTCAACGATAATACGCAGTACACCTAGGGCAGCACGACGAAGTGCAAATGGGTCAGAACCTTTCGGTGCTTGGCCAATACCAAAGATACCTACAAGCGTATCGATCTTGTCAGCCATAGCAACGGCTGCTGAAACACCCGTACTTGGCAGTTCATCGCCAGCAAAGCGAGGCATGTATTGCTCGTTCAGTGCTAGTGCAACATCTTCAGCTTCACCATCGTGACGTGCGTAGTGCATGCCCATTACACCTTGGGTATCGGTAAATTCGAATACCATCGATGTCATTAGGTCACACTTAGCCAATAGGCCAGCACGCTTCGCGTTGGTCACATCTGCGTCAATTTTTTCTGCAATGTAACCAGCAAGCTCAGTAATACGATCGGTTTTATCTTTGATCGTACCCAGTTGCTTTTGGAAGATAGCGTTTTCTAGTTCAGGCAAGCGATCGACAAGCGGGCGCTTGCGGTCGGTGTTGAAGAAGAACTCAGCATCAGCAAGGCGAGGGCGAACAACTTTCTCGTTACCTTCGATAATTTGACGAGGGTCTTTTGAAATGATGTTCGATACAAAGATGAACTTCGGTACTAGGTTGCCTTCAGCATCGTATACCGGGAAGTACTTCTGATCGCCTTTCATGGTGTAAACCAATGCTTCAGACGGTACGTTCAGGAAGTCTTCTTCAAAAGAAGCGGTAAGCACAACTGGCCATTCAACCAGTGAGGTTACTTCTTCAACCAGCTCATCTTCAAGATCGGCGGTACCACCAACTGCATCAGCTGCTTTTTTAGCATCAGCAAGAATGATCGCTTTACGTGCTTCGTAATCAACCATTACTTTACCGCGTTCTTCAAGAATCGCAGGGTATTGGTCAGCATGATCAATCGTAAATTCAGCTTCACCCATGAAACGGTGACCACGAATAGTACGTGCCGATTCAACACCAAGAATAGTGCCAGGGATTAGCGTGTCGCCAAGCAGCATGGTTAGCGTTTTAACTGGGCGGATAAATTGTGTTTCTTTATCGCCCCAGCGCATTGGCTTAGGAATAGGTAGCTTCGCTAGTGCGTTAGCTGCCATTTCACAAAGAAGCGCATCTGCCGATTTGCCTTTTACTTCTTGTTTAAACAGCAGCCACTCGCCTTTGTCTGTAACTAGACGGTCAGCTTGCTCAACGGTAATACCATTACCACGCGCCCAGCCTTGAGCGGCTTTGGTTGCGTTACCCTCTGCATCAAATGCAACTGAAACAGCAGGACCACGTTTCTCCACTACTTTATCTGGTTGGCCTTCAGCCAGCGCAGAAACCTTAAGAGCAAGACGACGCGGTGCAGCAAACCATTTCACACCTTGGTGTGGCAGTGACGCAGCTTTTAGCTCTGCTTCAAAATTTGCAGCGAACGCTTCAGCCAAAGTACGAAGTGCTTTTGGTGGTAGCTCTTCAGTACCTAGCTCAATAAGGAAATTGTGTTCAGCCATGCTTTATCCTTACTTGTCTTTTTTGCACATAGGGAAGCCAAGTGCTTCACGAGAAGCATAATAAGCTTCTGCCACTTGCTTCGTTAAGTTACGGATACGCAGGATGTAGCGTTGACGTTCAGTAACCGAGATAGCTTTACGTGCATCAAGTAAGTTGAATGCATGACCTGCTTTAAGAATACGCTCGTAAGCAGGTAGTGACAGTGGTGTCTCTAGTGCTAGTAGTTCCTGACACTCTTTTTCGCACTGGTCGAAGAAGGTGAATAGGAAATCAACGTCGGCGTGTTCGAAGTTGTAAGTTGATTGCTCAACTTCATTTTGGTGGAAGATGTCACCGTAGGTTACTTTACCTAGCGGGCCATCAGTCCATACAAGATCGTAAACAGAGTCTACACCTTGGATGTACATGGCTAGACGCTCAATACCGTAAGTGATTTCGCCTGTTACAGGGTTACACTCAAGGCCACCAACCTGCTGGAAGTAAGTGAACTGAGTCACTTCCATGCCGTTAAGCCATACTTCCCAGCCAAGACCCCAGGCACCCAATGTTGGGTTTTCCCAGTTGTCTTCTACAAAACGGATATCGTGTACTTGCGTATCGACGCCTAGCGCTTCTAGTGAACCTAGGTACAGTTCTTGGATGTTGTCGGGTGATGGTTTAATGATCACCTGGAACTGGTAGTAGTGCTGAAGACGGTTTGGATTCTCACCATAGCGGCCATCGGTAGGACGGCGAGATGGTTGTACGTACGCTGCTGCAATAGGCTCTGGACCTAGAGCACGTAAACATGTCATTGGGTGAGAGGTACCTGCACCTACTTCCATGTCTAGTGGTTGTACAATGGTACAACCCTGCTGGCCCCAGTAATCCTGCAGCGCGAGGATCATGCCCTGAAAGGTTTTAATATCGAATTTCTGCATTGTCAGCTTCGCGAGATTAGTGGATTAAAAGAAAATGTCATAACAAACCAGTATACCTTGCCAGCTAAGGTGCGAGTAGAGCTAGTGCATGTTTTTTATCCATCCTGGTCTAAATTGCTATGAGAAATTAGTGGTGAGTGCAGATTATTGCTCTGTATGTGCTTTTTTGACATTCCCTTGATGATTTTTATGATTGAGCTCATTACAATTCGGCGAAATTAAAGCGCCGGCATAATGGATGCTAAGAGCGTACTAAAGACAAACGAGTGTAGACGCAATGAATGTACAAGCAGGTGGTAAAGCAAGTAAATGGCTACGCAGTGTTGTAGTGGCTTTAGGTGTGACTATGATGGTTAGCGGGTGTTCGACTGTTAATCCATATACCCGTGAAGATCAAACAGCGAAAGCAACGAGTGGAGCTTTGATTGGTGCGATGGCGGGAGCGGCAATCGGTGTTGCGTCTTCAAGTAAAAAAGACCGTGGTAAAGGGGCGTTAATTGGTGCTGCATCTGGTGCTGCATTAGGTGGTGGTATTGGTTACTACATGGATGTGCAAGAGACTAAGCTACGTCAGCAACTTGAAGCTTCAGGCATTAGCGTGACCCGTAATGGTAACGATATTATTTTGAATATGCCGAATGAAATTACGTTTGGTTTTGATCAATCTGATTTAAGCAGTCGTGCAAAAACCGCTTTAAGCAATGTAGCTTTAGTGGCGAAAGAATATGACAAAACAGCGTTGAACGTTTACGGTTTTACCGACAGTAAAGGCACGGCACAATATAATCTGCGTTTATCGCAAGTACGTGCGAGTGAAGTGAGTAACCACCTTATTCGTCAAGGTGTGGGTGTAAACCGTGTTATGACTAAAGGTATGGGTGAAGCGCATCCGATTGCGTCAAACAATTCCGAGCAAGGTCGCGCACAAAACCGTCGTGTCGAGATTGTATTGAGTCCAATATCTTAATCTTGCTATTGGCGTTAATACCACGAATATAAGTGGTTAAATGCAAGGCTAGCACTAAGTGCTAGCCTTTTTTTGTTCGTAAGCATTTACACTTTTGCGCTTGTTTCCCGTAATGACACTCGCTATTATTGCGGCTCCTTTGGGGAGTAGCCTCTCGATCTATCGAGATAATCGTCAACATAATTGAAGCAAAATCTTCATGGCGATTATGACTCACACTAATCCTACTAGTGAGTTTGGCGAGACCATTGGTAAACCAACATGAACCGGGGTGGGGCATGTCTGTTTGCCTATGGTTCTAATTATTATCCTCGCCCCCAAGAGTATCTGTCGTGAGTGTTCTCGCTGTTTCTATTACTACCGTTGCCTTAGCCGAAATTGGTGATAAAACCCAATTGTTATCATTGCTGCTGGCAAGCCGTTATCGCAAACCTCTTCCTATCATTTTAGCGATTTTTTTAGCCACGATTGCCAATCACGCCTTAGCTGCTTGGCTTGGTGTTGTGGTTGCAGACTACCTAACACCAGAGGTACTCAAATGGGTACTTGTGATTAGCTTCGTTGCAATGGCAGGTTGGATTCTTATTCCAGATAAGCTTGATGACGATGAGAAAATCTCAAACCGAGGGCCTTTTGTTGCCAGTTTTATTGCCTTCTTTATTGCGGAAATTGGCGACAAAACTCAAGTCGCAACTACTATGTTGGGGGCTAAATACCATGATGCTTTATTGCTGGTGGTGATAGGGACGACCGTGGGCATGTTATTGGCGAACGTGCCAGTGGTGCTTATTGGTAAACTTTCTGCAGATAAAATGCCGTTGGATTTGATCCGTAAAATTACCGCGACCTTATTTGCAGGACTGGCAATTGCGGCGGCGGTTGGCTTATAAGCTGGCGACGAGCAGGGTGTCGATTGGGGGATCGTGTTCCACGTGGAACACTGGCACGTAATTTATGTTGTAGAGTGATGTGGTATATTTGGTCAATTAATGCCCTTGCTGTCACTGTGATTATTGAATGGAAAATCAATGAACTGTGACCTTTGCATCTGGTTGTTTATATCAGTTGTGCTAAGTTGGAAGTGCTTAAGTTGAGCCAAGATAGGAGGTTGTTATGATCCGTTATCTCGCCATTTCGCCGAAGAGCCAGTGCTGGCTTTTTCATATCGCACTTGCGCTAAATGTACTCGGTATGGTGTTAACTGATATGTGGTTACCTATGGTAGTCGGGGCGATTGTTACGACGTACCTATCGGTGGATGCTTTAGTACGGCTACGCTATGTCATTCCAATGAAAAAAGAACTGCGAGAGTTACGGCATGAGGTAGAGACTGCCCGTAATCTAGTTCGCGAAAGCTATGAGCAGCAAGAGAGATAACAAAAAGGCAGCTCATTGAGCTGTCTTTTTACTTTTCGCTGCCTTTGCGAATAAGAAAACGGTAAGGCAGGTTGTCGATTTCTGATGCCACTAAGGTGTGATCCATAAAGCGACAAAAGCTTGGAATATCACGGGTGGTTGAGGGATCATCAGCAATGATTAATAGGGTTTCGCCTTCAGTCATCTTCCTTACTGTTTTGCGTACCATCATTACTGGTTCTGGGCAACGAAGCCCCTGTGCTTCCAAGCTGTGAGTTGGGTTGTCAAAAATAGCAGTCATCATACACACATCTTTAGTTTCGAATTGTTGATCATACTGATGGATAAGAATTAATCAATAAGGGTTGGCAAAACAAAACAAAGGGTGTAACTTAATTAACAAGTCGTTAACGTTTTTCTAAAGGATTAGGAGGCATTATGTTGACTCACCTCGATCGTCTCACCATTTATAGCGTGTTGTGTTTTATCACCTTTTGTTCATTGGTGTTACGCGGCCCCGCAGACGCAAGCTTATTCGCACTGGGCGGTGTGATTGCAGCAGCCCTTGGCTTGTGGTTTGAACTTATGAATACCTCTGAACTTGAAGAAGAAGAATTGAAATAAGTTTAGGTACCGTATCTCACGAATACACTCTCCCTGTTTTCTTGGGCTTCCCCGCTTAATATAGCGGGATTTTTTTTATCTCACGCTGCATAATTTAACGGTCTAACGTTAAGGTGAAGTTTATGGAGCTGGAAGAAGTTTATCGTCGCGATCTCAATCTGCTGGTGGCACTGAAGGTCTTACTGGAAGAAGGCAGTGTCAGTCGGGCCGCAGTACGGTTGAATTTAAGTCAGTCGGCAATGAGTCGGGTGCTTGGCCGTTTACGTGAACTTTTATCTGATCCGCTTTTTACTCGCCAAGGGCAACACTTGCTGCCGACGCAGCGTGCGCTCGAATTGAGTGAAGCTTTAAACGATCCGCTTGAAGCATTACGTATCCTACTCACCCCGAATGACTTTCAGCCTGCGTTGTGCGATCAGCACTTTGTGATAGCCACGACCGACTACGCGATGCAAACCATTTTGCCGTTTGCCTTGCCACGCATTTACGAAGAAGCGCCGAATATTTCGTTAGAGTTTTCCCCATTGCAACATGATCACTTGCTGACTCAGCTCACGTCTGATGGTTGTGATATGGCGATCTGTCGACCGACAGGGCCAGTAGAACCTTTGTGCAAAGACAGCTTAGGTTTGGTGAGTGTGTTTTGTTTATTGTCACGTAATCACCCTTTGGCAGATAAAGTATTAACCTTGGATGATTACCTCACATCCCCCCATGCGATGATCGCGATCAGTGATGGCGTGAAGGCATTAATTGATGAGGCACTAAGAGGGTATCCCGAGCGTAAAATGGTATTACGGGCGTATCACTTGGAAGCCGCACTGACTATTGTCGATAAAATGCCACTGATGATCACAGTACCTGCGGATTTGGCGTACTTGGTGGCTGAAAGGCATGATTTAGTGGTGAAGCCGTTACCCTTTAAATTTGAGCCGTTTGATTATTCATTGATTTGGCATCCTAGGTGTGAGCATTCTGCCTCGCAGATCTGGCTACGTAATCTGATCCAAGAAGAGTGCGGTAAGCTTATCGCAAAGCGCATTCACGATATGGGGTTAGCCTAAGTATGATGTCACCGTGATTGTGGCGATCAAAAAACACGGCCATAAAAAAGGCCAGCATATTGCTGGCCAAGGTAGTCATTTTTTGTTGAGTTATCTTGCTATAGCTTGATAACCACTTATAGCTTAATAACGACGCGACCCGTGATTTGGCCACGAGTGATTGCCTCTGCACACTCAGGTACTTCTTCTAGTGCAACTTCACGGCAGGCTTGTTGGTAGAAGCTTGCTGGTAATAATTCTTCCAAACGTTGCCAAGCTTGCTGGCGCTTTTCAAACGGGCAAGATACGGAATCAACACCTTGTAGGCGTACGTTACGCAGAATGAATGGCATCACTGTTGTTGGTAAATCAAAACCACCGGCGAGGCCACACGCCGCAACCGCACCGTTGTAGTCCATTTGTGCCAATACTTTTGCTAATACTTTGCTACCAACAGTATCTACAGCGCCAGCCCATACTTGTTTTTCAAGCGGACGAGCTGGTTCTTCAAATTCACCACGTTCGATGATACGGCTTGCACCAAGCTGTTTAAGTAGCTCACCATTTTCTTCGATACGACCTGTGACTGCTGCTACTTGGTAACCCAACTGAGCGAGTAGTGTGACGGCAACTGAACCAACACCACCGCTTGCACCAGTAACAAGGATCTCACCCGCTTCTGGTTTAACGCCTGCATCAACAATTGCCTGTACACACAACATAGCGGTTAGACCTGCGGTACCGATCATCATGGCTTGTTTGCCGTCTAATTTTTTAGGCAGTGGTACTAACCAGTCTGCTTTTAGACGCGCTTTTTCTGCCATGCCACCCCAGTGACCTTCACCAACACCCCAGCCTGTGAGTACCACATTGTCGCCAGCTTGGTAGCGATCATCGGTAGATTCAACCACTTTACCCGCTAAATCAATACCGGGAACCATTGGGAATTGACGAACAATTCTTCCTTTACCTGTGATTGCTAGGCCATCTTTGTAGTTTAGCGATGAGTAATCTACATCGATCAGAACATCACCTTCGGGTAGTTGATCCGTTTCTAATTGACGAATACCCGCGATGGTTTTTTTATCTTCCTGATCGAGAACAAGTGCCTTAAACATAGGAATACTCCGGTAAATGGAAAAGTAAGTCTGTTTTGATGAAGAGAGTGTAGCTGGCAAGTGACTATGAATAAAATGAAACTTTATCATTTTATCTATGATTGTGATGCATGGATGGTAGGTGAGTTTTTGTTATATAAAGAAAAGCCCACCGAAGTGGGCCTGTGAAAGTATCGGTGATGAATCGATTATTCAACCCGCTCAAAGATAGTCGCGATCCCTTGGCCTAAGCCAATACACATAGTGGCGAGGCCAAATTGCACATCGCGATGTTCCATCAGATTAATCAAGGTGGTCGAGATCCGTGAGCCTGAACAGCCGAGTGGATGACCTAGCGCGATTGCACCGCCATTGAGGTTCACTTTCTCTTCAACTTTATCAAGCAAGTCGAGATCTTTGGCACATGGGAGTGATTGAGCGGCGAAGGCTTCGTTGAGTTCGATCATTCCAATATCACTGATATTGAGGCCTGCACGCTTTAACGCTTTTTGGGTCGCAGGGACAGGGCCGTAACCCATGATGGATGGATCGCAGCCAGCAACCGCCATCGATTTCACACGAGCACGAATTGTTAAACCGAGCGCTTTGGCACGATCCTCGCTCATTACTAGCATGGCCGATGCACCATCGGATAGTGCAGATGAGGTACCCGCTGTGACAGTACCATTGACAGGATCAAAGACTGGGCGTAATCCAGCCAACCCTTCAACGGTTGTTTCTGGGCGTATCACTTCATCATAATCAAACAGTTTGAGCGCACCGTTTTCATCGTGCCCTTCAATAGGTAAGATTTCATTTTTGAAGCGCCCTTCAACCGTTGCGGCGTAGGCCAAGCGGTGCGAGCGTGCAGCAAACTCATCTTGCATCTCACGGCTAATACCGTGCATATGACCAAGCATTTCAGCCGTTAGTCCCATCATGCCTGCCGCTCTAGCGACTGATTTGGACATACCTGGATGGAAATCCACGCCATGGTTCATCGGTACATGGCCCATGTGTTCAACCCCCCCAATAATGCAGGTTTCAGCATCGCCGACCATGATCGCGCGGGTTGCATCATGCAGTGCTTGCATCGATGAACCACATAAGCGGTTAACGGTGGTTGCGCCTACAGTGTGTGGGATCCCTGCGATTAAGGCTGCGTTACGGCCAATATTAAAACCTTGCTCTAGGGTTTGTTGGACACAACCCCAGTAAATATCTTCGATTTGAGTGGGGTCAACTTGTGGGTTGCGGCTTAATAAGCCCTTCATTAAGTGTGCAGATAAATCTTCAGCACGGACATGCCTAAATGCACCCGCTTTCGAACGTCCCATCGGGGTACGGATACAATCTACAATAACAGCGTTGTTCATGGTTTATCCCTCGTCCTTAAGCGTTAAATGGTGCTGATGCGTTGTCGATAGCGTAGTAGCTTTCGCCTTTTTCCGCTTTTGCACGTAGGCCTGCTGGCACTTGGTAAACTGCCCCAAGGTGAGCATACGCATCGGCCATTGCAACGTATTGTGCTAATCCCATTGTGTCTAAGTAGCGGAATACACCACCACGGAAAGGTGGGAAGCCTAAGCCATATACCAGCGCCATATCCGCTTCCGCAGGGGTCGCAATAATGTTTTCTTCTAAACAACGCACGACTTCGTTGATCATTGGCACCATGGTGCGTGCAATGATTTCTTCGCTACTGTATTCGGCCGCGGTACCCAAAACAGTCGACAGTAATTCAGCTACTTGAGGATCACGTGCTTTCTTCGGCTTGCCTTTGCGGTCGATAGAGTAGCTAAAGAAGCCTTTCCCGTTTTTCTGGCCAAACCGGCCGCTTTCGAACATCACATCAACCGCATCTTTGTAATCTTTGTTCATGCGCTCAGGGAAACCTTCTGCCATCACGGCTTGGGCATGATGCGCGGTATCAATACCGACGACATCAAGCAAGTAAGCCGGGCCCATTGGCCAACCGAATTGTTTCTCCATCACCTTATCGACTTGCGCAAAGTCTGCGCCGTCGCGTAATAACATGCTAAAGCCAGCAAAGTAAGGAAAGAGTACGCGGTTGACGAAGAAGCCGGGGCAGTCGTTAACGACGATAGGGGATTTACCCATTTTGGCGGCGTAAGCCACAACGCGGTTGATGGTGTCGTCTGAGGTTTTTTTGCCACGGATGATTTCAACCAAAGGCATGCGGTGCACAGGGTTGAAAAAGTGCATGCCACAGAAATTCTCAGGGCGTTGTAGTGATTCTGCTAATAAGTTGATTGGAATGGTTGAGGTATTGGAGGTCACCACCGTATCTGCAGAGACATGCTGCTCAACTTCTGCCAGTACTGCTGCTTTTACTTTTGGATTCTCAACCACGGCTTCGACGATCACATCAGCTTGTTCGATACCGGCATAACTTAGGCTTGGGGTGATTGAGGAGATAATCCCAGCCATTTTAAAGCCGTCGATACGACCGCGTTCTAGCTGTTTATTGAGTAGCTTGGTTGCTTCGTTCATGCCCAGTTCGAGCGATGGCTCCGCAATGTCTTTCATTAATACAGGCACACCTTTGAGGGCAGATTGATAAGCAATGCCGCCTCCCATGATGCCCGCGCCCAGTACCGCCCCTTTAGTCGTAGGCTTACCCGCTTTGGCGGCTTGTTTAGCATTACCTTTAATAAATTGGTCATTAAGGAATAATCCAACTAGCGCCTGAGCAACATCGGTTTTTGCCAGTTTAACGAAGTGTTTGTTTTCGACAACTAAGGCGTCATCGCGCGACATACGTGCCGCTTCTTCAATCGTCATTACCGCAGCCATTGGGGCGGGGTAATGTTTGCCTGCAACTTGAGCCACCATGGCTTTAGCCATAGTAAAGCTCATCATGGCTTCGGTGCGATTAAGTAAAAGAGGGGATTTCTTTTGTTCTCGGCGTTGCTGCCAATTTAATTTACCCGCAATGGCATCTTTGACCATTGCTATCGCATTGTCGCGCAATGCATCTGGTGCAACCACCGCATCAACTAGGCCTAGTTTGAGTGCATCTGGTGCTTTTTTATCTTTACCTGCGGTGATGATTTCCATTGCCGAATCGGCACCAATCAAACGCGGTAAGCGTACTGTCCCACCAAAGCCGGGCATGATCCCTAACTTGGTTTCAGGTAACCCTATGCGTGCAGTGCTATCGGCTAAGCGAAAATCCGTTGCAAGCACGCATTCACAGCCGCCGCCGAGTGCATGACCATTAATAGCCGAAAGTGTTGGCACGGGCAGGTCTTCTAATTTATTAAAGATATCATTGGCACGCGTTAACCATTGAGACAGTTCTTGTTCTGTCTTAGCGAATAAGCCCATAAATTCGGTAATATCCGCACCCACCACAAATGCACCTTTGGCTGATGTCACAATCAGGCCTTTGAGGTCGTTTTGTTGGTAAAGGGCATTAAGCGCTTCGCTGAAGCACTCAAGGGTTTTGATATCAAATTTATTGACACTACTAGGGGCGTTGAGGTTGAGCTCCGCAATACCATCTTCCAGATAGTCTACGGATAGGGTTTCACCTTGGTAAATCATGTTCTATCTCCGTGAATTCCAGTCTAAGCTGGCTTGATTTAGTGGTTTGACCTGTACCAGACAAATTTAGTGTGAACCCGATATTTAGCAAATACAACACTTATTTAAAACAATTGTTTAACTTTTAGGTGTGAAATAAACATACAAAATAGTGTAGGCGAATCTTGAACCTTGATATGAAAGAGTTTTTACATGAGTCGCGCAGATGGTTAAGTCGCAACATGTTGTTAAATTGTTGCTATTTTTAGTGGGGATCGAGCAAAGAAAGCCAATCTTGCGTGTTGATGATTAAAAAGCCGTATCTAAGGGGTGAGCAGTAAAGCCGCTATTTTGCTGGTGGTTATACGCAGAATGGGAAGGGTTATTGTCTTGGTTGTGGTATCCTGCTCGGTTACTAAACCATGACCTAATTGTTTTTAAATGACAGCTTCAGAACCGTATTTAATACCCGCGGCGAGTGCCTCGTGTGAAGAAGAAATCAAGAAAAGCCGTTTTATTACTTATCTTGCGCACACCCCTAAGGTGGAAGCTGCCAAAGCCTTTGTGCAGCAGATCAAAACACAGCATGCTGATGCCCGTCATAATTGCTGGGCTTTTGTTGCTGGCAGGCCGTCAGATTCAATGAAATGGGGTTTTAGCGATGATGGCGAACCTTCCGGTACCGCGGGTAAACCCATACTTGCTCAACTAACGGGGTCTGGTGTCGGTGAGCTAACCGCAGTGGTGACACGGTATTCGGGTGGGATTAAATTAGGCACCGGTGGTTTAGTAAAAGCCTATGGTGGTGGCGTTCAGCAAGCATTAACGCTGCTGAAAACACAAGAGAAAGTCATCATGTCTGAGGTTGAGATCTGCTGTGCTTATAATCAAGTTTCGCTGGTGGAGACATTGCTTGCTGAGCATTCAGGTAGCACCTTGACCGCCAGTTACACCGAGAATGTGCATGTGATGGCCGAGATTGATTGTCGCTGTGTTGATGCTTTTTGTTTGGCTTTAGTCAATCGTAGTGGCGGCACCTTGATTGCCAAAACTGTCGAGCGTTAAACGCATAACCATATTGTTTAGGATGAGAGCCAGCTAGTTCATGCAGTTTCGTTCAATCATAAGAATCGTCGGGCTTTTGCTCGCCTTATTCAGTGTTACCATGCTAGTGCCAGCGATGGTGGCATTATTTTATCGTGATGGTGCCGGTTTCCCTTTCGTGGTGACTTTTTTCCTTCTATTAATGGGGGGCGCTGTTTTATGGTTACCAAACCGTCGGCATCGCCATGAATTAAAAGCTCGTGATGGCTTTTTGATTGTTGTCCTATTCTGGACGGTAATCGGTAGCGCAGGAGCTGTGCCTTTCTTGCTATCGAAAACCCCAGACCTCTCTGTAACAGATGCCTTTTTTGAATCGTTTTCTGCCCTAACTACAACGGGGGCGACGGTGATCGTCGGATTGGATGATTTACCGAAAGCGATTTTATTCTATCGCCAGTTATTACAGTGGTTTGGTGGGATGGGGATCATCGTATTAGCTGTCGCGATTTTACCAGTGCTCGGTATCGGTGGCATGCAGCTATACCGTGCGGAAATTCCTGGTCCTGTTAAAGATTCAAAGATGACGCCGCGGATTGCCGAAACGGCTAAAACCTTGTGGTATATCTATCTGGCATTAACGGTCAGTTGTGCATTCGCTTTCTGGATGGCGGGGATGACGCCTTTTGATGCGGTCTCACACAGTTTCTCGACCATCGCAATTGGTGGTTTCTCTACCCACGATGCCAGCATGGGGTATTTTAATAGCCCAACCATTAATATGATCACCGTTGTTTTCCTGTTGATATCGGCGTGTAATTTTTCACTTCACTTTGCTGCTTTTGCCAATGGCGGGGTGAATTTACGGACTTATTGGCGCGATCCTGAATTTCGTGCTTTCTTCGGTGCCCAATTTATCTTGCTGGCGATTTGCTTTGGCATGTTATTGAAGCATCACTCGTACGACTCTTATTACGATGCGTTTGATCAGGCGCTGTTTCAGACGGTCTCTATTTCGACAACAGCAGGTTTTACCACGACCAGTTTTTCTGAGTGGCCACTTTTCTTACCTGTCTTATTGCTGTTTTCCTCTTTTGTGGGCGGCTGTGCTGGCTCGACTGGCGGCGGCATGAAAGTGATCCGAATGTTGCTTCTCTTCTTACAAGGGGTGCGTGAACTTAAGCGTTTGGTACACCCACGTGCGGTTTACACTATTAAAGTGGGTAATAAAGCATTGCCTCAACGTGTGGTTGACGCTGTGTGGGGATTTTTCTCGGCATACGCTCTGGTGTTTGTGGTGTGTATGTTGGCATTGATTGCGACGGGTATTGATGAATTGACGGCATTTTCAGCTGTTGCTGCGACGCTGAATAATTTAGGTCCAGGACTTGGCGAAGTTGCAGTACATTTTGGAGAAGTGAATTCAGCTGCTAAGTGGATACTGATCATTGCGATGTTATTTGGTCGCCTTGAGGTTTTCACATTATTAGTCTTATTTACACCAACATTCTGGCGAAACTAAGGAGCCAAAGTGGAACAGGTTTTATTACTGCACTCGAGTACGGATGGTCAGACGATTAAGATTCTTGACTATATAAAGAGGGAATTGGGTCAGGATTGTGAATGTACGCTTCAAGACCTCAATTGTTTGCCTGAGATTGAATGGCAGAAGTATGACCGTGTTTTGATCGGTGCGGCCGTTCGATATGGCCACTTAAGCAAGAAGCTATACCAATTTATTGAAAAGAACCTTCAAGCTTTAGAACAATACAAAGTTGCTTTCTTCTGTGTAAACCTAACAGCGCGTAAAGAAGGGAAGAACACACCAGAAACCAGTGCGTATATGAAAAAGTTCTTACTGAAGTCACCCTGGTGCCCAAGCTTACAAGCTGTATTTGCTGGCGCCTTACGTTACCCACGCTATAACTTGTTCGATCGCACTATGATTCAGCTCATTATGCGTATAACTGGCGGTGAAACGGATACCAGTAAAGAAGTTGAATATACAGATTGGGCCGCTGTTGCTCGGTTTACCACGACTTTTAAACAGTTTTAGGTGCCCTTTTTATCGGTTTGGTGCTTATTTAATCACTTGAAAAGGAAATCGATTCTTTTTGGAAAAAGGGCCTTGCCAAACCGATCGAACTCCCTATAATACGACCTCACTGACACGGAGCAAGGCGCTAAGCCCGCTACGAAGTCAGTATGTTCTTTAATAATTTGACCATGCAATCTGTGTGGGCACTCGTGAAATGAATAGTCAAAACTGTTCATTGTTACTTTTAAGTAAGAATGAACTTGGCATCAATGAACTGAGTGACCAATACAAAACTTAAGTTTACTTAAGCTTTGGCACAGTCAATTCGAATATCATG
>NZ_NOIF01000042.1 GCF_002265265.1 Photobacterium sanguinicancri
ATATTAATCAGTGTGGTTTTTAGTTTTTTTGCTGTAATGAGTGTTAATGCAGCTAGCTTGAATGTGGCACTGGGTGATGCGACCAGCGTGACCACGAAAGAAGAAATAGGCACTATTTTTATTGCTTCACCTGAAGTGGCCGATTATCAGATATTAGATGGTAATAAATTTATTATATTTGGACGAACTCGTGGTGATACCAGAGTGATGGTGTTCGGAAAAGGCAATAATAAAATATACGACCGTAAAGTAAATGTTGTTCGTGATGTAAGCTTAGTCAATCGTCAGCTAAAAATGCATTACCCTGATTTGAACGTTATTATTGAAGCAATTGATGAGCAAGTGTTGGTGCGAGGTGAAATTATCAACCAAACTCAGCATCAGGAAGTGATTAAGCTTATTGGTGAATTACTTAAGTTAGAAAAAGATACTACCGTTGGTAATGATATTAAGAGTGGTGACGATAAAGATGGCGGCGTTGAAGCCTACTTTAATAAAAAAGTAGAATATAAAGGTTTAGTCGACAAACTTAAAATAGCTACTGCAGATCAAATTAATGTCAAACTTTCTATCGCTGAAGTGAGCCGTCAGTTAAATGAAGAGCTTGGTTTTAAGTGGAGCGGTATGTTTGGTGATCAAGGTAAGTTCTTGTTCACAGATTTTAAATTTGGTGAGTTGAGCACGATTCTAACCGCAATTAATGATGAATCGGTTGGCCAAATGCTAGCTGAGCCTAACTTGTCAGTGATTTCAGGCGAGTCTGCAAGCTTCATGGTTGGCGGTGAGTTGCCTGTTGTTACATCAAGTAATAACGGTACTTCGGTGACTTACAAGTCTTATGGTATCAAGCTCGCATTTGCTGCAAAAACGTTAGAGAGTGGCCGTATTCGCCTTAAGTTAAGCCCAGAAGTCAGTAGCTTAGACAAGGCCTATCAAATCCGTGGTGATTCTTTCCCTGCGCTGCGTACGCGTAAAGCTGAAACAACCATTGAGATCAAAGACGGTGAGAGCTTTGTGCTAGCGGGCTTACTAAGCAGCGATGATGTTGAAGGTATTTCAAAATTACCTGGTGCGGGTGATATTCCTATTATAGGTAGCTTATTTAGGAATACGACCACTGAGCGTACTAAGCGTGAATTGATTATTGTGGCAACGGTAAACCGTGTGAAGTCACAGCATCAATCAGAGATTCAAATGCCAAATATGCAGCGCACCAGTACGCTAAATCGTCTATTAGGGTTAACAGCACAACCGAAATATGGCGTGACCTATGAATTGCTTTCTAATGGTGGCTTTAAAAAATGATTATAACGAAAAGCACTAAACAGACTTTACTGGTAAGCATTGTACTATCGCTTACCTTGCTGAGCGGTTGTAGCCAAGGCCCCGCGGTTGTTGGTACTGAAGCGGTATTAGTACCGTTATCAACAGAATTGAAGATAGGTGCAAAAACAAACAGAGCCGCTGATCAAAACAAAGTCTATTTGCGTGCTCGCGATTTTGTTATTACGCAGTTTGATCAAGGTGCTGAAAAAGTGGTTATTACAGCTGTGACTAAAAAAGGTAAGCAGCTTCAAGCCAAAATGAAACGTAATTTAGGTAAGTATCAGCAATGGATTGATTACAAAATAGAGGTAAAGCCGCATTCTTCTACAGATTTGTTTTTAGTTGCTAATCGAACGCAAGTTTTAATTCCGCCTTGTCAGCCCTTAGGGCAATATAACGCTTGGGATCAACAGGATGGTTGTTTTTCTGAACGCGCTCGCAATAAACAGTTAGCGACGCCTTCAACTCTCATGCCTGTTGTATCCGAAATGACAATTGAACAGCGAGAAGGCCATTAATGTTAGATCTTACTGAAGCGCTCAAATCCACCCAAGCAGCGGATGAAACTTTAGGGCTTGGTAGTGTTCTTTTTTATCAGTCAGAGCATTGCCGCGATTTAGTTAAAGAAGTATTCCGCTTTGACGCGTTAGGTGAGCCAGAACTACGTCAAATGAAAGCATCGTCATGGAATGAGTTTTTCGCGGCTAATCAACTTAGTATTGATATGGTGCTCATTGAACTCACAGATTGTGAGGATGTGGTGACACGCATGGCAGAACTTGCGCCCCAAATCCCTAATACTGCTTCTGTGATAGTTATTGGTAAAGAAGATGCCATTTCTACCATTCGTTCACTCAAAGAAATGGGTTTCTACTATGTGTTTTGGCCTGTAGTTAAAAGTGAATTAAGCGATTTTATGCGCCATGTGGTAAAAAACCACCATGGTGGCAAGGGGTTAGGTAAAGAGCGTAAAGCAAAGCGCATTGCCGTTGTTGGCTCTAAAGGTGGTGTGGGCGCCTCTCTACTGAGTTGTGAGTTAGCTCGATTTTTACGTAAAGAAACCCAAAGTAGAGTCATGCTGGTTGATCATAACTATACCGATAGTAATTTAGATGTATTACTTGGAATGGATGATTACCCAAAAATTGATATGAGCAAGTCATCGGTTAAATTGACTCAGCTTGATGAAGATTCTGCGCAATCAATGCTACTGAAAGTGAACGATGGCTTATCACTGCTGGCGATTGATGGTGACAAAACAGCGGTTACGGATTGTTTGAAAGAAAGTGATGCAGTCGCTTCCTTGCTGCTTCGTCGCTTCAATTTGATCGTAGAAGATTTTTCGGCTTCCGTCCCTTTTGCTATCGACTACAAACATTTTTGTGAAAGCTACGATACTGTGATCGTGGTGGCAGATCCAACTGTCTCATCCGTTCGTTCAGCCAAGCGCATGTTACATAGCCTTGATATGGCGGCACGTATGTCACTTAAAACACCTCGTAGCTTACTCGTTCTTAATCAACACCGGACCTTTCGTGACGGTATTTTATACAAAAACGAAATAGAGAAAGAGTTAGCGCGTATTGTTGATATTGAAGTCGCTCATGATAAAACAATTCCAGCTACCTTACTGTCAGGAAAGCGATTTATCGACCTTAATGGTAAGTTTTCGGCAAAAATCCTTACACTATCTGGTTTAGTGCTCGGACGTTCAATTGAAGTAAAAGCGAATCCTTTTCAGCAATTACTCGAAAAGTTTACATCTTTGGTATCGAAAAAATAAACGTAGCAAAATAAGGCCATAGCCAAGCCTGATACTTATTTAAATAATAATGATAAAGAGAAAATAATGAGTGCTGCGAAGTCACTATATTTGGATATTCGAAATCGTATTTTCGAAGCTTTAGACACCACCGCTGTGGAAAGTGCTAGTAAAGAGCAGTTACGCGCGCAGTTAACCAATGGCGTTGATATGCTGGTTGAGCAAATGGAGCAACCTGTTCCTGCTATTTTACGCCGTCAGTACGTTACTAACTTAATAGATGAATTGACAGGACTTGGACCACTTCAGCCTTTGATGGATGATGAAGATATCACCGATATTATGGTTAATGGTCCTGATAATATCTTTATTGAGCGTAATGGTATTGTTGAACAAACGGATATCAGCTTTGTTGATGATAAGCAGTTACGCCAAGTCGCTCAGCGCATTGTTTCGCGTGTTGGCCGTCGTATAGATGAATCAACGCCCATGGCAGATGCCCGCTTACCTGATGGTAGCCGTGTAAATGCCGTAATTAGCCCGATCAGTATTGATGGCACCGCAATTTCCATTCGTAAATTTAAGAAGCAAAGTATTGGTTTACCTGAGCTAGTTGAGTTTGGCGCGATGAGTCCACAAATGGCAAAAGTACTGATGATTGCTGCTCGTTGCCGCTGTAATATTTTGATTTCTGGTGGTACAGGTTCAGGTAAAACCACGCTTCTGAATGGCTTATCGCAATATATATCTGAAAAAGAACGTATTTTAACCATCGAAGATGCAGCGGAATTACGCTTGTTACAGCCCCATGTTTTGCGTTTAGAAACGCGGGTATCAGGAACCGAAGGAACTGGTGCTATATCTCAGCGAGATCTAGTGATTAACGCCCTTCGTATGCGTCCTGATCGTATTATTATTGGTGAGTGTCGTGGCCCTGAAGCGTTTGAAATGCTGCAAGCGATGAATACGGGCCATGATGGTTCAATGTCGACATTGCACGCCAATACTCCGCGCGATGCGTTAGCCCGTGTTGAAAGTATGATCATGATGGCGAACTTGAGCCTGCCGTTAGAAGCTATTCGTCGTACTATCGTGAGCGCCGTGAATATTGTGATTCAGGCTAACCGTTTACATGATGGTAGCCGGAAAGTGACGGCTATTTCTGAAGTCGTTGGCTTAGAAGGCGAAAATGTAGTGATGGAAGATATTTTCCGTTTTGAAGCCGATGACCATCAAACGGAAGGTGAAAAAATTTCGGGTCGCTTTGTAACGCCAGGTTTAATGCAACGTTCAGAGTTAGCGAAAAAATCAAAATTCTTTGGTTTATATGATGAACTGATGACAGCTTTTCGTTAATTCATTTTAATCAAAAACAGGGATAAGGCATGACCCTTTACTTCTCTTTAGTGTTGATTGGTGCAGCAGCACTGTTATATAGCAGTACCGTTAAAAAGCAAAAAATATCAGCAATAAAGAAGGATCAAAAAACACAGTCAGAAAATGAGATTAATTTAGTTAACCTTGCATCTCTAAAGGGTGAAAGTGTTAAAGACCGTTTTTTAATCCGTTTAAATGGTGTGTTTTCTCAACTTGGTAAGAAAGGGCTTATTCAGGCGGCGATTGGGATAGGTATTATTAGCTTTGGTATGAGCTACGTCGTTGGTGTGTATCTTGCGCTTGGCTTTGTATCGGGTATGTCTGCTTTAGTTGCAACGCCTTTTGTCGCTGCTTTTATTTTGTTTCGTTTCTTACTGGCGCGTAGGAAAAAACAGTTTGAAGCCTCTTTTCCTGATGCTATTAACTTAATGACCAGTGCGGTGAGCTCTGGCGAAAGTGTAATGCAAGCTATCCAGTTTGTGGGTAATAAATTAGATACTGTTGTTGGCAAAGAGTTTAAATGGGTAGGGCAGCGGTTACAAATTGGTGAGTCGCCTGATGATGTATTTCGTCGCTCGTGCCAAAACTGTCCGTATAAAAGCTATCGTTTTTTTATTATTACGTTACGAGCTAACATGATCCGCGGCGGCCAGTTAAGAGAGATAATGACTCGTTTAAATCGGGTATTATTTGATGCTCGCTCGGTAGAGAAAAAAACTAACGCAATGACATCGGAGGCACGCCTTTCGGCAAAAATTGTCGGTGCTATTCCATTTTTGTTCCTTTTCGGAATGCAATATATGAGCCCCGAGAATTTTGATTTTGTATTACGAGATCCTAACGGGCGCGTCATTCTTTATTACCTCATTGGTAGTGAGACGATAGGCATGACGATCATTTGGTTACTAATTCGAGGTATCCGTTAATGTCTTCTATGGTCATTTCTCTCGTGACTTTATTTATCGGGATTATTGCTTTTAGTTGGATTCAGTCGGCACAACGTGCAAAACAGCGTAAGCGAATGCACAGTTTGTTGCAAAGCGAAGAGGTTGAATCTGAAGCGAGACGTAATTTTCGCAAGGCAATGAATAAAATTAGCTCTGAAAATAAAAAAGAGTTTGAACATAAACTAGAGCAGGCTGGCGTTTATAATAAAGGGCTAGCGATTTATTACTTACCTGCAAAGTTTGGCATTATTGGCCTTACTTTCGTTATTTGTGCCTTTCAAGTGCTAGCGGGTGATTGGGAATTAAATGATGCCATTCTTCCACTATTTGGTGTCATGATTGCCATTATTTTAGTCCCAGATTGGGTATTAGCCGCTAAGAAAAAGACAGTCGAGCGTAACGTTGGCCGAGAGCTACCTTACCTGATTGATTTAATGGCCGTATGTGTGCAAACAGGTATGACATTAGAATCTGCAATGGCGTATTTAGCCGATGAAATGAAAGGTTTTGACAAACACTTAGCTTACCATATTCATAAAACAGCCGAACGTGCGCGTTTGACAGGGTTAGAAACCGCGTTAACCGAATTTGCAGTTCGTATTAATACCCAAGAAGTGCGTAGTTTTACCTTTACTTTATTACAAAGTCTTCAGCATGGTAGTTCGATTTATCAAGTGTTAATTACGCTATCAAAAGATATTCGTGAAGTGCAAATGCTTGAAACAGAAGAGAAAATTGGCTCGCTTTCAGCAAAGATGAGTGTGCCATTGATTATATTTATCATGATGCCAATTGTAATATTGATTATTGCGCCTGGTATTATGCGTTTAATGCAGTCGTAGGGACATTAGATGAGATTATTAAGTGTAATAATAGCGACTGTACTATTAGCGGGTTGCGCGGGCCAATCAAAGTCGACGATATCTGACGAAGAACGGATGGAAATAACGAAAAACTTTGATGGCTTACAAGATAATTATCGGGCGCGGTTACAAAAAAATCCGAATGATTATGACGCATCGGTAAAACTTGCAGCTACGTACTACAAAGACGGTGATACAGAAGCGGCAAGTTACTATATTGATCAAGTGCCAGATGACCAATGCAGTTTATTAAATAACTGCTGGTTAACTCGTGCCGATATTGCTTATTCAAAGAAAGATTATGGACAGGCCAAGTATTATATTGATTATAGCCTGGCCGTCGGTAAAGATGTTTACGCCGTTAAAAATCTTTATGGCATTATTTTGGCTCAGCAAGGCAATATGGATTTATCTCGTCGTTATTTTTTTGAAGCTCGAGTTGGTTTCAAAAATGAAGATACGATCCGCAATAATCTAGCGATGACTGAAATGATGGAAGGTAAATATAAACAAGCAGCGGAACGTTTACTACCACTTTATCAAAAAAACCGTTTTGATCCGCAAATTAAGGCAAATTTAATCGTTAGTTTGATGCTTTCTCAGCAATATAATGCAGTGAAAAATTTACTGATGCAGGAAATGAGCGAACAAGAAGCGGCAACCATGTTTGATCAGCTAAATGACGATTTAACACAGCCTAATTTATACCCATTAGCTTCCTATTCCGTTCCTAGCCATGCGCCTATAGTTACAGAAACAGAAACAGAAACAGAAACAGAAACAGAAACAGAAACAGAAACAGAAACAGAAACGAGCATTGAAGCGGAACAAGATGCTGTACCCACTGTACTAAATACCCAATTAGAAACGAATGAGCAGCAACAGGCTGATCATAATGAGGACGTTAAATCATGATGAAACGCGTATTGCCGTTAATACTTTTAGCTACAACATTTCATGTTCAGGCGAATGAAACTTTGCTTCAGCACTTATGTGAAACAACCGCTTTTAATCAAGAGTTAACCATCACTCAGCATCAGCCAGTTGTGATTGCACATCATCGTAATGGTCAAATGCTAACGGGCAAACCTGTTGATCTGGATTTATCAGCGTATGCTGAGTTACTGGCAGATACCACAGATATTAACCGAGATTGCTTAGCTTACCTTGAGCAAAATGATGTAGTCAGAATTGTAGATAATGATACCTCTCCTCAGTTCCAGAGTGGGCAAACTATTGCACGGGTATTTTTTACTTTTGACCGCTCAACACTGAGCAAAACATCGGTACGTATTCTTGAAAAGATTGCGGGTCAATTAAAGCACAGTAACGCGATGATTCAGCTTGAAGGCCATACTGATGCAAAGGGCAGTGCCGAATATAACTTGGCATTAGGGTTGCGTCGTAGTGAGTCGGTAGAAGCGTTCTTGAAATCGCGTGGAATGCAAAGTAACCAATTAAAAGCGTCTAGCAAGGGTGAGTCTGCACCTGTTGCTGATAACAGCACTGAAACGGGGCGTGAGTTAAACCGACGTGTTGAGATAAAAGTGTAATAGAACCTTATCTTTCGCATGATCAAAAATCCCAGCGCAAGTTCGACTTGGCTGGGATTTTTTCGTGCTATTGATTGCTCTATTCGTAGCTGAGCTGAGCTGAGCTGAGTCTGTGGATTAGAGGAGTGGGCTAAACATATAGAAAAATTGCTCAGCAAGCTTATGCTGGACTGAACGTTTTTCCCACTCTCGCCAATCAACTAAGGTGGAGTTTTTAATATATTCTTGCTGTAGCCAGCTTAATTGTTGGGTAAATTCAGCACTGTCTACGGCTAATGTGACTTCAAAGTTCAGCCACAAACTGCGCATGTCCAAGTTAACTGTGCCGATTAAGCAATGATTATCGTCGATAACGACTGATTTAGTGTGCAACAGTCCGCCATGGAATCGATAAATTTTTACGCCCGCACTGAGTAACTCAGCAAAAAATGAACGACTTGCCCATTCAACCATGGTGGAATCGTTTTTATCTGGAATAATCAGACTGACATTGATCCCACGAAGTGCCGCACCGCGCAGGGCGTGAAGCAGATTCTCACTTGGCACAAAGTAAGGTGTTGTAATTACTACGCTTTCTAATGCTTGATAAATACTGAGTAGCAACACCTGATGGATGATTTCATCTGGCATTCCAGGGCCTGATGGGATGACCTGCACTGTATCAGAGTGCTCATCGGGATGGTTGACGTTACAACTCGGCATTGGCGGTAAGTCTCGCATCCCCGTTTCAACTTCCCAGTCCCAAGCTTGAATGCTGTTTAGCACTGTAACTGTTGGTCCGGTTAATCGCACCATCACATCTACCCACTCGCCAACTCCAGCATCGGTTTTAAAAAACCTTGGGTCGACTAAATTCATTGACCCTGTATAGGCAATTTCGTTGTCGATCACCACAATTTTACGGTGTTGACGTAAATCTAAGCGGCGTAAGAACATTCTAAACGGGGTGACGGCCAATGCTTCCGTGACTTCAATACCTGCATGACGCATTAATCGTGGCCAGTGAGATCGGAAAAAACGCATGCTACCTGCGGAATCTAATAATAGCTTGATGCGTACTCCACGCTTTGCTGCATCAATTAATGCGACACCGACTTCATCGGCTAAGCCGCCTGGGTGCCAGATATAAAATTCAAGATGAATGGAAAGCTGTGCTTGTTTTATATCTTCAATAATAGATTTTAAAATGGTTTGAGGTGAATCTTGAAGCGACAGGCTGTTGCCTACGAGGCTTGGTATACCTAGGCGATTTTCGCACAAATCACAGATTGGCCGCGCATATTGGCTCATCAGTTGTGGTTGGTGTTCAGGGCAATCATTCAGACGTTGAAACCAGTCTGCGTATGGGCTGAACATGTCTAATGCGCGTTTGGCTCGTTTCTTTCCTAGATTGAGTTCACCGAATAAAAGGTAGGCAATGATCCCACCGACCGGAATGATGTAAATAATCATCAACCACGCAAGAGAGACGCCAACGACACGACGTTTGAAAACAACCCGAATTGTAATACCCGCTATCAGTAGCCAATATAGAAAAACGCTAACCCAAGCTAGGATTTGATAAAACTGTTCCATTTACAGACTTATAATTGCAAAACTCTGTAGGCATTTTGCATCGTTTTGTCGCGAAAACATAGTGTTAACTCACTAAAGTCGGTGTTGAGTGCGGATTAAAGTGTAACGAGGAATACTAAAACTAATACCAGTACAAGTACCAAAGGATAGAAAATATCAGTGAGTATGCATTAAGTGTGATGTCATGGTGCTGATGTGAATAAAGTTGGTGTTTTATGCAGGATTGGTGAAAACAAACAGAGCCAAATATCAAAATATTGAAAAGTGCGCTTCACATTTTATTCGATAACTGATTTACTAGCCAGTAACACAATGGAAATACATTTTCTCGTTTCGTAAACTATATTTTACAAGCGTGCATCCAATGAAATAATGAAAACTAACACGACAGGGAAGGCGTATGGCAAGTCAATCGAGGGCGCAGTTTAGCTCCAAAATTGGTTTTATTTTAGCAGCAGCAGGTTCAGCCGTTGGATTAGGTAACATTTGGGGTTTTCCGACCCAAGCGGCAAGTAACGGCGGCGCTGTTTTTTTGATTGTATATTTATTGATGGTTTTTGCATTGGCATACCCACTGTTGGTGGCTGAACTTACTATTGGTCGTTACGGCAGTGCCAACCCCATTAAATCTCTACGTTCAATTTGGCCTCAACAGAAGAAAGTTGCGACTGGACTTGGTATTGCGGGCATGATCGCGGTTTCTATGATCCTCAGTTTCTATGCCATTGTCGCAGGCTGGTTGTTGGGTTCTTTAGCGGGGCCCATTCTTGAATCGCTTGGTATGGTGTCGGCCGCGCAATGGTTAGAGTCTTTCAGTACGGCTCGTAATCTTATTTTGATGGTTGTCTTTATGGTGCTCACCATAGTGGTGGTTCGTAATGGTGTTGCAGATGGTATCGAACGCTGGTCGACACGGTTAATGCCTGTTCTATTGGTATTGTTTGTATTGATGGTGGCCTACATCTTGACCCAAGATGGCGCGATCAATGGCCTGAAAATGTACCTTATTCCTGACTTTTCCCAGTTTAGCGCCGATCTTGTTGTGAGTGCGATGGGGCAAGCCTTCTTCTCTCTTTCGCTTGGTGTGTGTTCGATGATGGTATACGGCTCTTACATCAAAAAGGATGTAAACCTACCGAAAGTCGCTGCGCAAGTTGCTCTACTTGATACTGGTGTTGCTTTCATTGCCGGGCTATTGATTTTGCCTGCGATGTTTGTAGCTGCAAACAATGGTGTTGAAATTTATAACGAAGCAGGGGCTTTACTGTCATCAGACACTTTAGTCTTCAGCGTATTACCTGCGATGTTTGATACCATGGGCGCAGCTGGTTTATTGGTTGGTGTTCTGTTCTTCATTCTTATGGTTATCGCTGCACTCACATCGTCAATCTCGATGCTTGAAGTCCCCGTTGCTTGTGCAACCGAAGAGTTACAGCAAGATCGTAAAGTCGCAGTATGGTGGATTGGCGGCATTATTACCGTTTTCTCTGGCATTATCGTATTTAACTTTGGGGATATGTTTGGTTTGGTTATATCGCTGACCACGGAATATGCTCAGCCTATTTTAGGTATGGTATTCGCACTACTTGTTGGTTGGGTGTGGAAGCGCGATCAAGCATTACAAGAGATCAAGCAAGGTTACCCTGAACTGGAACAAGGCTTATTCTGGAAAATTTGGCCTTGGTATGTTCGTGTTGTTTGCCCACTACTGATGCTATTTGTATTCTTTGCCTAGACTACGGAATAGATAAAAGAAGAAAGCCACTCAATCGAGTGGTTTTCTTTTTATATAAAGGTATGGATAGCAGCCTGCACTTTATAATGACTTGGGTATATACTCCGCTTTCTATTATGTGCATGCCGCGTTCATGCCGTTTACCGCTTTCTCTACCTAAGGCCGCAGTATGTTTACATTGGTTCATCAACACCCTGACTTTTTAATTATCAATAAACACCCCAACGTGAGTGTGCATAAAGATGATAATGATCAGCCTTTGTTAGCGGCGGTTGCTGAGCAAACGGGTGATAAGCAGCTCTACTTGATTCATCGACTAGATAAGATGACATCAGGCTTGCTCTTATTAGGGCGTAATAAAGAGGCTGCAGCTTTACTCTCTGCTAATTTTGCCAATCGTGTTGTCGATAAGTTTTATATTGCGATCAGCACTAAAAAACCGAAGAAAAAACAAGGTGTCGTGGTGGGCGATATGAGTCGTTCTCGTCGCAGCAGCTGGAAACTTGAAAGTACCAAAGAAAACCCAGCAGTCACCCAGTTTTTTTCTGCAGCTGCGGGTAATGGTCGTCGGTTCTTTTTATGTAAGCCCCATACGGGTAAAACACACCAAATTCGGGTTGCGCTGCGCAGTGTCGGTGCTGGCATTACCGGGGATGCGATTTATGGCAGCGAAGATGCAGACCGTGGTTACTTGCATGCTTACTCGCTGGCATTTCCATATAAAGGCGAAACCCAACGTTTTACTTGCCCACCAGAACAAGGTGAGTTGTGGCATAGTGATGAAGTGAAAGTGGCGTTAGCACAATGGCAATCGCCGTGGACATTAACATGGCCAACATTGCCCGATAGCCTACAAAAGGCATGTCAGCGCTAAGTCTGTACTTATTACAACTTTTCAGTGCGTTAGTTTTGATTTTAGTACCGGTAGCTTAGGGATAGCAGCGTTATTCAACAAATATGGTTAAAACAAAAAATAACTTGGTTTAACTGCTGCTAACTTGTTCAAACGCAAATGCGATCTTAATACGACTTCTCTATAATATCGGTCTAGGAAATGACCTAGATTGAGGAATCGAATGCGCCTGACCCGTTCCGTCTCGCTACGTATGCGAATTAAGAAAAAGAAAAATAAAACCCGCTTTTGGGATTTAGCCTCTCTCCGTCGTAACCGCCACACCATTAAAACCCGTCTTAAACGCCATCGCCAAGTCCGAATCACCGCTGAGTATGTTGTACTCGCCAGCTCCCGTATTGAAGAAGAACAACTAAAGCTAGTCGCTTGAATTCGCTAGGTGATCATACTGACGCATCAGTGATCAAATCATTCTCGCTGGTTCAAAGTACCAATTACTGCGCAATATTCTGTTTAGCTAATTAATGGAATTGGTATTAGAATAGCGCCTTTATCTGAACAATCGACTGGCAAGATGGATATAAACGCACTTTCTCAATTAGAACAACACCTCCTTAATGCATTATCGACACCACCATCTGAAGTGCGTCGTTTGTTTCATGGCCGTGGTCGCTGCTGGCAGGGGTTAGAGCAAATCACGGTTGATTGGCTACAAGATCAAGTCTTGGTTTCTTTATTCAAAGAGCCTTCTGAAGAATTTCTTTCTGAGTTGAATGCGCTATTGCAGCGTTTACTCTTGACCACACAATGGCAGCAATGCGGTGCCAAGGCATTGTTACTCCAGCACCGTGATCGTGATGGTTCACCAACAGAAGTGATCTGGGGCGAATTGGGTGAATATCAAGATGTGGTCGAAAATGGTCTGACTTATAAGCTGGACTTAGGTCGTAAGCAAAACAATGGCTTATTTTTAGATATGCGTTATGGCCGTAAGTGGGTGCAGGAGCAGGCTGAAGGTAAGCGTGTTCTTAATTTATTTGCTTACACTTGTGGTTTCTCGATTGCTGCGATTGCCGGTGGCGCCGAGCATGTTGTGAACCTTGATATGGCTAGAGCAGCGTTGAGCCGAGGTCGAGATAATCATCATCTGAATAATCATGATTTATCAAAGGTTAGCTTCTTAGGCCATGAGCTGTTTAAGTCGTGGGGAAAAGTGCGCAAGATGGGCGCTTATGACTTGCTCATTATCGATCCGCCTTCGTTCCAAAAGGGCAGTTTTGCACTCACAAAAGATTACGCAAAAATATTACGTCGCTTGCCTGAGTTGTTGACTGAAAATGGCCAAGTGCTGGCATGTGTGAACGATCCATCTATTGATTCTCAGTTCTTAATCGATGGTATGGCGCAAGAAGCCCCTGAACTACAGTTTATTGAGCGGTTAGAAAACCCGCCTGAATTCAAAGATATTGATCCGGATGGTGGCTTAAAAGCCCTTATCTTCCGTCGATAATGTGCAGCGAGAGCGCTCTCTATTGAATGATTGCTTTGTTGAAATAAAATGGCCGCGAATAGTGATATTCGCGGCCATTTTTGTGTGACCTTTGCATCTTTACTGTCGCGATTACTGCATCAGTTGTTTACAGTATTCGCTATAAACTGATTGTTCAACCATGGTGCGCCCACGCATATCCATGATTTTTATATTGTAGCTAACACCTGCATCAAAAAGTGGTGTGAGTTCATCACTGCTACAATAGTTTGCTGCTGCCGCTTTTATGGTTTGAGATGGGGCCATTTTTCCTCCACCACCGTAAAGGACAGTAATTACAACCGTTTTATTTTTCGCCTGAGCTTTCATGACTTTATATTCGTCGATTTTGTCGTAAGGCGCTTTAGCGTTAATGGTTGCAGCTCGGCTTTTTGCTAAAGCAATGGCTGTATCATCTTCACTTGATGCACATCCATTCAAAACCAGAAGTGCAGCTACCGCTAATATTTTCTTCAGCATAAGTGTGGCTTTCTTATTGTTAGTGTTTACCGAGTGATTTTCTAAACCGCTTAATCAATTGACGCAATACCGTCTTTCTTTAAGCTAAGGTAAGACTTTTTTGAATGGTTTAACAATAACGTTTTGATAAACACCCGCGTCGATGTATGGATCGGCATCTGCCCATGATTTTGCGTCTTCAAGCGAGTTAAATTCAGCAATCACGGTTGAGCCCGTGAAGCCTGCTTCACCCGGGTTTTCGCTGTCGATAGCAGGGTTTGGGCCTGCAACTAATAATCGACCTTGTGCTTGAAGCTCTGTTAAACGCGCTAGGTGTTTTTCACGAACGCTTAAACGACGCTCTAGGCTATTTTCAACATCTTGAGAGAAGATTACATACCACATTGTTATATTCCTTTTTTGTGGAGAGCTGGGTATCAGTTGCTTGATTGTATCTTTGCGACGCGAGGGTATCAATGCTTTGCGATGAGAGCGTTTCACACTACAAAAAAGCCTCACAGCAAGTGAGGCTTTTTACTAGTTAGGCTTTTTTCACCGGGCGTGGTCGGCCTTCACTATTGATGGCGACATAGTTAAAGGTCGCTTCACAAACCTGATAGCGATCCCCAACGGCCTCGTGTGCCACTGGCTTAACCCAAACTTCAAGGCCTACGCTCATTGACGTGTTACCAATGCGCTTACATTCACCATAACAGCAAACAACGTCGCCAACACTGACAGGCGCTTTAAATGCGATGCTCTCGACGGAAACGGTGACTACGCGACCGCCTGAGATTTCTTTTGCCAAAATAGCACCAGCTAAATCAAGCTGAGACATGATCCAGCCACCAAAAATATCGCCATTGGCGTTGGTGTCTGCTGGCATTGCTAAGGTGCGGAGAAGGAGTTGTCCGCGAGGGATGTTGTTTTCTGTTGTCATTGTTGATTCCGAGTTACTGCTTGTCTGAACCGTTTTCTTTCGGCATATGGCGATAAATATACCCGCCAGTGGCAAGGGTAAAGAGTAACGTTAATACAAGCAAGCCGAATACTTTAAAGTTTACCCAAACATCGAGTGGTAAAGTGAATGCAACGTAGATATTAACAACGGCACACACGGTAAAAAATAAGACCCAAGCCAAATTTACTTTGTTCCAAACGGGATCGGGTAAAGTCAGTTCTTTACCTAGCATACTTTTAATTGCGGGTTTCCCCATGAACTGGCTAACCGCTAAGCCAATCGCAAAGAGCGCATAGACAATGGTGACTTTCCATTTAATGAAGTTTTCATCATGTAAGAATAGCGTCAAACTACCGAAAACAGCGACCATTGCGAAGGTGATTAGCTGCATTTTTTCGACTTTCTTGTACAAAAACCACGTCAAGGCAATTTGAATGGCGGTGGCTATGATTAAGGCACCTGTTGCAACGAAAATATCATGGGTTTTATACAAAACAAAAAAAACAATAAGCGGTATAAAATCGAGTAGTTGTTTCATGTGGCTGTGAGCCTTACTGACAAATATGTCTGGCTAGTATACCTAAACCGAGAGTAAATGGCAGAGTACTTGGCTGCTAGCGAAGGTGATATGGCTCGGTATCTTATGCTGCTGCCAGCGATATGTGACCGAGTATGTCGCGACAAATAAAAAACGGTAGCTTATTGGCTACCGTTTCTGTACTGACGGATTATCTAAAAACCGATTACAGCTTAAAGCGTGTCGTCAGGATGATTTGATCACCGTAAAGGCCATTGAATTTGCCTTCAGCACCGATTGAGAATAGTTCGGTTGCATGGAAACGACCTGTGATAGAGCCGATTACTTTGTCATCGTCGCTGATTGTTGTGTGACCAATTTTGCCGCCAACTTCAAATTGTGGACCAAGCCATTGACGAACACCTAAGTTCACTTCAACACCCATCTTGCCACCAGAACTGTTGTAACGGTCATTTTTAACATTAAGGGCTTTGATTTCACCCGTAATATCAGCCCAGTTGTTCACTGGCGCGTGGAAGCCAACACCAACATTTGCATCCCAATCGCCTTTGAAGCGCGTATCAACGCTACCTGTAATGTGCGCATTAGGGTGAATTGACATGCTGAAGCCACCACCGTAAGTCAATGGATCAATACCAATACGCGCTTCTGCGTAATCGTAGCTGAAGTTACTCATGGTGTTAGTTGCTGGTGTTTCAGCATGTGCTGCAGTCATTGTTGCTAGCACAATGCCTGTAGCAATAAGTGTTTTGCGCATGAAAAAGATTCCAAAGGCTATAAAATAGAATTCGTCATATTCTAAAGGACAAGTAATACCAATAATAGGTTTTGGACTGACTTGTTCTTCAAAATGATAATTTGGTGGTTAAATAACCACCAAATTAAGAGGGAGGGTGTGAATGCAGCCACACTTTGCGTTCATTTATCTTCCAAGCATTATGCTGCTTAGCCCTTATGAAACGCTAAGTTTGAGTTATACGCTTTTAATGAGTTCGTTACCCGATGTTTCGCCCTGAGCAAATTTGGTAATGCTATGTAAGCTTGTATCGGCAATGTTACCCAGTGCTTCATCGGTCAAGAAAGCTTGATGACCAGTAAATAGCACGTTGTGGCATGACGACAAACGGCGGAACACATCATCTTTGATGACATCATTCGATTTATCTTGGAAGAATAAGTCTTGCTCGTTTTCATACACATCAATACCAAGCGATCCAATTCGACTGCTTTTTAGTGCCTCAATGGCGTCTTTGGAGTTCAGTAGACCGCCACGACTGGTATTGATGATCATCACCCCATCTTGCATTTTCTCGAAAGCTTGAGCATTTAACATATGGTAGTTTTCATCTGTCATTGGGCAGTGAAGGGTGATCACGTTTGCTTGGCGGTAGATATCTTCAAGGCTGGTATAGATTGCACCTAGCTCAATGGCTGCTGGGTTTTCAAAGGGGTCGTAAGCCAAAATATTCATGCCGAGCCCTTTTAAAATACGCATGGTTGCAATACCAATGCGACCAGTACCAATAACACCGACGGTTTTACCGTTAAAGTTAAAGCCGGTTAACCCTTCAAGTGAAAAGTTGGCATCGCGTGTACGTTGGTAAGCACGATGGATACGACGATTCAGGCTCAGCATTAGGCCAATAGTATGTTCGGCAATCGCTTCTGGTGAGTATGCAGGTACACGTACTACTTGAATATTGAGAGCCTGTGCGGCATTAAGATCTACTTTATCAAACCCAGCACAGCGCATAGCAATAAGGCGAACGCCTGCTTTAGCCAGTTGCGCTAAAACAGGTTGTGATAAGTCGTCATTCACAAATGCACATACAGCATCAAAACCTTGCGCCATGCGCGCTGTTTGCTCTGTTAAGCGGAACTCAAAATAAGAAAGCTCAAGCTGATAATGTTGATTGATCAACTCAAAGGATTTTTGGTCGTATTTTTTTGTGCTAAAGACTGCAACTTTCATAGCGTCACCTTTTAGGAGAACTTAGATTTTGTGATAAAGATAACATTTCTCAGTTCTAGCGCAAAGTTTGTATGATGATTAACCGTCGGATAATGACAAGCGGCGATCGCTCATTGCTTGCATGATTTTTGCCGCATTTAATATGCGTGCCCACGGCATTAATTCTTTCTCGTTGTCAATCATATAGGTTGTAAGTTGTTCAATCACAATCTCTTTTAAGCTCTCACCATCCCAGGGTTTCGCAATATAATAATCCAAGCTTGCGTTATTAACGGCTTGGACGGTTTCTTCTAAACCAGCTTGTCCCGTCAGCAATACCTTGCGTGCCGATTTAGTTTCATCTTGCTGTTTTAATTCAATTAAAAAGTGAATTCCTGTTTCTCCGGGCATGATGTGGTCGCATAAAATCAAGGCTAACGGAATATGGTCGGCAATGGCGTCGGCTAATACTTCTTTGGCTTCGTCCACCGATTCCGCGGCTTCAAGGATGAAATGCTCACCTAAGGCATCAAGGTCGTGTAATACGCTGTCGAGTACTTCACGTTCATCATCAACACATAAAATCATATATTTTTTCATAGCATTTCCTTATGTGAGTGTCTTATTTGATCGGGTTCCGTTTTATCTTGATCTGTTTGACTCGACCTTGATTTGTAAGAGGCAGCTTTGTCAGGTGCTGCTTGAACAGAAGAATAGTTTTGGTGAACGGGTAAAGTAACGATCATTCTGGTAAAGGTTTCAGGTTCAGACTCGATGCGAATGGTCCCGTTGTGTTGATGGATGATTTGCTGGCAAACCGATAAACCAATGCCAAGACCAAAATTACCTTCACGTTTAGTGGTGTAATTGAGCTCAAAGACTTTCTCTTGCTGTGCTTGTGGAATGCCTTTGCCATTATCTTCTACTAAAATATCAATGCTTTGCTGGTGGCTATTGGGAGTGAATTGAGTCGTAATTCGAATCTCTCCGGGTTCTATAACCGCATCTAAAGCGTTGGCTATTAAGTTCGTCCACACCTGTTGTAACGCAATAGGTTGGCAACGTATATGTGGTAGTTCAGCATACTCTTTGGTGACATGGTGTCGCTTTAAGCGGTTTTCAAAGATGACCAAGGTATCTTCAAGCCCTTCATGCAAATCGACATCGTGGGTGTTTTCATCATCTTGCCTAGCGTAACTTTTTAAGCTTTTGACTAAGTCAGCGATACGGTGAGCACACACATTGATTGACCGTAAGAAATTACCCATCTGGTAATAGTGTTCCCATTCATCAACCACTGTTTTGAGTTGATGCTTTTGTGGGAGTAACCAGCGTTCAATGCTATCGGTGTCATCGAGGCCCATTAAAACGGCCTTGCGGGCGGTTTGCCTATCACCAAGTGTTGCTTCGAGTTGCTTGGCACGTTGTCGAGCTTCTGAAGTCGATAAGGGACGGGACTGCATTGCACGCTGCAAAATCACATTGCCTTGGGTTTGATTATCGTGATTAAGCTGTGAGTCGGTTAATTTACAGATAGTTTCTTTTAAGGTGTCGCTGCCGCGTAAAATGGCAGATACTGGGTTATTCAGTTCGTGCGCAACGCCAGCCACTAATTGACCTAACATTGCCATTTTTTCTTTGTCGATAAGTTCTTGATAGGCTTCGTCAAGTGACTTTAGGGTTTGCTGTAACCGCATTTCGGTTTTGATGCTGCCTTGTAAGCGGCGGTTAAAGTTGCGTAATAAAAGGTTGGTAAAAAGGGGGAGCAACTCGCTTTGGGAATTCATGACCTTAGTGAACAGCTGTCGATCTAATTTAATGACGTCGGTTTGGCACAGGGTAATACCAGTTGAAAATGAAGCTTCATCTGTTACAAAAGACATCCCCCCAATCAGGTTGCCAGATCCTACGCGTACCACTTCATGCTTAAAGCCATCTTCATCTTTTTTATATAACGCGACTTCTCCCCGAGTGATAAACCATAAGAAGCTATTAGCTTCACCTTCGTGGGTGAGCACATGGCCTTCGCTATATGTGCGGCACGCTTTGTGTTCATCATTGCCTTGAAAGAAGCTGTGCAGGGCATCGGTGACTTGGCTGGCGAGTGTTGTGTCATCAAGCTGATCACCGTGACGGATAAAGCCTGAGCGAAAGCTCGACATTTGCCGGTCGATATGCGCTTTTAGAATACGACGGTGATCAAGCAGTTGGCTGTATTTTAGCCAATCTTCATCGGGGTGTTTTATGACGTAGGTTGTGAGCTCTTTAATGAGGACGCGGTGTAATTCTTCACGTTGCCAAGGTTTTGTTAAGCAGTAATTAAGCCGACCTTCGTTAACCGCTTGCATGATGACATCAATTTGTGGCTTGTCATTCAACAAGACTGTTCGAGCGCGTTTAGTGACAGGGTGGTTATCTAATTGTACTAAGAAATCGACGCCGTTATCTGCACCCAAATCGTTATCACAAATCACCATCGCAGCTTGTTGGCCTTGCTGCTCAATAAAGGCCAGCGTGTCATTGGCATCGTCGATACTATCAGCTTCGACAATATCAAAGAGATCACTGAATGGGCTTAGGTCTTGCCGCAGTCGCTCGACAATGCTGGGCTCATCATCCAGGCACAAAATAACGAAGCTATTCACGATGGTATCCTTTAAAAGGGAGTTCTTTATTCAGTGTATGTTAAATGAACAGTAGGGTCTGAGAGGCTGACAACAATTTGGACGTATTACTTATTGATCCATAGAGGATTCATAGAGGTATGCAGCGGTTTGTAATACACTAGCCTCAGTTTATTTTTTACGATCAGGGATATTTATGACGCTCAAGAAAATTGGGGCAATTGGTGGTGCTATTGCGGTGGCGGTGTGTTGGCCGATTGCTGTGGGTCAAGTTGGTGAACGTATTTATTTGGATACGGTTGGCAAGTATGAAAACCCTTACGTCAAAATCAGCAACGAGAGTTATGATCGTGGCTATTTAAGCTCTGAAGCGGTATCTCGAATCGAAATAAAAGACGAGTTTAAACCGCTGTTTGAAGAAGAAGGTTTACCGTCTGTTTGGCATGTTTCGCATAAGATCAAGCATGGTTTACTGGGTATGACCTCATACAGCCAACTTGAGCTGGATGAGGGTTTACAAAAAGTTGCAGCGCAAGCATGGGGCGAAGGCGTAGCGCCAATTACGTTCCAAACTGAGACATCATTAACGCGTCATACTGAATTTAAAGTGGTGATTAACCCGGTTGCTTACAAAGATGATTTTGGTTCATCTGTATCCAGCGAACCCTTCATTTTTGATGGTGATGTAGATGGGAAAGGGGCAGGTGAGTTCCATTACCACTTGCCGCAGTTTTCGGTCACGACTACCGCAAACGAAACCATGGAAATGCTGAATTTCACGGGTGGCGGTAAAGGGAAGATGGATGGCCAGTTCTGGTTGGGCAATCAGAAAGCGCAGTTAGGCTCAGTAAAATTCATTGATAGCAATAACGATAAAGCAGTAAGCCTGACAAATATGTCAGTCGCGATGAGTAACGTGCTAACTGAGCCAGCAAAAGATGCTGAGGCTGATGAAAATACTCGCTTAACGAATGAAAACAAAGTGACCATTGAAAAGATTGTTTCTTTTGATGGTAAAGATTACGACAACTTTAACTTTGACTTGTCTTTCATTGGTTTAGATTACCCTGCGATTGCACGCTTAGGTAACATGAGCGATGACATTAACGAACAGATGACCCAAGAACAGCAAGAAGAGGCACTGTTAGCGTTAGATTTGCTAGTGGCAAAAGGGTTAACGCTCGCGATGGACGATTTAAGCCTGACGACGCCAATGGGGGATGTTCGTAGCCAAGTTCGTTTTGTGGTTAAACCTGGTTTAGCGCGCGCATCTCAAAGTGTAGATAAAATTGCTGAAAAGCTAACGGGCAATATTGCACTCGAATTACCTAAACAATTAGTTGAAATGGATCCTGCGTTGTTAGAACGAGCGACTATGATGGAGCAAGCCGAAATCGTAGAGCGCCTAGACGACAAATATGTATTGAACATGCAAGTCGAAGGCGACAAGGTGATTTTAGCTAATGGCGATCAACTGCCATTGGGTATGTTATTTATGTTGTTTATGTAATGTAGACGCATCCAGTACCTTACTGAGCAGCATTGCTTACACTGAGTTTATTGGTTAATAACGCGTTATCTCGCAAGAGATAGCGCGTTTTTTTATCTGCAAAACTTGTTGATAGATTTTGTCTATTGATGAAATACATTATTTGTATTTAGTAATTTCAGATAAATAGACGACACTTAACACATAAAGGTTAGACAACATGTTCAGGTGACGTGCTTGGATAACCAGTCGGATGCAAGGCAGCAATCGTTGATTCTTCGCATCAATTTTCAGAACACACTTCTCTGTACATAATAAGATTTAGGGGGATGCATGGAATCGTTAAAAGTTAAAGACTATATGAATATGCGCCCAGTGACTTTTGATCCAAGTCAGTCGCTGTCTGCGGCACTTGATAAGTTGTTAACGGCCAAACAAATCGGTGGTCCTGTTGTTGACGCTAATCGTCAGGTTGTTGGTTTCTTATCTGAGCAAGATATGATCCAGAAACTGATCAAAGTCGGTTATCACTGTCAAGATACACACACCGTGGGTGAGTGTATGCGAGAAGATGTATTAACCGTTTCACCAGATAGTTCGATTATCGAATTAGCCGATATCATGTCGGGACAAAAACCCAAAATTTACCCCGTGGTTGAAAGCGGTCAATTGGTGGGAGTGATCACTCGACGTGATGTACTAACCGCTATCAGTAATCAAATTGGCGCTTGTTTTCAGCATCCAGTATGATTTCGCTCAATGATTAAAAAGAATGAAAAAGGCGCACTGTGCGCCTTTTTTGTCGTTAGCGTGTTTTCTCTTTTTGAGAAAAGGACGTCATACCAATCTAGATTGGTACTAATAAAGGTAATTTAATGAGCGAACAGCACGCAAAGTTTGTCACAGGTTCACCCATGCGACACATCGCGGTGATGTCAGGAACCGGTGCGATAGGGTTAATGGCACTGTTTTTAGTCGATCTGGTCGATATGCTATTTATTAGTATGTTGGGTGAAATTGAGCTTGCGGCGGCGATTGGCTTTGCTGGCACCTTGGTCTTTTTTTCCACCTCAGCTTCAATCGGTACTTCGATTGCGATGGGGGCTTTGGTTTCACGTGCACTTGGTGCCAAGCAACATGCGAAAGCGCGAGACTTGACGATTAACGTCATGATGTTTGCTTTCATTATCTGCTGCATCTTAGTGACTTTGATGCTGTGGCAATTACCCCAGTTACTCGACATGATAGGTGCGAAAGGAAAAGTCGCCGAAGCTGCAACGTCTTATCTGGTTATTTTGCTACCAAGCGCACCCATGATCGCTATTTCAATGGCGGCAGGTGCTGCATTGCGTGGTGTGGGTGATGCTCGCCGTTCTATGATTGCTACTTTGATAGGTGGTGGTGTGAATGCGGTACTTGACCCTATTTTTATCTTTGGGTTATCAATGGGCATTGAAGGAGCTGCGATAGCCTCTGTGTTTGCTCGATTAGCCGTTCTTGTTTTCTCTCTTCACGCTGTTATCTATAAACATAACCTCGTTGCTAAACCAAGCCTCATCTCGTTTAAAGCATCTTTGGCGAGTGTGTGTGCGATTGCCTTTCCTGCCATCTTAACCAATACCGCGACACCGATTGGAAATGCGTTTGTCACCAGCCATATCGCACAGTTTGGTGAAAGCTTTGTCGCCGGTTATGCGGTTATTGGCCGAATCATGCCGGTTAGTTTTGCCTTGGTATTTTCATTATCTGGTGCGGTTGGGCCTATTATTGGGCAAAACTTTGGCGCGGAACGGTGGGATCGCATTACCCGTACCTTAAAAGATGCGTTGCTATTTACTTCGGTCTACTGCGTGTTGGTATCGATATTGTTGTGGCTAGGGCAAGACCTTATTATCAGTATCTTTAGCCTGAAAGGTGATGCTGCTTACATGATAGGTATTTTCTGTACCTTTGTTGCTGTGACTTTCATCTTTAACGGCGCACTTTTTGTTGCCAATGCTGCGTTTAATAACCTGAATCGTCCAACGTGGTCGACAGCGTTAAATATGGGTAAAGCAACACTGGGTACTATCCCATTTGTGTACATTGGGGGTGAATTAGCTGGTGCGGGCGGGGTATTGATGGGGCAAGCTGTCGGGTCGGTCTTGTTTGGAATACTGGCTTTTACTCTGGTTATCCGCCAGGTTAAAACCATGGCATACGAACATGAGCAGAAACAGCAAGAAGTTGAAATACTTGAGCCCAGCGTACCGATTACGCCGTTTTGTTCTTCTCGTACCTACATAGGACAAGAAAATGTACTTGAAGAGTCGATGACCAATGATCAAGAACAGCCAGTGAAGTAACTTATTTTTAGCAAGTTACCTTTAGCTAGACTCTTATTTGTCGGTGCCTTTCTTGAATAGGAAAGGCGCCGAATTTTCCTCTCTCGCCTTTCAACAATAGCCCTGCAGTACCTTCCTCTATCCGACACGCTAAAGCTGCAACCATAATGCGGTGTTGATATCTTAGCTTATTATTTGTGTGACAAATTAGTGTAATTAAGGTGATGTAAGTCACGTTTACTTCGATTTTGTGATCTAGATGGTTATTTGTCGTGATTTAAGATTGTTTACTCTTATTGTTCAGCGAGTTAGCTTGCAAAGTTTGATTGAAATAATTGTTTTATTTCACTTGTTTATTGATCTAAACCGGTGAAAAAACAGCAGTAACAACGCAATATAACTCTTACTACTAAAGTATTAAGTTGCTTGGTTTGATAACTATCAAACGGAGTTGACAGTGAACGCTTTTTTTCTGCGAAAGAGACGGCGTTTACAAGCAAGATTCAAATATTAGTGTTTAAGGGAATATTCAAACATGCGCCAATATCTTCGGTATATCATTCCGATCTTGATCCCTGTGATCATTTTAATGCTACCTGCGTCGGCATTTCCTGTTGAAGGAATGACTGTGATTCAGCAGCGAGTTATCGCAATTTTCTTATTGGCGGCTTTATGTTGGGTGATGGAGCCAATCCCTATCTACGCCACATCCGTTGTGATTATCGTACTTGAACTGCTATTGCTTTCAGATAAAGGTTTGTACTTGTTCCGCTTGGATCATGGCCAAGAGCACTTTGGTGAATTGCTTTCTTACAGCGATATTATGGCTACATTTGCCAGCCCTATTATTATGCTGTTCTTGGGTGGTTTCTTCTTAGCGATGGCGGCAACCAAATACCGCCTCGATGTTAACTTGGCCCGCGTATTACTTCAGCCTTTTGGTCATCAACCCAAATATGTGATGTTTGGTTTAATGCTGATCACGGCTATTTTCTCTATGTTCATGTCGAATACGGCAACAACCGCGATGATGCTGTCTATTCTTGCGCCAGTGATTGCGTTATTTGGCGATCGTGATCCAGGGAAGATTGCTTTTGCGTTGTGTATTCCTGTTGCAGCAAACATAGGGGGTATTGGTACCCCGATTGGTACCCCTCCGAATGCGATCGCCCTTAAATACCTCACTGGCGAAAATCTGATTACCTTTGGTGAATGGATGATGTTTGGTGTGCCCTTTGTCGCGATTTTATTAATGTTCGCATGGGTTTTAATTAATAAGTTATACCCAGCAAAACAAGAGAAAATTGAATTAACCATTAAAGGTAAATTCCTTAAAACACCGAAAGCGATCACGGTTTATGTCACGTTCGCCCTGACGATTATTCTGTGGCTAATGGGCTCGACTCACGGTATGAACTCTTACACTGTTGCGTTAATTCCTGTTGCTGTGTTTTCACTAACGGGCATTATCAATAAGGAAGATTTAAAGAAAATTTCTTGGGATGTCTTGTGGCTAGTCTCGGGTGGTATTGCTTTAGGTTTGGCACTCGATCAAACGGGCCTTGCTCGCTTGTTGGTACATAGCATTCCGTTTGATGATTACTCTCCGTATGTTGTGTTAGTCGGGGCGGCAGTGCTGTGTTTGACCATGGCGAACTTTATGTCTCATACCGCGACAGCGAACTTATTGATGCCGATTATGGCAGCACTAGGTACATCAATGGCGAGTTTGGTGCCATTGGGCGGAGAAATAACCTTAATTTTGATTGTGACGTTTGCTGCCTCGTTGGGGATGTCTTTACCTATCAGTACTCCACCGAACGCATTAGCACATGCGACGGGCCATGTTGAAAGTAACCAAATGGCGCGTGTGGGGGTGATTATTGGTGTGGTTGGTGTTGTGATGAGCTTTGTTATGGTTTGGCTATTGCATCTAGTGAACTTCATTTAAATAGCTTTGCGATTATCACAGTTTGGCGCAGAAAAATGCGCCAAACTGACGATTCAGTAATGCTGGTCTGGTGACATCTGGAGATAACGGCTGCTATGGCAACAACAATATCAGACATGATGAATAACGACATGATAGCGCAAAACGGTGTGCCCAAAGGGATGCACCGTCCAGCTGCGTTACAGCGTATTATTGATGTCTACTTTCAGGAAACAAGCCGCACCAAAACGGTGAAATCCGGTACGCAAGTGCTTAAACAAGATGGCTTTAATGATCGTCTGTATTGGGTAAAAAGCGGTGAGCTTTCGGGGTATTTAAAAGCCGATAAAAACGATCTGACCACCAAAGTCTTCAGCGTTGAGCCTGGGATGTTCTTTGGTGTGCACAGTTTTTTTGCTCAGACCCAGCAAGCTTCAACTACCGTTATCGCCGAGAAAGACAGTGTACTCGCTTGGATTGATTTAACGACACCCGCAGTTGATGTCGAGCAATATGGTTCGCTCAGTGAACAGTTTATGCCTGTTATGGTGCATGAATTGGCACAGCGACAAATGTTAACTGGACTGCAAGCGATAGAAAAAGAAAAGGCCCTGCAAAAGCTTTATGCTGCCGAGCAAATGACAACGCTTGGCCAGCTTGCGGCAGGTATTGCCCACGAACTAAATAATGCCGTTGGTGTGCTAAGTAGTAAGACTGAAATTGTTCAAGACGCAATTTGTCAGTTCTTGGAAGAAAACAAACCCCATGCAGCTCCTTTTATTGATTTAGGGATTTGTGAAGGCCAATCCAATACATCAGCACAAGTTAGGCAACGAGCCAAAGAGTTGCAAGTAAAGTATGCGCTTAGTCGAGATCAAGCCCGTCAACTTGCAAGGGCGTTGCCCCAAGGTGATGTACCTGCTTTATGGCTTGATAACATAGATGAAGCGTTGCAGTACTGGGATGTCGGGCGAGACTTGCACGACATGCGTATTGCGGCCAAGCATGCCGCTAATATTGTGCGTTCAGTGAAACAACTGGGCGGTAGTGATCAAGATTATCAATCTGATGTTGATGTAAACGACACCATTCATAAATCACTGGCATTGTTGCAAAGTAACTTACGTCGGGTGAACGTTGTTTTGCGCCCAGCAGTATTACCCGCCATTACGGCCAGCTCGACTGAGCTCGTTCAGGTTTGGGTTAATATCATTAAAAATGCGTGTGATGCCATGGAGCAAACAGATGCACCAACCATCGAAATTATTACGCGTTATTCAAAGAATCGTTTGATGATTACCATTAGCAATAATGGACCAATGATTGACGAAGCGACACGCCGGAAAATATTCCAACCGAACTTCACGACCAAAAAAGGCGGTTTGTCTTTTGGCTTGGGGCTAGGGTTGTCGATAGTACAGCGTATTGTTCATAGCTACGGTGGAACGATCGCGTTAAAAAGCGATGTAGATAAAACCAAATTTAGAATCAAACTGCCAATAGTTTAGCAATTTGTAAGGAACGGTTATGGAAAAGTTGAACATCATCTGTGTGGATGACCAAAGGGAAGTATTAAGCGCCGTACTGAAAGATCTCGCCCCATTAAATGATTACTTTCATGTAGAGGATTGTGAATCTGCGGATGAAGCGCTAGATCTCATGGATGAACTGGATGCCGAGGGTGAATATATTGCACTTGTGATTTCAGATCATGTTATGCCGGGTAAAACTGGGGTAGAGTTACTGACTGAAATTTCTCAAGATGCCCGTTTTCGTACAACGAAAAAGGTACTATTGACTGGGCAAGCTACGCATCAAGATACCATAGCGGCAATTAATCGGGCGCGAATCGAGAGTTACTTTGAAAAGCCATGGAAAGCCGATGTGCTGCTTACAACGGCACGTTCGCTGATTACAGAGTATGTATTTGATACGGGCTTAGATTACCAGCAGTGGACCGATATTCTTGATAATACAGTGGTATTCAGGCGGTTGAGCTAATCACGTGACAGGCACAAGATATCCTCTTGTGTTCAAAACGAAAGAAAGCCTGTTCATAGCAGTGAACAGGCTTTGAAGAATATCTTCTAAGAAAAAGCAGTGGCATTATATAAGACCTGCCAATGTGCAAAATGTTCCCATTATTTCCACAAAATATTTAATCCTTTTATTCCCCTACTGTTTTTACTCATCTCTTTTGGCTCGAATATTCTAGCCACCCCTTCGCAATGCTCTCTACCTCTAAGTTTGAATCTATTGAAGTATCTTATAATCAGCAGTATGTGCATTAGGTATCATTGGAACTGTGAACGCGAGAGCCGATATCAAGTGTTTAATACTTGTTAAAAAACATGATGAGATGTAAAGTTCAAACATGTGTTTAATACAGGTGAATGAAAATGGCAGTGAAAGGAGAAACAAAAGGGCGAATTCTGGATGCCGCTGAACTGCTGTTTGCGGAGCATGGTTTTAATGAAACCTCGTTACGTACTATCACCAGTAAAGCAGGTGTTAATCTCGCATCGGTGAACTATCACTACGGTGATAAGAAAACCCTTATCCGCGCGGTGCTTGATCGCTATTTAGAGCAATTTGTCCCTGTCTTGATAGAAGAGCTTGAATCGCTTCATTCTCGTGATGAAATCACCATGGAAGATGTATTTCATTGCATCAAGCGTCCTTTGGTTCAACTAGACGATTTTCGCCCATACGGTGCGAGTAATTTCATGTCGTTAATTGGCCGAGGTTATACCGATGTGCAAGGTCATTTACGCTGGTTCATGATTACGCATTATAAAGAAGCCTTAAATTTGTTCACGAGTGCAGTGTGCCGCGCCAACCCCTCTCTGGATCCTGAAACTTTGTTTTGGCGTTTGCACTTTACCCTCGGAGCATCAGTATTCACTATGGCGTCGAGTACCGCGCTTCGTCAAATTGCAGAAAATGATTTCGCTCGCAAAGTAACAACCGCAGATCTTATTGATAGCTTGGTGCCATATTTGGCGGCAGGCGTCGCAGCACCTATTGAACAAAGCTTGTTACTTGTGAGTGATGAGCAAAACGGAACTCTGTAATGCCTACATAGATATAACAAAATAGTCGATTATCGATAAATGAAACAAAAGGACCTGAAAAATGAGCACTTTAACAAATTTGCGTCAACGCTATCTCAGTGAGCCCGCTTTTAAGATGTTTAAGAAAGTGCTACCTCCACTATCGGATACCGAGCGAGAAGCGATGGAAGCGGGTAGTGTTTGGTGGGATGGTGAACTCTTTGGCGGTTCCCCTGAGTGGAATACGTTACTGAATTACCCAAAACCTCAGCTCACGGATGAAGAGCAAACATTTATCGACACCAAGCTTGAAACCTTGCTGGCGATGCTAGATGACTACAAAATTGTACAAGAAGACCGAGACTTACCACCAGAAGTATGGGAATACCTGCGCAAAGAGAAATTCTTATCACTAATTATTGGTAAAGAATATGGCGGGATGGATTTCTCAGCGTTGGCAAACTCAACCATAGTGACTCGAATCGCCACGCGTAGTTTGAGTGCGGCGGTGTGTGTCATGGTACCTAATTCGTTAGGCCCTGGTGAATTGCTCTCACATTACGGTACGCAAGAGCAAAAAGACTACTGGTTACCGCGCCTATCAAATGGTGATGATATTCCATGTTTCGCGCTCACTGGCCCAGAAGCGGGCTCGGATGCTGGCGGCATTCCTGATCAAGGTGTGGTTTGCTACGGTGATTACCAAGGCGAAGAAGTGTTGGGTATCCAATTAAACTGGGATAAGCGTTATATCACGCTTGCTCCTGTTTCTACCGTGCTTGGTCTTGCATTTAAGTTACAAGACCCTGAAGGCTTGTTGGGCGATAAAGCTGACTTAGGTATCACTTGCGCATTAATTCCAACTGACCATCCGGGTGTCGAAGTTGGTATGCGTCATGATCCGCTTAATATGGCCTTCATGAACGGGCCTACACGTGGTAACGATGTATTTATTCCTATGGACTGGATTATCGGCGGCCAAGATTTTGCAGGTCGAGGCTGGCGTATGCTGGTGGAGTGCTTGTCTGCAGGGCGTGGTATTTCATTGCCAGCACTAGGCGCTGCGGTAGGGCATATGACGGCTCGTACCACAGGCGCTTACGCGTATGTTCGTAAGCAATTTGGCATGTCGATTGGTAATTTTGAAGGTGTTGCTCAGGCAATGGGCCGTATTGGTGGCTTTACTTACATGCTTGAAGCATCACGTACCTTGACGACAACGTCGCTCGATCAAGGAGAAAAACCGGGTATTGTGACAGCCATTGCTAAGTATCATATGACGGAAATGGCACGTACGATTCTTAATGACTCGATGGATATTCATGCTGGTCGTGCGATCCAAATGGGACCTAAGAATTACCTAGGCCATCATTACTTCGGTATGCCTGTTGCTATCACCGTTGAGGGTGCCAATATTCTTACCCGTAACCTGATGATCTTTGGTCAAGGGGCTACTCGTTGTCATCCCTTTGTCTTGAGTGAAATGGAAGCTGCCGCTAACCCTGATGCAGAGCAAGGGGCAAAAGAATTTGATGCCTTATTAGGTAAACACATCAGCTTTGCGATTGGTAATGTATCTAAATCCTTGCTGAATGCCTTTACTGGCTCACGCTTTAATAAAGCGCCAGTCAGTGGTGAAACGGCGGAATACTATCGCCATCTATCTCGAATGAGCCGTGCACTCGCTGTTGCAGCGGACTTCTCTATGTTGAGTCTTGGTGGTGAGCTGAAGCGTAGAGAGTTAGTATCGGCGCGTTTGGGTGATGTGTTGAGTCATCTGTATCTAGCATCTGCAACACTTAAGCGCTTCGAAGATGAAGGCCGTCAGCAAACTGATTTGCCGATGGTGCACTATGCTCTTCAGCATTGTTTGCATAAGTGTGGTGTCGCGTTTGATGAGGTAATGAACAACTTCCCTCGTAAAGGGATTGGTCGTTTATTACGTACTTTATTGTTCCCGTTGGGTATTCGCTACCAAGCGCCAAAAGATGAAGTGACCATTGAAATTGCACAGCTACTTATGACACCAGGAGCGCATCGCGATCGCTTAACCAAATTGTGTTATGTCGGTGAAAAAGATGGCGACCCGATTGCAATTATGGAGCGTGCATTTATTGCACTTCAAGATGTGAAAGATATCGATCGTAAATTGATCAAGGCGATTAAGGCTGGCGATATTCCTCGAAAAGCGATCCTGAGTGAGAAGCTGGATCTTGCTCTTGCATCAGGGCTTATCACTGAGCACGAGGTCGAGAAGATGAACCATGCTGATGCACTTCGCCGCCGTGCCATTTCGGTTGATGATTTTGCATCAGAGGAGTTTACTCGTCTTACACTTGAATCTGGTAAAGCTGCGTAAAGTAGATTGAGATGAAATACTGAGAATAAAAGCCACGGTACCGTGG
>NZ_NOIF01000043.1 GCF_002265265.1 Photobacterium sanguinicancri
AAGTTTATTATCACTTAATTTGAATTGTTGTACTAAAATTTGAAGTTTGGTGTTTTATGAGTCGAAAATCGATTTGGTCACTGCTCCGTAATGGGCAGGATTACATGGCTATATGGCCAATGCGCAAAGAACTGGCTCCTATGTTCCCAGAGCCGCGCTATATTAAAGCGACACAATTCGCAATTCGTGTCATGCCAGCAGTAGCTGTGATTAGCGTATTAAGCCAGATGGTGTTCCACAATTATGATGCGATTCCACAAGCGATGATTATTGCGCTGTTCTCTCTGAGTATGCCGCTGCAAGGTTTATTGTGGCTTGGCCGACGCAGCAGAACAGATCTGCCACCATCATTAGCGACTTGGTATCGTGAACTTCATGACAAGTTAGAGAATGAAGGTAATGCGATGCAGCCAGTGAAAGCGAAGCCACGGTATGTGGATTTAGCGCAAGTATTAAATCTCGCGTTTAAGCAACTTGATCGCACCTCGCTTGAGCGTTGGTTTTAATCTTGCCTAGATAGCAGATAGCAGATAGCAGATAGCAGATAGCAGATAGCAAAAAAGCCCAGAAATGGGCTTTTTAGTCTCTTAGCTTAATAAAGCGAAGATTAGAACTCGTCGTCTTCTAATAGTTGACGTTTTGCACGAGCAGCTGGCTTAGCCAGAATCTCAAGGTAGAACGACGGTTGTGCTGCAGCTTCTGCGTCATCGATGCACTTGTTGATTTCTTTTACGTGGATCACTGTTGCTTCTTGCTCAGTGTTACCAAACTTACAATCAAAATCCCAGTAATCTGCACCCTGTGGAAGCGCTTTGTTACGCTCGCGTTTCAGGTATTTCTTCACTTCGTGCTTAACAGCTTCTACAACGCGTGGAACGGCTTTTTTTGGGTGAGTTAAAGCAAATGTTTTTTTCATCGTTTTCCTAAATCAAATTTGGGCACTGCTATGCAGGCGCTGATCACATTTTACTTCAATTTAGCGTCAGAGGCGATAATGAATCTATTTTGAGCAATCACAAGTTAAAAAATAGCCCACAATTAATGCAGGCCAATCCTTATATGTGTCTTTTTACGGTTGTGATTCCGCATTTTTCATTACTTAGTTAGCTTAATAATAGGCTGTCATCTGCCAGTTCTTCGCCGCGGACTTTACTAAACATTTCGAGCAGCTGTTTTACATCCATCCCTTTGCGCTCTTGCCCCATCACATCTAACACTATTTTGCCTTGGTGTAGCATGACAGTGCGTTCACCGTATGCCAGTGCATCTTTCATTGAGTGTGTGACCATCATTACCGTTAGATTAAACTCATTCACCACGGTATTAGTAAGCGCTAGCACAAAAGCAGCCATGCGCGGATCAAGTGCTGCGGTGTGTTCATCAAGCAATAGCAGTTTACTGTCCGCTAAGGTTGCCATAACGAGGCTAACAGCTTGGCGTTGACCGCCAGACAATAAACCTATGCTATCGCCTAAACGATCTTCTAACCCAAGGCCAAGAATACTGATGCGCTCTTGAAATAACTTTCGGCGGTTAGATGACAAAGCATGTTTCCAGCTACGACGCCCACCGCGCTTGTAAGCTAACGCCATATTTTCTTCTATGGTCAGTGAGCCACATGTTCCCGCCAGTGGATCTTGAAAAACACGGGCGGCATACCGCGCACGCTCATGGACACTGTGGTGGGTGACATCAATATTATCGATCAACACATGGCCGTCGGTCATTTGGGTTTCGCCACTGATCGCCCCTAACAGGGTTGATTTACCTGCACCGTTAGAGCCGATAACGGTCACAAACTGTTTTTCTGGCACTGTCAGTGATACCCCACGTAATGCGGGGTTTTCTAATATTGTGCCTTCGTTGAAGGTAACGCGAATATCGTTTAGTTCTATCATCTTATTACCTCCGAGTTAGGCTAGATTCTTGGTGTGAGAGGGGGCGTTTTTACGCTTTCTTTGCTTGGTCTTCTTTTGAAATGATGACTTCAACTTAGGCGCGATAAGTGCGGCTGCAACTAAAACGGCGGTGATTAAATTTAAGTCGGATGCTTGTAGCCCAAACATGCCGCTACTGAGTGCGAACGCAACCGCTAAGCGGTAAAGCACTGAACCCAGAATAACGGCAACAACGGCAACCCAAATTTTCCGGCCGGGGATTAACGTTTGTCCTAAGATGACCGCAGCAAGGCCAACCACAATTGTGCCAACGCCTGATGTCACATCGGCAAAGCTATTGGTTTGAGCAAATAACGCACCAGAGAAACCAACAAAACCATTAGACAGCGCAAGACCAAGGTAGGTATACAAGGCGGTATTACCTCCTTGCGCATTGACCATACGGCTATTAACGCCTGTTGCACGTAAGCCGAGGCCAAAATCACTCGCTAATAAACGAACAATGAACCAAGCACTAAACAGAACCAGTAAGAACACCATTGCCAGTCGCAGCACGCCCGAATCAAAACCATGATCCATGGCAAAAAATTCAAGTGGTGTAAAGATAGTATCTTCGCCGAGTAGTGCTAAGTTAGGTTTTCCCATGATACGAATATTGATGGAAAAGGCGGCAATCATGGTGAGGATGCTGGCCAGCAAATGCAGGATCCCACAACGAATGGCAAGAAACCCGGTGACTAAACCACAGAGCCCGCCAGCAATAATGGCAAGCCCAGTGGCTATCCATGGGTTGATACCAGCCACAATGGCGGTTGCGGCGACAGCTGCGCCCATCGGAAAGCTGCCATCAACGGTTAAATCGGGAAAGTCGAGTACGCGAAAAGTGAGGTAAACCCCAAGCGCGACCAAGCCGTAGACGAGGCCAATTTCAAGCGTACCGATAAAGGCGAAAAAAGACATCAACTGCTCCTTGTCTTTGATACCGCAAGTCGGGGGGGGAGCCTACTTGTGGCATTATCCTTGTGTTTATTTTAAGAGATTTTTAATCGAACGGCTGTTAATAGAGCTGCTTTTAATAGATCGGTGTGGCGCACGATCTTATATCGAGCCGAGTACCACGAATTAACGGTTTCAGTTAATTCGTGGTGTTTAGCGGCTACTGTTTAATAGAGGTCGCACGTTTAAGTACTGACTCTGGCAATGTGATCCCTAGTTTTTGTGCGGCAACTTTGTTTAGGGCAAGGTCAGAGCCTTTAGCCACTTTCACTGGGAGTGAAGAGATCTTTTGCCCTTTCAGGAGGGCATCAACATAATCTGCGGTTTGCATGCCCACTTGGTAGTAATCAAATCCTAGTGCTGCAAGAACACCGTTTTCGACATAGGTTGTTGATGCACCAATGATGGGTTTATTGGCTTGGTTAGCGGCATTGACTAGACCATCAATTGCACTAGCGACCGTATTATCAGTTGGGGCGTAAATAACATCCGCTTTTGAAGCGACAATTTGCGCGGCTGATTGTACATCTGCACTTTTTAGGGCAGTGCCCTCAACAACCGTAAAGCCTTTTTCTTTCGCCGCGGCTTTCAGCAATTCAACCAGTGCAACAGCGTTGGATTCACCAGGGTTGAACACCACACCGATACTTTTCATATTCGGTACAAGCTCGTGCATTAAATCGACATGCTGTGCCACAGGGGAGAGGTCAGATAATCCCGTAACATTACGTGCGGGTTTATCCAGGTTTTTTACTAATTTGGCTCCTACAGGATCGGTAACGGCAGTAAAAACAACAGGGATAGAACGAGTTGAAGCGGCAAGGGCTTGCGCCGTTGGTGTTGCAATACCGACTAAAACATCCGGCTGCTCACCAACAAGTTGCTTGGCAATTTGTACCGCAATCGCTGGGTTACCTTGTGCTGTTTGGTAAGTGAATTCGAGGTTATCACCTTCGATGTACCCTTTTTTCTTAAGGCCGTCGAGTAAACCTTGGCGAGCTGCATCTAAAGCGGGGTGTTCAACAATTTGTGATACTGCAACGTGCGCGGTTTCGGCCACGGCAAGCGATGACGTTGCCATTAACGATGCGGCAATACAGACCGCAGATAATAATTTATTTCCTTTCATACTTGCTCCTTGCTGTGTTCCGTTCCGTGTATTTTTTATCTGCTGGTATCAGCAATTTTATTGGCTTGGAATAATGTTTTAGCGCAAAGAGAAAAGAAAGAACATCTAAATTTTAACAATATTGAAACATGCAAAAGGCAAGAGTAACTGCATTTTAAGTCTATAGTAGAGAATAATATTGCGCCGAGATATGGTGGGGTTCATTAGCGCCTAAAATGTGAACTGACTCTGAAATATCATTCTTTATTGGAATATTCATCCATGAGTGAGGATATTTCAGATTATGTTCAGTTTGCTGACAGGATATGCGGCGATAATGCATTTATAGGGCTATTTATTTTTCCATAGGATGGAAGTTTATGTGGCTCCTTGAGATACAGCTGTATCTCTCCCAATGAGTCCCAGTACCTCGCGCTATATAAGTAGAGTGAAGTAAAAAAGCTTGGCCGCCGATGGGACTCAATCCACCCTACTCATCATGACTTCCTTAAATCGCCACTTTGCGATTCAGAGCCTTATTCGTAGCATTGTAATGACTTGTTTCGACCATGAATCTTCGTCATAGCTGCAATCATCTTTTCTTTACTCATGTATTGTTTCGGCAATGGCTGCATTTCAACCTGATAATCTGGCGCTCCTTGCTTCAAGACCGTTGCAGAAGAAACCGGCGTGACCATCACAATCTTTAAGTTTGGATTACGCGAAAGAATACGTGACGCAGTACCTAGCCCTTCTTCAATATGGAATCGACCCGCTGTGTGTAATATTTGGGTATTTGGATGCGTCGCCAAATAATTCACCATGCTCTCTGCCATGGTGTCATCCCAGGCTGTTTGCGCGGCAAATTGGCGCTTAGTTTGTGCTTCATCCCCATGGTGCATCGAGCTGATGAATTTATCTTGATAGGCATCTTCCGCCAGAGTCAGTGAGCCTGCAACCCAAGTTCGTTCATTTGTCGGTAGGCGATTTAGGTAAGTTTCACCGTATTTACCAATGCAACGAACGATAGGCTTAGGTGCGTTGGCAGCAATGACATCAAGATTATTGGTTTTCGCAAATTCAACCAAAGGGCGATAGTCAGAGATGTAATTTGGCCATGCGTTAGCATCTTTGGTTAAGCTTGCTTCACCAATTTTGTTTGCCAGATAATCATTAACAACCCCTTGCTTATCTCGAGTGAATTGTTCCATAGAAAGCGCAAGATTCGTGTTTTGGCTGTATAACGCAGCAAGTAACTGTGCTTGTAATAAATGGGCTGCAGGATGGCCATGCCATTCACCGACTAACACTATGTCTGCATCTTGGATCTGGACGGCTAGTGCAGAGAGTGAAAGCACTTCACCTTGAGGGGAACGAATAGTGTAGTCATAAAAAGTTGGCGCGAGAGTGTTTGCTGTTACAGCGCTGGGTATGGCATTAATTGTACTTGGTGATGATGCTGATTGTGCCGAGCAACCAACTAATAAACTAATACAGCTGAGAGAAAACCATTGTTTCATGCTTTTCATTAAATATTCCCAAACCTTAGGTGTGCAGAGTGTTTGCTAATTGATAGCAGTAACTTTAACTCTAGATGAAAGGCTGGATAATAGAGCAGATGAAATTGATTCTCAATATTTAATGAGAATCAATTTCACTTGCGGTGGTTAATTCGTGGTGCGAGGAAAAAATAGCTTACAGGCTATTTTTTCGGTAAACACGGATTGAAAAATCAGCTTCACAACGAAACTGTGTTGCTTTGGCCAGTTGTGCCCATACCGCCTCTGAAGTTTTCCAAGCAAATGGAGTCATTTGCATCAACGCAGTGGCTTCGTCACCGTTTAGGCTCATTTCGTAATGAAGCTGCTCATCTTCAATCAGTGTAAACCCTTCAATATTCTCTGGGGCTATATCATGCAGGCGCACGTCTGAATAAATGAGCTCTTTTAATTGATACAAATGTCTTGCAGCTGGTGTCACGGTAACCAGCAGGCCATTTTCTTTGATTGTGCGTTGAAGCTCTTCTTGGCGACAAGGGGCATAAATGCGAACAACAGCATCTAGAGAGTTATCTGCGAAGGGTAACCTATGGCTAGAAGCAACGCAGAAACGACATTGAGAGTAACGTTTTGCTGCGTAACGTACTGCTATTTTTGAAATATCTAATCCATGAATGCTTAAATCAGGGTGTTGTTCGTTCAGCTTAGTAAAAGCTGAAGTGTAGTAACCTTCTCCACAACCTATGTCCAATAGATTGGTTGCACCTTGTACCATGTTTTTATTTAGCGTGTTAACAACATGATCACGTAGCGGTTGGTAATGATCGGTATTTAGGAATAAACGACGCGCTTGCATCATTTCCTTATTGTCTCCCGGGTTTTTAGAGCTTTTATGATGCGCGGGCATCAGATTCACGTAGCCTTCTTTTGCAAGATCAAACTGGTGATTATTCTCGCAGCGCCAAGTGTTGGCTTGTTGAGTAAGTGGTTGATGACAAAGAGGGCACTGATAAGGCATGAATTTAACCGAGATAAAAATGAGAGCTCTATTGTAATCCTCCAACAATCCAGCTGCAACTAACGGCTTAAAGCACATTTATGCGTTGCATGTTTCATATCTAGTATCAAGAAATACGATCGGAATCACAAACAAAAACAATTATTTCTAAATACAAAACAACGCTGTTTTTATTCAGGGTTGATTCAGGTTAAATCGCTATCTTAATGCGTAATCCGAGTGCTTAATGTACTGATAAAGACATAAATACTTGGCTTTTTTTGCTCCAAAAATGTGTAAGTGCCCATGCTTTTTATAGGAAATTCGATGGCATCAGGGTTTAGTCATTATTCATGGATGAAAAGCAAAATTATTCGGTTTGTTCAAGAAAGATCCACTGCCGTGAACATGCTGAGTAGGGATAACTAAAAATAATATTAGGACTCAGAAAAATGAAAAAAACAATTCTAGCAGCACTACTTCCAGCAATGCTTGTAGCAGGTACTGCACAAGCTGCATCTGTATACCAAGCTGAAGACGGTTCAAACGTAGACGTATTTGGTCGTCTAGGTTTTAACGCACATAACCGTACTTCTGGCGATAACGCTGATGGCGATATGCGCGGTAGCTTCGATAACCGTCTAGGTTTTGGTGGTTCTCAAACTATCAACGATCAAATGTCAGTGATCGGTTGGGCTGAATACCAAATCGGTGCTGCTGAAGGTTCTAACGCAGGTAACGATAGCTTCACCGCTCGTTACGTGTGGGCCGGTGTAGACATGGGTAACATGGGTAAAGTTACTGGTGGCCGTGTGGCTTCTGGTCTTATCATGGCGACAGACATTGCTGATGTATTCGCATCTTCAGATGTTAACCTTGCAAGCCAAGCTAGCGTAATCAACAGCAACGCAACTCAAGTTTTCCGTCAAGATGATACTATTCAGTACCAAAACAGCATCGCTGGTTTTGATATGTCTGCGGCGTACATCATCGGTAATGACCGTTTGAAAAATGGTTACAACCTTGCTCTACGTTACACACTAGACATGGGTAACGCAGGTAAACTAGCTCCAGTTGTGGGTTTCCAAAGCAACACTGCTGAAGACGGTACTCGTGAAATTATTAATGGTTCAGCGGTTGGTTCTGAACTAGATAAGAACGATTTCTGGGTTGTTGGTACGCGTTACTACTTTAACGACCTAATGCTAGGTGCGGTTTACTCTGAAGATAAAGTAAGCTATCGCGGCAACGTTGAAGATACTAAAGATAAAGGTTACGAACTAACAGCTGTTTACGACTTCCAAAACGATTGGGTTGTTCGTGGTGGTTACCGTGACTACAAGAAAACATCTGGCTCAACTACAGACAGCAAGATGAAAGATTGGACTGCTGAAGTTCAATACAAACTAACAGATCGTTCTTCTATCTTCACAAGCTACATCTTACGTGATGGCGAAGATAACTCTAAAGCAAGCAATGCTAAATACGATCTAAACCAAGATTACTACAATGTTGGTCTACGTTACGAATTCTAATCGAATCGTAACTGTTAGAAATATACTGCTTTAAGACAAGCCAGCGTGAGAACGCTGGCTTTCATCTATCTGATACTTTGGCAATCAAGCACTTAGTTAGTAAGGGAAGGGAATGAAAAAGACATTAATGGCACTGACATTACCAGCATTATTGGTTGCGCAAGCCGCTTGGGCCGATGTGATGGTGAAAATGCCTAGCAATTTTGAAATATTGGCAACGGAACAAGTACGTATCAAAAGGGCAACGAAACAAGTAGCACTACCAGAGGGCGATCAACATATTCTGGTGCGTTTTGATAGTCCTACTAACCCTCACTCAACGGCGCAGTCACTAGGGTTTGTCAGCTCTAAGCCTATTCTTGTGAGTTTTACTGCAAAAGACGGTGAAGTGGTGTCGTTGGTGCCACCAAGAATTGATACTCAGCAAGAGGTAAAAACGTTTGCTCGCCAACCAACCTTTAAGCTTGTTGATGCAAAGGGAAACACGGTTGCGCATGAATCGACGAAGATACTGTTCGAAGGCTCACCAATGACGGCGGATTACAATGCGATTTTAGCTGATCAAATTGTATCACCTGCGCCTGTTTTATCTTCAACTGCGGTTGCTGGAAGTGGTGTCGCTGCGGTTAATGCCGCGCAAATAGACGTGAACAACTTAACCCCACAACAGGCTGATGCCTTGCTACGAGATTTGTATAAAAATGCGGATGAAAAACGTCGCAAAGACTTTATGCGCTGGGCGTTAGGACTATAACTGGTGAGCACGTTAGCATATTAGCGCTAAGCGTAAGATAGCTTTAAAGAAAGCCCAGAATTTCTGGGCTTTTTCATTGGTGTTCTAGCAGCTAGATTGAACCTTATATTCTGCTTTATCGAGACTGTGTTTTTTCATTCTCAAATACAGCTTCTTACGAGGGATTTGTAAGTAGCTTGATACCTCGTTGATACGACCCGCAAACAAGTAAAGTGCATCTTCAATTACTTGTTTTTCGTAGCTATCAACTAAATCATCGAGTGGACTACTCATTTGATCTAGTGGTTTAGTGCGTTCTTGTCCGGCTAACTTAACAATACCTATCGCATAAAGCTCCGCGACATTTTTAATTTCTAAAACGTTTCCTGCCCAATCATGGCGATTCAGGGTATTGATATACGCTTTATCCACCGACGGTAATGGTTTTTTCAGGGTTAAACAGCTCTGTTTCAAGAAGTGCTTAAATAGCATGGCAATATCGCAAGTACGTTGCTGGATTGTTGGCATGCTTAAACGAACTTGACTTAAGAAGTAGAACAACTCAGGCAAGAATACTTCGGTTTCCACTTGTTGTTCAGGGTTGTTATTGGTGACGGCCAATACGCGTACTTCTTTTTTACCCTGACGTTCTTGCTCTAACAAGAAACGACATAGCCATTGCTGGGTTTCTTTAGGCATTTCTTGTGGGTTGTGCAAGCATAGGGTACCACTGCGCGCAGAAATCATGCTGCGCTGTAAATCAGGTGTCGTGCTGACTGCGCTGCCTTTTAATGTCACGTAAGGGCCTTGGCGAATGTGGCTACCATCGTGTAATAATTTCGCGACGGTGCTGCGGCCCGTACCTTGGCAACCTTCGATCAGTACATCTTTGAGGGTTGGTGCTGTTTCAGCAATTTGGTCGCGGATTTTTGTGATCAGCGGACTATCGCCAAGTAAAATGCTACTAGCTCCTTTAAGTAACGTAATACGTTGCTCGATCGTTTGTTGACGGCGAGGTAAAAAGCGTTCAAGCAGGGCTAATAATTGCTCTGGCTGTAATGGCTTTTGCAAGAAGTCGATCGCGCCTTTTTTGACGGCATCGACAGCCATTGGGATATCACCGTGACCAGTGATCATAATGACAGGTAATTCAGCATCTAAGTCTTTGATCTGTTCGAGCAATTCGATACCGCTGAGCCCTGGCATGTACATATCCGTTACGACTACACCTGCCCAATCTTTATGGAGCATTTCAATCGCTTTAGTCGGATCGGTAACAGCAAGTGCACTATAACCAGCAATCTCTAAAAGGCTTTGATATGCCTCAACCACATCTTGGTCATCATCAATGACCAGCACTTGAATATCATTAGTTATTTTCATGTGTAGGTAACTCCAGTATCACCATGGCGCCCCCCTCGAGGGCAGACGCGAGGGAAATGCTTCCCCCAAATCGGGTCAAAATTGAGCGGCAGATGCTTAAACCAAGGCCTAATCCCACATCTTTTGTTGTGGTGAACGGCGTGAAGAGTTTCTCCATCATGGTGGCATCAAAACCTTTACCTGAATCACTTACAGCGATCAGGGTGGTGCTATTGTCTTGCGATAGTAAATGGACTCGAATGTGGCGATTATCGCAACTTGCGACAGCATCACAGCTATTTACCAATAAGTTCACTAATACTTGTTCAAATTGCACGTCATCGGCACTGATTTTCAAATCTGGCGATATTGCATTTTCGATTGTTGTTTTTTGTACTCGTGCTCGTCCTTCAACAATCTGCATTGCTTGATCGACCGAGTCATTGACCGCAATAATTCTTAATGGATTATCGGCGGATTGTTTTTTAGAGAAGTTGCGCAGGCTCGCAATGATACGGCCCATACGTGCGGTTAAACTTTCTATTTTTTCAAGACTGCTCGGCAATTTATCAATTTTGCTTTGCTTAACCGCCATTTTAGTCGCAAAAACATGGGTAGAGATGGCTGATAAGGGTTGGTTTAACTCATGTGCGAGTGATGTCATAGTTTGACCCACAACCGCCATTTTAGCCGCTTGAATTAATTCATCTTGAGTTGAACGCAGATCTTGTTCAATGCGTTTACGATCTTCAATTTCAGCACGAAGCTGGCGGTTGCGATTGGTCAGTGATTCTGTTTTTTCATACACGATACTTTCGAGCCAGCGGGCGGCTTTTTCTTGTTCGGTGATGTCTGTCATCGTGATGATAACTTTGTCTGTCGTTCCTTGCTTAAACAGGCGAAAGTCGAGGCGTAGGTAGAGATGCTCTTCGTTGTGGTAATGCTTGAGCGTCAGGTTACAGGCCCCGTTTTCTAGCAGCGGACTAGCTGGGTGAAACAGTGACTCAAGTCGCGAGTCAATATTGCTATTAAACAACTGCCATACTACCATGTTTTCAGAGTTATCTTTTTGATGTTTAAACAGTTGTTGGGCGCTGGAGTTGACCGATTCAACATGACCAGCTAAATCACAAGTGATGATACTAGCTTGAGTATTGTTAATCAGGTTAAGTGCGTTAGTGCGTTCCATTTCTTGCATTTGAAGACAAAACTGATGCAAGCTTTCGCCGATCAAACCAATCTCATCATTACCCGTTACTTGAATTTCGACATTTAAGTTGCCTTTAGTAACTTCATGTAAATGTCTACCCAGTGTATTCAAGCGTTTTACAATTCCTCGGCCAACTAAGTAAATAGACAAAATAATGGCCATTAAAATGGATAAACAAACGGCACCTAATAATATTAAATTACTGATTATAATGGCATTTCTTGTCTGGTCGTTTAGGTCGATTAAACTGGCGTCTGCATTGGTAACCATCTTTTGAATTAATGCTTCTTGGCGTGCTAAACGCTGTTGAATATCTTGTTCGTATTGATTTATGGCATGGTAGATTTCAGAATCTTTTCGTAACTGCTGTTCTAGCTGGCCATTGGGGGCAACGATAGCGATCAGATCATTCAAATGCTCACGATAGGTTGAGGTTGAGGGGTAATGGCTCAGTTGTTCGCTCATGGTTTGAACTTCTGCGATCTTGTAGCCAATAAAGTAAAAAGCGTTGCTGAGATCGCGGCTATGGTGCTGCAAAATAATTTCTTGTGCTAACTGGTGAAGTTCGTTTTCTTTGACCGTGATGGATTGAATCAACGAGAACTCAGTCATAACATCAATGATCGCATTGGTGTCTATGATGTTGGGTAGCATACGGGTAAGTTGCCATTCTACTTCTTGCTGTAGCAGGGGTAATTCATTGATTAAATCTTGGTGTATCCAGTGAATATTATTTTCGACTTGCAATAGCGTATTACGCTGAATATTACGCTGCTCAAGTTGTTGCGTGTATTGGCTTAACGTATCTGCTAACCCTTTCTGAGTCGCCAAAATGGCATTGTATTGCTCCATGCTGACGGTGTCTTTAATGGCTAAATTGATAAGCTGGAGCTTGGCTGTGATTTTTTGCTGTAACTCTTTATGCACAATAGGATCGGTATTCATACTGATCTTATTTAGTGCCGCTTGAAGTCCCGCAGTATTACGTTCTAGCTGATAACTCGAACGGAGTGTCGGCATGTTTACGGTGACAATTTCTTCAATATGATCGTCTAGCGTTTCCCAGTTATACACAGCAACGGCACTCACCCCGATCGTTAGCATTGCCATAAAGCCAATCGCGAAAATGAGGCGGTTACCAATGGTATTCACATTAACCATGATGATAGACCTCGAGCTCCATCACGATATCTTCGGTTATTGCGATCGAAGCGTTGAGTTGCTCATACATATCTAGACACCATAAGTGACTGTCATTTAGCCCTTGGTGTTTTTTGCTCGATAGCTTGCTACTATTTTTCAGAATGTCTTTAAGATCTTGCTCTGAGATTGGAGGGGTTGTTGCAAGCGTTATAGCTTGTTTTAACTGCCGCTGTTGTTGTTGCGTAAGCTGGCTAAATGTTTGTATTTTATTGATCAGTAGCCAAGCTTTATTGTGTAGTGCCAGTGAGTGAACAATTGTATGAGTAAACAGTTGTTTCACAATAACCCCACGTTGCTTGATCAATGCGTAGTCAAGGCGCTGGCCTTCTGACAGCACGTTATGATCATGTGAGTGAGGGTAGCGCTGATGGATTTCTTGTTGTGGCGATTTATTACTTTGAAAAGATTCAATGTATTGTAAAAAAGGCACTGTTTTATCTGAGTGATGTAAGTTTTTTATACTGCCCATATAAGCGGGTAAAACAGGGCTGTTCGGTTGGTAACTAAAGCCAATAAAAGGGAAAGGCTGCTGAGTTCTGAAGGCGAATACATCCATAACAGGCGCAACGCCAACTAAACCACGAGATATTTTGTCTGTCACATTAAACATGGAAACAGAAGCGAGGTTACCGCTGATTTTGTACAACAGTTTCCAGCCTGCTTGCCAGCCGTAATGCTGCAAAATACTTTCAACCATGTAATGACTAGAGATGGATCGCGAAGGCGTTGCCATGATTAAGTGCTGAAAATATTGTGGATGCGTCAAGCTTTCCCAACTGCTTGGTCGGTCGAGGTTGTGTTTTTCTAAATAGCGTTGATTCCACATAAATCCGTAACGGGAATAGCCTAGTAATGCGATTTTTTTATTAAATTGTTGAAGGGTCGCTTTTACTTCTGCATTAGCAAACTTTTCACTGACGCTTGGTAACTCCATTAATGCATTGCTTTGTTTCAGTTGCTCAAAAATGGGGATCGAGGTTGAAATCACCATATCAATATCGTGCGTAGAATCATTGAGTAATCGTAAAGCGGCATCTTCGTGGCGATGCAATATCTTTATTTTTACATCTGGATACTTGGCCTGATAATCCGAAATTAATGTACCCAGTGAATTTTGACTGAAAGTTGTTAGCACAATAAGAGGCGTGTTGTAAGCAAACACAGCCTGCGGGAGTAGCATCAATAAAAGAGTAATCAAGCGGTACATAGGAATAACGTCATGTTGTGTGGTTAGCGTTAGAGGCTAATTAAATTTGATGCTTCATGAATTAATGTATCGGGTTGTTGCGGGGGATTATACTGAAAAAAAAGCGTGAGAAAGCATTCTTGAGCTTGGATAGGCTTTTATTTGAAAACTTGTTTTATATGTGTTGATAATGACTCATTTGTTGGTTATCTGTTTATATTAATCACAAAAAACTGGAGCAAGCTCCAGTTTTAGATCGCAATGAAAATCGTGTTATTCCGATTTACGCACTAAGAATTTGTTGTAGCTCTGTCGCACATAGGTGGTACTGGCGTGGACAATTGCGCCATGTTTGTAGCATGCGTTGGTATTTATCAAGCATTGCAACTTGGCTGTTGAATTGGTGCTCAGTTTTATCAAACTGCGGGTACAAACCTTCTTCTTCTGTTAGGAAGCGAACATAGTGTACCAGTTGAGATTCAGTAGCAGCGTCAAAACCTAAGAATTGAAGGCGGCGTGTATCGACTTGACTTTGATCGCCTTCATTTAACATTTTGTGTGACTCTTGCATTGCGTGGTGCATTTCCATGAAATCGATCACTTGGCGGCAAGTGTTCTCGCTCATGTTACCGAAATCTTTATCTAGTTCACGCATTTGTAAACCGTAGCCACGTTCTACAATTGTTTGTAGACGACGGTACTTTGCTGCGTTCTCAGGTGTTAACTGAGACATAAGGTAATACTGGTTAGATAAGATTAAGCGTTGTGCGTTGGTCATTTCCATGATGATAGGCCTTTAATATTTTTTATCTTCTGACGCTGAGATTAGCAGCTTGGATGTAAAAAAACATGATCTGACTACATGTAGCACATGTTTTTTTGTTAAAAAGTATAAGGTGGTGAAATGTTAGTCATCAGTATGCTATTAATGCTGTATAACCTTATGTTTAACAAGGGATTGAGGTGTTTTAGTTACGCTAGATGCTGCTTTTAATTTGGTGTGTCTGCATTGGGATCTTTAAATACCAAGCTTGAGAATAATGTGAATCCTTAAAGGGTATCAGTATTTAGTTATTGTGAACATTTGAACACCTGCTGGAAATTTTGTCGCCTGAATATTACGCAATAAACAATGCTTTTGTTGGATAATATTGCAAACAATCTGCTGTGCATTGAACAATTGTATTCTTCCCTTTACCCTTCCGCGCCCGACAAATAAGTCGGTAACTCACAAATTGCATTAAATCCCCGATAACTCGGCCAATATAGCGGCATTTTTGAATGTTGTTTTATCAGCGAAGAATGAGAAGTCGATTGCTAGGATGGCATGGATCAAGGAGAGCAAAAGGAAATCGAGCGCATTTGGTATTGATCTTACTAACCCTATTTGTGGGTAGAGGATTGATGAAACGAAGCGAGCAATAATTTTTGTTCGATAAGATGAGTAATAACAATGCAATTGATTTCTGGTTTGGTCGGTATTCTGGCTTTAATTTTAATCGCTTATTTTTTATCAGAGAAACGTTCACACATTAACTGGCGTACCGTGTTAGGGGCGCTGGCTATTCAGATGACTTTTGCCGCTATTGTTTTGTATAGCGAAAATGGTCGTGCCGCATTGGGTGAGTTTTCGAGTGCAGTACAGAACATCATTAATTTCAGTAATGAAGGCATTAGCTTTTTGTTTGGCGGATTAGTATCAGACAAAATGTTTGAGCTGTTTGCTGGCGGTGGCTTCATTATGGCTTTCCGCGTATTACCTGTGGTGGTCTTTTTCTCTGCTTTTGTCGCGGTACTGTATTACCTCGGTATTATGCAGTTACTGGTTGGTACTTTAGGTCGAGCTTTATCAAAAATGCTAGGAACAAGCCGTGCTGAATCTATTTCAGCTACCGCCAACATTTTCCTTGGTATTTCAGAAGCACCCCTAACGGTTCGTCCTTATATTGCACGCATGACACGTTCAGAGCTTTTTGCCGTAATGGTGGGGGGGATGGCGTCGGTTGCGGGTTCAGTGCTTGTGGGGTATTCACAAATGGGCATCCCATTAGAATATCTACTGGCTGCATCATTTATGGCTGCACCTGCTGGTTTGATGATGGCAAAGCTTCTGATCCCTGAAACAGAGCAAGCGTGTGATTCTGCTGAAAGTGCTGAAGACGAGAAAAAGCCGGCCAATATTATTGATGCGGCAGCGCAGGGTGCTCTACAAGGCATGCAACTAGCACTAAATATTGGTGCGATGTTATTGGCTTTCATTAGCTTGATTGCGATGCTGAATGCATTATTAGGTTGGGCGGGTTCATTAGCTGGTTTTGAAGGGCTTTCGCTCGATCTGGTGTTTGGCTACTTATTCTTACCATTTGCTTATATTGCGGGTTTATGGGATTTCGACGCAGCCCAGCAAATGGCTACCTTATTTGGTACCAAAACTACAATTAATGAATTTGTGGCATTTTCCCAACTTGCGCCAATGATTGAAAGTGGCGTGCTAGATAAGCGTACTGAAGTGATTATTGCGTTCGCATTATGTGGCTTTGCTAACTTTGGCTCGATAGCGGTGCTATTGGGTTGTATGGGGCTGATGGCCCAAACGCGTTACGATGAAATTGCTAAGCTAGGTATGAAATCATTAGTCGCAGCAACCTTAGCTAACTTGTTGAATGCAACGGTTGCAGGACTGTTTATTTCGCTGACGCTTTAATCACAGTGAAATGATTGTTATTGAAAGATTTAGTGTCGACACTAAGTATCGAGAGACAATCGCGATAATCTAAGTCGATAAAATAACAAGGCCACGCAATGCGTGGCCTTGTTGTATCTGTGGCTATTGGTGTGTATTAACTCAGACCAATAATGTTGCCATCAGCATCAATGTCAAGGTTCATAAAGGCGGGTTTTTCAGGTAAACCAGGCATCGTCATGACATTACCGCAAAGGGCGTAAACAAAGCCTGCGCCCGCGCACAATTTTAGTTCACGAATCGGAATGATAAAGTCACTAGGTGCACCTTTAATGCTAGGGTCATGACTGATTGATAGTGGCGTTTTTGCCATGCAAACCGCTAAATTATCGTGACCTTGTGCTTTAAGTTCTGCCAGTTGTTGCTTCGCTAGTTCTGATAATTCAACCCCACGGCAGCTATAACCGACTTCAGCGACTGTCATTAACTTTTCTTCTAATGGCTGTGATAATTGATACAGCGGCTTGAAGTTAGCTGGTGTTTCACACGCTTTAACAACGGCGTGAGCAAGTTCTATCGCGCCTTCACCACCTTTACCAAAGGCCTCGCTTAAGGCGACATCAACATAGGTGTCAAATGTCTCGTTAGCGATCATCTCTTTAAGTTGATTGAGTTCTGCATCACTGTCTTGTGGGAAGCGGTTAATGGCAACCACTACAGGTACACCGTATTTTGCTGCGTTATTGATGTGCCATTTAAGGTTGTCAAAGCCAGCAATCAGCGCTTTCTCATCAGCGTCAAAAATCGCATCTGGTAATGCTTGGCCTGGACGTAGGTCGTATAACCCTGAATTTGCTTTCAAGCCACGAAGTGTCGCGACGACCACGGCACAGTCAGCACCACGACCTGCTTGTTGTGCTTTGATATTACAAGCTTTCTCAAAGCCCATATCAGAACCAAACCCACCTTCTGTGACTGTGAATTCACTGAGTTTGAGTGCTATACGATCGGCAATGATAGATGAGTTACCGTGCGCAATATTGGCAAATGGCCCCGCATGGATCAGGGTTGGTACACCTTCCAATGTTTGCATCAATGTGGGTTCAATGGCTTCACACATGGTCACGGCCATTGCGCCTGCAACTTGCAGGTCTTCTGTTGTAATAGGCTGACCATCAAGGTTGTAAGCCACCACAATGCGGCCTATACGTTGGCGCATATCGGCAAGGTCGGTAGAAAGCGCCAAAATAGCCATTAATTCCGATGCCGCAGAGATATCGAAACCATCTTCACGTTCAATGCCGTTGATGGTTTTACCTTCTTCATTTTTACCGACAGTGATCATGCGAAGGGCACGATCGTTATGATCCATTACTCGACGCCAAACAATACGATTGCGATCAATTCTAAGCGTGGGTAGACCTGTTTTTTCGCTAAACACATCAAAGCCATGACGCTCTTCATGGTATACGCGCGCATCAATGGCTGCAGAAGCAAGGTTATGAGCTGCCGTTACCGCATGAATATCACCAGTCAGATGGAGGTTCAGCTTTTCCATAGGTGCAACTTGCGCGTAACCACCACCAGCAGCACCGCCTTTGACACCAAATACAGGACCCATTGAAGGCTGGCGAATACAGGCGATCACGCGCTTGCCAATCTTAGCTAATCCTTGAGATAGGCCAATAGTTGTGACTGTTTTACCTTCACCTAATGGGGTTGGTGTAATGGCAGTAACAAGAATCTGTTTACCTTCTGGACTGTTGGCTAGGCGCTTAAGAATCGACGTTTTGACCTTGGCTTTTAACGTCCCTTGAGGCGTTAAATCTTGCGGTTCAATACCCGCATTAAGCGCAATTTGGTCAATAGGAGTGAGTGCGGTGTCGCGGCAAATTTGAATGTCGCTTTTCATGTGGGCTCATACCTTTTTAAACAATGGGGAAGCACTGCTTTGAGCTGCTATGGCAGGTCACGCAATCGTTTGCGGTGGCTTTATACCACAATTTTATCACGGTTATATAGTTTTATTCCGATATATCTGTTGTTGATTTGTTGGTGGTTATAACACTATCAAAAAGCCAATTCCGAGAACTAGCTAAAAGTCTTGGTATTAAGGTCTTTGTCTGTTGTTTCAATTTTGTTAAATGTGTTGTTGGTAACAAAATTAATTTTATGGCGCTGAATAACCACCCAGATTATTGGTCGTAACTACTCAGGAGGATGAGGATTTACGGTAGGCAGACTTGAGGGAGGATAGATGTAAAGCCGTTAACCTGCCTACCAGATTAATAACCGTCAGTGAGCTGCTGAGAGAAATGAGATTGCAAGTAGTCGAGCAATAAACGCATCTTCTTAGAATCGGCGGCGCGAGGCGGATAAACACCGTAAATATTAATATCACTAAGCTGATAATCATCCAAAATAATCTGCAACTTTCCTTCTTTCACTAATGGCAATGCATCGTATTGTGGTAAACGGCCAATACCATGTCCCCCAACGACAAAAGCGGTTCTTGCTGAGGCGCTATTAGTGGTAATACTGCCTTGCATTTTGACATTGTAAGCGCGTGTCCCTTTGGTCAGCGTTTGAATTTTTGAGGTCTTTTTATATACCACCCATTCATGGTGAGCCAGTTCCGCTGGGGTTTGTGGTAGGCCATGTTGGCTAAAGTAGGAAGGTGCGCCACAAAGGGTATTCTTCATCGTCATGAGCTTTCGGGCATACAAGCCTGAATCCGCCAAAGGTGCACCACGGATTGCTAAATCAATGCCTTCTTGAATAATATTTACAATATCATCAGTCAGATTTAGGTCGATTTCTATTTTAGGATATAGGGTTTTGAAATCATTTAGTGCTGGCACTATGGTGTGCATGCTGATGTTAACAGGGGCGCTAATGGTAATTTTTCCTTCCGGCTCTTCCCGTAAGTTTTCGACTTGTTGATTGGCGGCGGAGGCTTCTTCACTGATCCGTTTACAGCGAAGGTAATAGCGTTGGCCTGCATCGGTAAGGCTGATGCTACGGGTCGTTCGGTTCAATAGTGGGATCCCAATATGATCCTCGAGCTTCTTCAGGTGATAACTCACCACGCCTCGGGAAACCCCTAGCTGTCGAGCGGCGGCAGAAAAGCTGCCTTGCTCTACTATTTGGGCAAAGACCACCATACTTTTGAGCTGTTCAAATGATACGTCCATCGCTTTTCGCCCCTATGTCTGCCTGAGTTGTTTATTGGGTTCGTGTACTAGGCTCAAGTTGTATTGAGGTCATCACGTCTGCTGACTTTAGCAGAACAAAGGCTAACATTGATCTAATTATTAGAACAATGATGCCAAGTTTATCGCCATTGTCTGAATCTAAGGGAAGGCATAGACTTTCGTTACTTGCTTAATCGGACGACACGAGGCGAATAATGAAAATTCTAATGGTTCTGACTTCACACGATAAATTGGGTAATACTGGGCATAAAACAGGCTTTTGGGTCGAGGAATTTGCCGCACCGTATTACCGCTTTTTGGATGCGAATGTAGATATTACCTTAGCGTCTCCTGCGGGTGGGCAGCCTCCTATTGACCCGAATAGTGAACTTGAACAATCACAAACAGATGCCACTGTACGCTTTAACCAAGATGCAGATGCCCAACAGGTGCTTGCCAATACCCTGAAATTAGCCGATGTCTCTGAACACGACTACGATGCTATTTTTTATCCGGGGGGGCATGGTCCGTTATGGGATCTAGTTGATGATGCAGACTCAATTGCTTTGATTGAATCGTTTTGGCAAGCCCAAAAGCCAGTTTCTGCTGTGTGTCACGCACCTGCTGTGTTACTTAATGCTAAAGATCAGCATGGTGAGTTTATTATTTCGGGTAAAGCGGTGACAGGCTTTACAAATTCAGAAGAAACGGCTGTTGGTTTAGCAGAAGTAGTGCCATTCTTGCTCCAAGATGAATTAGTTAAACGTGGTGGACAGTTTGAGTCTGCACAAGATTGGCACCCTCTAGCCATTCGAGATGGCAAGCTGATCACTGGGCAAAATCCTGCCTCGTCAGAAGCAGTCGCGGAAGCGCTGCTAAATGCTTTAAAATAATTTAATCGACTATATCGCTAGTGGAAGAATCCCATTAGCGGTATAGCCTCTGCATTCATAATAACGATATCGTAATCACGAAAGGAATGAGCAATGCTTAATTTCACCTTCCACAACCCTACTAAAATTTTCTTTGGTGAAAACCAAATTGCTGCAATCGCCAAGCAGATCCCAGCTGATGCTAAAGTCCTAGTGACTTACGGCGGTGGCTCTATTAAAGCGAATGGGGTTTACGATCAAGTAAGTAGCGCACTTAAAGATCACCAATGGAGTGAGTTCTCTGGTATTGAACCTAATCCACAATTCGATACTTTGATGAAAGCTGTCGCGCAAATTAAAGAACAAGGCATTACTTACTTACTTGCTGTCGGTGGTGGTTCTGTTGTTGATGGTACTAAATTTATTGCAGCTGCTGCGCGCTTTGAAGGTGAGCAACCGTGGGATATTTTGGCGCAGCATGCCAAAGTAACAGATGCAGTACCTATGGCTTGTGTGTTGACCTTGCCAGCGACAGGTTCAGAGAGTAACACAGGCGCAGTGATCACGCGTGGCACCACTAAGTTAGCGTTTATGTCGCCTCATGTTCAGCCTTTATTTGCAGTTCTTGACCCGAAAGTCACGCTAAGTTTATCTGAGCGCCAAGTGGCGAACGGTGTGATTGATGCTTTTGTTCACACCATGGAGCAATACTTAACATTCCCAGTGAATGCTAAAGTACAAGATCGTTTTTCAGAAGGCTTATTGCTGAATTTGATTGAGGAAGGTCCAAAAGTATTAGCAACTCCCGATGATATGGAAGTGCGCTCTAATATTATGTGGTCTGCAACGATGGCACTTAATGGCCTGATTGGGTCGGGTGTTCCACAAGATTGGAGCACACACATGATTGGTCACGAGTTGACTGGTCAATATGGTATCGATCATGCGCGTACGCTGGCGATTGTTTTACCTGCCGTTATGAAAGTGCAGCGTGAGCAAAAACGTGGCAAGTTAGTGCAATATGCACAACGCGTTTGGAACATTGTTGATGGCACTGAAGATGAAATCATCGACCAAGCTATTGCGAAAACAGAAGCCTTCTTCAAGGCTATGGGGATGCCAATTCGCCTAAGCGATGCGGATCTTGATGCTGCAAGTATCGATGTTCTCGTGGCGCAACTAGAAGAGCATGGTATGACGACATTGGGTGAGCATGGCGACATGACATTGGATGTTAGCCGTAAAGTGCTAGAAGCCGCTTTATAACCGAAATTCATTTCGGCAATACGTATTGAGTCAGTGCTGCTACTGGCTTAATAACGATAATATCTAAAGCCCTGTGAGTATAGACTGACAGGGCTTTTTACATGACTCATTCCCGCTCATTTCTGTCAAACTGATAGTATTATTACAGATTAATATCGTAGTAAGTCGCATCGTGGACTTTATTCTATGAGCAAGTTATTGAATTATATAGCCCGATATTGGTGTGCCACTGTCGATAGCTAAAAGTGAAAACTGGCTTTTCATTACTGGTGGTTTGCTGCTGAAAGACTTCTCTTTATTGTGCGTGCTCAGCCTATAAAAAGAAGATAAATATAATATGAATAAATCAACCAACAACCAAACAGCGACACATGCGATGGCGATAGAAGAGCCTGTTACCAAGTGGCAGCATACAGCGCTGCTCTCACTCTTTATTATGGCTAGCCTCATTAGCTTTGTTGTTGTGATGATCGAAGCGAATACCCGTTAATCAGGCATAAAAAACGGCAAGACTGATAAGCTCAGATCTATAGCTGTGTTTTGATGACTGTTCAGCGGTTATAAAAAAGGAGAGCACATGCTCTCCTTTATAAATTGATTGGGTTACTTGTGAACCAATTAGTACATCACTTTATGGCCGTAACTTGCGAGAATACTTTTGATGTTTTCCATCGTCTCTTTTGGCGGCGGATTAACACCCGTTAATTGATACTCAAAGCCCATCGCTTCCCACTTGTGCTCGCCAAGTTGGTGGTACGGCAATAATTCAACTTTCTCGATATTATCCATATCTTTGATGAAATCGCCCAGTAAGTGCGCTGATTTTTCATCATCAGTGTAACCCGGTACAACAACATAACGTAGCCAAGTTTTTTGACCACGCTTGTGCAGGTAGCGGGCAAAATCTAAAACACGTTTGTTAGGCACACCCACAAGGTTTTGGTGAATAGAGTCATCCATTTGTTTGATATCAAGCATGACCAAATCAGATGCATCTAGCACTTCGTCGATCACGTCGGTGTGCTTACGAATATAGCCATTGGTATCAAGACAAGTGTGAATACCTTCAGCTTGAGCGGCGCGGAAGAAATCACGAACAAATTCAGGTTGCAGCATGGCTTCACCGCCTGATGCTGTTACACCACCGCCAGATGCTTTCATAAAGTGACGGTAAGAAGTGGCATCTTTCATGATCTCTTCAACAGTAATCTCTTTACCGTCGTGCAAGTCCCATGTGTCGCGGTTATGGCAGTATTGGCAGCGCATTAAGCAACCCTGCATGAATACGATGAAACGAATACCTGGGCCATCAACGGTTCCACAGGTCTCGAAAGAGTGAATACGACCTTTTACTGACATTGTTTTACTTCTCCGCAGTGGTGCGTGTTTTGCCTGTTATTTTATTACAAAACAACAGGTGAAAGTAGCAAAAATGTCTTTAAAAATGTAAGGGTTTTGTGCGTTTATCCGTCCAGTTGTTGGTGTTATCAGCGCTAAGGGTGTAACTCAGTTACTTTTTGTTGCCACTCAATATGCCACTGATTGAGTTTGTCGATAGGCATAGGCGCCGCAATAAAATAGCCTTGTGCCAGCTGACAATTAAGATCGCGCAGCTGTTGCCATATCTGGATATTTTCTACCCCTTCCACAATAGCGGTTAAAGAGAGGCGATTACTTAAAAATAGACAAGACTCGACAATTGCTAAGGCAGTGTCGCTGGTTGTAATAGCTTTGGTGAAGCCCATGTCAATTTTCAGTGATTCAAACGGTAGGGTTTCAAGTTGTTTTAAAGATGAAAAACCAGTACCAAAATCATCGATTGATAAGGTGAAGCCATTCATTCCTAAACGAGAGGCTGATTCAAGCGCACGGCCAGTATTTTTCACCATGTCTGATTCCGTCAATTCAAAATAGACTTTATGGTGTAAGTTGGGGGTGAGCTTAGCTCGTTTCAGGACATGGTCGACAAAACCTGGGGTGCTTAATGTTGCCGACGTGATATTGATAGCCACACGCTTTGTTTTTAGTAATGCGGCATGTTCAATGATGTAGTTTAAAGTATATAGGGCTAAATCAGCATCTTTGCCTAGCTGGCTAATAAGAGGAATAAACTCGTTAGGGCTGATTAAGCCAAGTTTGGGATGGTGCAGGCGCATGAGTGCCTCAGTTGATACCCAATGACCCGTGGCGATGTCAACAATCGGTTGGAGGTAAGGCACAAACCAATGTTGCTGAAATGCTTTCTCTATGATGCTCTCATCGACCATGCTCGCTATCGAAGGGCGGGCATACTGTGTCTCGACCTTTGTATTACGCGCACTTTCAACCATGCTCGCTAGCGTGGCGAGCTGTACTGGCTTTGCTAAAGCACCTAATAAATTTAGATGATAATCAGTACACATTTTACTGACTGAGCGGATCACTTCTTGGCTAGTTGCACTGGTGATGACCACACTACCTTTGAACGCTTGCTCTGCAATTTTGCTCAGAAAAGTAATCCCATCCATTTCTGGCATATTTAAATCGCACAGCAATAAATCTGGTGAAAATCGGACCATGGCTTCAAGAGCCTCTATACCTGATGAGGCCGTTTGGATTTCATCCTCTGGCTCAGTCAGCAACTGAGCCAGTTGGGTTGCCATTATTTGACGCTGGAAAGCGTGATCTTCAATTAAGAGTACTTTCATTGAATGCAGAGACCTGCTGCTCTAGTTGATGAATATGGAGTTCAATTTCTTTTAGCTGTTTTTTAACTGCATTATCATCAGTTAGAGCCTGAGGATGTTGAGCGAGTTGCTCCATATTCTCACAGGCTTGCGCTAACGATTGATATTCGACCATTCTGGCTGCACCTTTCATACGGTGACTTATTAATCTCGTATTATCAATATCTTGTATTTGTACAGCTTGTTTTAGTTCGGCTAGGTCGGTTAAACAGGCTTGATGGTATTGCTGCAAAATTTGTTGGCATAATGCTGGGTCGCCAAAAATCGCACTTAAACTTGCAAGGCTAATGACTTCATTAGAGGCCAGTTCTTTGATGCTTTGTTTCTCTGCGCTTAATATCGCTTCTTCTATAGCGAAAGGAGAAGGTTCATCAGTAAAGGTCTCGTAAATTAAAGAGCCAGATATATTGCTACTGTCTTCTTCACTAGGCGAAAAATCCCCTAAGTCCCATTCATCGAGATCAAAACTACATCCTTCATGCTGCGTGATATCGGCATCGGGGTGCAGCCATAGTGCTAACGCAGTATCAAGTTGCTGTAGTGTCACTGGCTTAAACAGGCATTGATCAAAACCATTGGCTTTACAGTTTGATTTCTCGCTGGCAGCAGCATTGGCTGTCAGGGCAATAATCGGGATTAGTTTCCCCGTCGGTGTACGGAAACCTTGTTGTCGCACCGCCGATGCAAGGCCATAACCATCCAATTCTGGCATGTGGCAGTCCGTTAAGATCAGATCATAATCTTGCTGATGTAGTGCATTTAATGCTAATTGCCCGTTATCTGTAATATCAGCGCGATAGCCTAGTTGCAGCAACTGCTGAGCAATAATTTGCTGGTTTATCGGGTGATCTTCCGCTACTAAAATTTTAAAGGGCTTCAAATCGACATTTTCGTCAATGAGCGTTTCTACACCCTCTTCCGTCACACTTAATTGATTGTTGGCAGGCGGTTGTAGCTCTCTGATATCGGAACGATAGCCCTCTGTAAATACGGAAGGATTAGCTTGTACGGTCAGCACATGCTTTAGCTGCATTGGCATTAACGGTGACAGCGATAATATCCAGCCGTGCTCTGTCGGCTCTGGTGAGAGTAGACTTGACTGGCGTAATAAAATCCATTTTACATGGGAAAAATGCTCAGCTATCCACTCGGTAGTCAAATGCAGTGCCTGGAAGTCATACTCGGTGATTATCAGAGTATTGACTGCTTGTTTTTGTTCCTGCAATTGCAACGAGGCCAATAACTCTTGCTGGTTGTATGCCTCGATATTAAATGATCGTTCCGACCAGTTGTTCAAGTAGCAATATAACGCTGAATGTTGCTCGACCGACAAGTTTATTAAGCCACAATTTGGCAATAGCTTGCTATTTGTGGATGTGGCAATCACTGGGAATGTGAGGTGAAAAATAAATTGGCTACCAATATTTACTTGGCTTTCTACATGTATTTCTCCCCCCATGAGTTGTATCAATTGGCGGCAGATAGAAAGGCCTAAGCCCGTTCCGCTGAAACGACGTTCGCTACTAATATCAGCTTGTTCAAAAGGCTGAAATAAATTTTGGATATCGCGGTTACTAATGCCAATTCCGCTGTCTTCAATGGTGAAACGTAAGGTTTGTTGGTTATCATGCAGGCTCGCGACATCAACCAATAAACCAATATGACCGTGATCGGTAAATTTGGTCGCATTGTTTAAAAGGTTATTCATGATCTGACGTAAACGAAGTGGATCAAAAACCATGGTTTCTGCGACAGCAGGATCAACCCATAGCTTAAATCGCACACCTTTTTGTTCGGCGTGAACAACGTGGGGTCTAACCACCTCGTGGATCAAATTCGCCATGTCATAGTGTTCAACACTGAGGCTCAACTTACCAGCTTCAACTTTTGAAAAGTCTAAAACGTCATTGACGATATTAAGTAAGTTATTGCCTGACTGTACCAGACTGGTATGGATACTTTTGGCTTCAGGGCGGCAAACATATGGTGTTAATAATTCAAGTAAGCTTAATACGCCACTGATAGGCGTACGGATCTCGTGACTCATCATCGCAAGAAAACGCGATTTTGCTACCGTGGCCGCTTCAGCATCTTTACGCGCGAGTTCAAGCTCATGCTGTTGCTCTTTCATTTGTGTAATGTCGAGCAATATGGTATTCCACTGCCAGTCATCGCCCTGTGGCGTGATGTGGCAGCGAACCTCGATCCAACGCTGGCTTGTTTGTCGGCTCTTAAGCTGTAACTCTGTTTTCCAGTAGCCTTTTAAGCAGGCGTCACGCATAGCAGTGAGAATATCGTTGTTATCGTCACGCTGCTTTAGTAATCGGAAAATAAGCATAGGCTGAGCAAATAATTTACTCGCTGAAATACCGATGAGCTCATGTACTTTGTTACTAACAAAAAGCAATTTAATATCACTTGGGTCATCACTACGCTGAACGTGCTGTAGCAAAACACCATCGAAGTTGTTGGTAAGATAAGTGAGTTGCTGCTCTACCTGCTTACGTTGTTTTACTTCATTGGTTAGCTTGCGGTTCCAGTACATGATAGTAAATATTATCAGTGCTGAAATGGCGCTGACGATGGCGCCCCATAGCAGTAATTCTTTATACGGGATGCCTTTGTGAACGGTTACGGTTTGCCATTGCTTATCTATTTCGCTGAACTTTTGTGGTGGAATAGCATTGAGCGCTTTATTCACCAAGTCTCGTAATAAGCGGTTATCTTTTGATACGGCCATACCGACGGGGTGATGGTATGAATCTAATTTACTATCGATGATTTGTAAGCGGCCAAGGAATTCGCTTTGCAGTAATGAGGATGCGCTTGAGATCGATATAACAGCAACATCGATTTTGCCATTAATTGCAGCGGTGAGAAGTTCTTCATTATTGTCATAAAAGGCAAGGGGATTACCTTCAAACAGTTTTTTGCTTAATGCATGCCCGTAGCGGTTTTTAAGTACACCAATTTTACTTATGTTTGAGAACGGCTCTTGGCCCGTATTGTCAACCATGACCCAGCTCTCTTCGGTATAAGGCTGAGTACAGTTAATAAATTTTTTGCGATCAGCAGTACAAGTGACAGCTGCAATCATATCGAAATCTTGCGCTTCTAATTGTGGTAGCACACTTTGCAACGATGTTACCGGCATCGTAGAGAGCGGTATTTTTAGCAGCTTGCTAATTTCGGCTAATATGTCGGCACTGATCCCTCTCATCGTTCCCTCACTATCACTGAACTGATAAGGAAAGTCATTGGGGTGGTAAGCAACTTTTAAGGTTGAGTGACTATCAAGCCATTGTTGTTCTTCTGGTGTTAAATTCAGATTATTTTCAATGTTTAGGTAACGCTGTTGAGACGTTGTTAGCCAAGTATCATAAATTGATGCCAATAGGTGCTGGTTTAGTGATTCATATGCAGTATTTAAATCCGCAATGATAGTGGCATCGTTTTTGTGACTGGCAATGTAGAGCCTTTCATACGGAAGATCGGGTAATTCCTGGAAAGAAATAGCCCCACGATCATCTTCACGTGAAAGCATGTTCCGTAATGTAATGGCATTACCAATGTAGGCATTTGCATCTCCAATCCGCATAGCATTAAAGGCTGCTGAACTAGATGAGTATTGCTCAATATTTAATTTTTTATTGGCTAATTGACGCAGTTGCTCTTCAATGGCAAAGCCACTTTCAACTGAAATCACTTGGCCCGTTAGGTCTTGAATATTCTGAATAGAAGGGTCTTTGCTCACCACAGCCATAGGTACCACAACCAGTGGTTTACTAAAGTGCATGATTTTTTTACGTTCAAATGTTGATGATACACCCACTAAAATATCAATTTCGTTGTTGTTAAATCCCTTTAGTACATCGTCAAAATTCGGGTAAATGACCGTTTGGGTTGTGTAACCACTCTTCTTTGCAATTTCATACACAATACTTGGTAGTAAACCTGCCATGTGACCGCGATCAGAGACATAAGTAAATGGTGCCCAATCAAAATTCGGATAGCCAATGCGCAGTACTTTATTTTGTATTGTGGGTATGGTCGTTGCGGGTTTTATATCCGTAAATATGGGCTGAACCTGAAGATCATTGGCTAGTGCGTTGAAAGTAGGGGCGATAAAACAAATAACAAACAGAATAACTCTTAACATGATGTTGTGCTTCCTGATGCTTTAGCGGTCATTTGTTCTATCGGAGTTGCAAACGCATCGTCTTGAGCACGAAGTGTTTGATACCAAGTCGGTGGTTCGGCTAATGCCTCAAATGTCCAACGGGCTTCCATTAAATATTCACGCTGCTGGTGGGTCAGTGGTAATAAATTTAAACTAAATAGCTCAATTAATTGGCGTGCAATGACATGATCGAAACGAAAGTTCGGCCAAATGTTCAGTAATGCTTGGCCTGCTTGTTTATATTGTTTTTCGTTAAATAAACATAGTGCCTGCTGGTAGGCTTGCGTTTCTGTGTTCAAAGAGTTCCGCTGGCGTTTAAGCCAGAGTTTTTTGAGTAAACGGTGTGAGGCGTTACTTTCATCATGACTCAACTTATCAAGCTTTGTAAGTGTACTTATTTCTGATTTTGTCATGCAGAGGTGACGATAGACTTTCTGCAAAATAGCATTGAATTCAAAGCTACTTTCTCGTAATTCTTCGGCTGTTGTAATGTAGTCATGTTGCAAATAGCGATAGGCTTTAAAGTTATCGCCTTTTTTCACTGCTTGCAGCGCTTTTAATACTGAGACAAAAGCACGATCTTCCACAGACAGAGCTTTCTGTGAAGTTTGCATTAGCCACTGACGCTCAATGGTATGTTTTTGAACGATCTCTTGCTCAATTTGACTCACAAATAAGAGCGCATGATAGCGAGGCATATCCCAAATAGAATATTGGATATGCACACAGGCTTCTCGTAGCCTTGAAAACGCACTTTGTGTGTTATTGACCTGTGCTAACCAAAAGATTGAAAACTGGCGATCAAGGTTGGTATAACTCAGTTGTTGGGCATGCTGCCAATATTGCATTGCATCTGTGAGCTGATGGTTTTTTAAGGCAATTTTTGCACTAAGGTCAAGTACTAGCAAATGGTTAGGGTGGCTAACACGTATAGCTGTTAGCACCGCATTTGCAGATGTGATGTCATGCTGTAGTAAATACAGCTCAACCAACAAGAGTTGGGCAGGTAAATAAGGGTGCTTAGGAACAAAGCTTGCTAATAAGGCTGTTGCTTTTTGGTGCTCACCATCAAGGGTTAATCGCTTGCACAAAGCTGTAATCGCTTGGCGAAATGCTTTGGTGCTTTTTGCTTGCTGCAATGCCACTTTGGCGCCGGAAACCCCTGAAAGTTTAAATCCAGTATGGACGTGATTATTGAGTTGACGCTGAGAAAAGCTAGCTTGTAGGCGCTGTTGTAGAGCATCGGTACGAAGCGGTTTGATCAGGTAGTCGTCTGGTTCAAACTCAGCAAAACCCATGAATACTGGGATTGAATCTTCTGCTGTGATCACAAATACCATTGGCGAATGTGCCAGTAGTTTTTTTTGCGATAGATGCTCAAGTAGTTGCAACCCAGTGCTGCCATGGCCAAGATTAAAATCAATAAAAAGAATATCGAACACTTTGTTCTGACACATCTTAATTGCATCACTGGCGTTGGTTGCCGTGTGGATATTGGCAGGGTTGAAACCACAGTTTTGTAGGATCAGCTTGGTCGTCTGTTGGATGATCGAACAGTCGTCTACAACAAGTACAGAGCTATCTTGCCGCATTAAATTTATTACCTTACTCAAGCGTATATTAAATTATACATAGCGTTATATCCCTGTGGGTTACCTGAATCTGGTAAGTGCATTGCTTAGTGTATAGCTAAGCAGTATTCATCCTGAAATTGACATTGATACAAGGAATGGGTGTTTTGCGCAGATAATAAGTGAGAGTGATGGCTTTGGCAATAAACAAAACGTCATTCAGTATGGTATCTGGTTAGAGGTGTTTATTTTTGTGAAATGTAACAATTATCGCTGTTATACAGCCCATCATTCTGTTTGCTGTCTGCTTGAGATAGAATAAGCAATAGGCATAAAAAAACCGACCATAAGGTCTAATGCCGATCAGTTAGCGTAAATATGATCGGTTGAACGATCCTCCAGAGCTGTCAAAATCCAAGTGTAATTAATGC
>NZ_NOIF01000044.1 GCF_002265265.1 Photobacterium sanguinicancri
ACTGATATTTAGTTGTATATTTTTTTTGGCGAGTTTGTTTCTTAGTAAGCGAGCTATTCAGCCTTGGAATGTAACGTTTTGATGTCAAAATAATGCTTTTATCCGTATTTCCGAGATTAAAGAACTTTATAAAATCAGGACTTAATTGATATTTATTATCATTTGCAAGTTAGCGGTAAGTGCTGTTTAATCTGTATTTCTTTCATATAAAACATCTATTTATGCTGACTTCAGCTTTTACTTTCCCTAAAGAGAGTGGGTGTTTTGTTAATTGGCTTTAAATGTAAAAATACAGGAGACTTTTATGCGTAAACTACTTGTTTTATGTTCATTAATTATATTTGGTTGTAACAGTGAAACCTCTACGACACCTCTTGCAGTAACGAATGATATCGTGTCGATAGAGATAAGTTACGAAAATATATCTGGTACGTCGGTAGCAAAAACACCTTTACAATCTTCATTACCTTTTAGTGCTACCGCCCATTTTTCAAATAAATCAAAACGTGACGTTACCAAAGATGTTCATTGGGTTAGTTCTGATCCTACGGTTGCAGCAATAAATAATACTGGTGTAGCAAAAGGTATTACAGAAGGAATAACGAAAGTAACAGCTCAGTACAAAGGGATAGACAGTAATACGATTGAACTGACTATTACCGGGGCAGATCTTTGGAATGTTAACATTGATTTTTCTTCAGATTTTTCTGGTGAGTTACCTAAAGGCGTATCTTTCCCACTAACTGCAATGGCGACATATAATGATATGAGCCAAAAAGAGGCCATATCAGATGTTGTTTGGCATACAAGTGATCCAAGCATTGTAAATGTCAATGAATATGGGGTAGTTAAAGGGAGTAATTTAGGTTCGGCGAAAATAACAGCTTTACTTAATGGTAAAGAAAGTAATGAGTTAGAAGTTAAAGTAACAGATGCTGTTTTAACGAATATTCTTACCCAGCCAAACAAAAGTACCATGCAAGTAATCCCTGTTGGATTTACACAATCAATGGTGGCTATTGGAACCTTGAGTGATGGATCTGAATTGGCATTACAAGATGGTGTTGTTTGGTCTGTTGAAGATGATTCTATCGTAACCATAACAAAGGATGGTGTTGTTAAAGCTCATAATGAGGGTGAAACAACAATAAACGCTCAGTATGGAAGCATTAAAAGTGAGCCATTATTAATTACGAGCAGCAAGACTTCATTAGAAGAAATCGCTTTTTCTACTCAGGATGGGGCGCATGACTTACCTAAGGGAAATAAGTTGCAGGTTAAGGCGGTAGGCACCTTTAGCAATGGCTCCAAAAAAGATATATCAAATGATATTCTTTGGTCTAGTGATGATGAGCATGTCGCGCTTGTTAGTAACGTAGGGATGATCTCAGGTGTTGAAATTGGCCAAGCTATTATCTCAGCAACATCTGATAATATTAAGGCTGATTTTAATATTAATGTTAATAATGCACTAACCAAGTTTGAAATTGTTACGCTTGGGAGTTCAACCGGTCATAGTTCCAAAATAGTTAAAAGCGGTACCATACTCGTCGAAGATCGAGACATTACTTTAGTGTACCGAGGTGATGATATTGAAGTCTTTGTACAATCTGAAGCGCAGTACATTCAAGCTTCAGATGCTGGGCATGATTTCATTATGATAAGAGACGAAGATAATAATATTGTTGGCTTTTCTGGTTATGTGAAGGTTTATCGAACAAGTAAAGAACATATGTACGATGACAGCTTTTATACAACGTTCTTCTCTGCCAGCTCAACGAGAAACCAAGCAAGCATAGGTTCAAATTACAGCGGAGAGCTTTTTTATTCAGTTTTATCTGAAGATGAAAAACCATTAACAGTGAGGCTTGGTCGTGTAACACTTAACTTAAATGAGGGTAGCCCTACATGTGTAGTCTCGGGCCGAGATGTATATACATGTGTTGATGCTGAATTTAATGGCACTGGTTTTATTTCTAAGTTATATGATGAAAGTAAAAGACGACAAGGTGACCTTTTTGTGAAGTTTTACGGTGACACTGGTGAGTTTGCCTCTGGCTATATTTTTGAAAATGCCTATCAGGGCAACGCCAAAAAAGTTGATGTGTTCGTATTGACTAAGCAATTGTAAGTTTAAAGGCGGACCGTAATCGGTTCGCCTTTCACCGTTTTAGAGGGTTATTTTAGGTGGCATTTTTAACGATCATGCTCGTTTGACTTTTGCAGGGCGTTGATAACGTTTTCCCATAAAAAAGCCTAACCCAAACGGTGCGAAAAAGATCACCAGAGAAAATAAGATCAAGTAGACAAGAATATCAGAGATCATGATCGTTAACTGCTCTATAGCACGTTGCACAACATTTTGCGCAATAACATCAAGGTCTTGCGTTATATTTGCTCGCTCTGCAGTAACCATCACTCCAATTGCAATTCGCTCACGTGCAACCATTTCTTCTAATGCTATTCGCTCTTGTGAAATCACACCCAGTTTACTGTCTGCTTTTTTATCAAAATCGTCCAGCAATGGCTGTAGCACTTTACCCATCTCAGCCGCTAATACCTTCATGTATTCAGGGTTGTTAACGACAAAGTCCTGAAATTTAAGTGATGATTGGTTGATGTTTTCTAACGTTTGGCTTAACTGTTCACCATCGATCTGACTGTTACGTGCAAGTAGTTGAGCTTTCCACGTTAATAGCTTTGGACTTAAGGTTGAGAGGTTGCTTAAGCGATCTGATAAATCCCCCAAGGCTTCTGGCATAGTCCCTATGGTGGTGATAGCTTCACTTTCATCAATGTTGTTGTACTCTAGCCAAGCGTTGAATGCGGGTGTACGAACGAAAGAATTACTATCAAAAGGGTGTTTAGTCACAAAGTCGTTCACAAAAGTGCGTGACTGCTTAAACTGTTGCGGTTTAAGCACGCGTTCGGCGAGGCTTTCTATTTCGACAGCAAGCTGATGACTCGTATTAACTGCAAGTATTTGCTCTGACCCAAATAATGTTTGTCCATCCCCCGACGTAAAATACATTTCCATTTGGCGGGTGAATGCCCAGCTATCAATTAATCCAGCAAACGGTGATACTTGATAGGCTGATTGCTGTAACCCTTCATGTGCATATATTTTCCAAAGTATGGCGAAAGTATATATACCGTCGTTATCGGTATTTTTACTTGTGATATCGTCAGCGGTTTCTTCAACATGTTTAAAAAAGACAGCGCTATATTCACGTGTTAGTAAGCGAATATTAAGTTCTTGCGTTGTGAGCGGTATTGATTGGGAGTCTAATTTTACTTCTAGTAATGAACAGCCTGAAAGTAAATAGGTAAGTACAATAAAGGAGAATATGCGAATTATGTTCATGAAAGTGATGGTTACTGAGCTTGGCGTCAAAAAGGAGGCTAAGTCTAAGAATTAAGCGAGGTAATGTCTAATAGATTTGCGAGTAAACAAATGACGAGATGATGAAAATTATTAATTAGTCAGAAATTACCGCTTGAAAAGAAATAGTATGCATAAGCGCCAATTGAGGATTGCCTCGACAATTGGCAGCTTGGTTAAGCCGGTATTCTGTTATTACGTACCAGTGAGCGGCGAATGTTTTTACACATCTTCCCAAACTGATAGAGTTCATCGAATGTTGGTGATACACCACGGCTTATTTGGTGTTCCCAGTAAGTAAGATCCGTGTCTACAAGCTCCATCAGTTTTTTGGGGCAGCCCATGCAGCTGTTATCAGGGCCACAAACGAATGTGTCAGCTTGGTATAGTGGGAAATCTTGCTTAACAGCATCAATAATCTGCTGCATCGCCGTCATTCTGTCTGGTTTTTTGCTCATAACCAAAGTCCGAAAGCAATTGGAGTGAGCATTATAAGATGACTTTGAAATAAAGCTACTCCGAAAAAGAGGTAGCTGTTAAAGTCATCTTATCGCTTTTAATTAGCTAGTGCTGAAATAGCAGTACATACGCGTCGTGCACACCTTGAATCAGCATTTGCATACCTATAACCGTTAAAATTAACCCCATTAACCGTGTCGTTATGCTAATACCACTTTCACCAATTTTTTCTATTAATTTAGGCCCATACAAAAAGCAAACGAAGGTGATTAAACACAACAAGGCAAAAGCGCAGATTGTAATTATGATATGTAAGATTTCGCCTGATGCAGAGTAGTTCATTGCAGTAGCAATAGTGCCAGGTCCGGCAAGGATAGGTAATGCTAGTGGTGAAATCGCGATATCTTTTTCTTCGCTGTCACTTACATTGTCTTTATTTGTAGCGTCTGGTTCGGATGGTGAATCTGCATGTAACTTAGATGGGTTACCCTGTAACATGTGGTAGCCCACTAAAAACACTAAAATACCGCCAGACAGACGTAGTGCTGGTAACGTTATACCAAACAACTCAAAAATCCCTTTTCCTAAAAAACTGAAGGCTGCAATAATAAAAAATGCTGTTGCCAAGGCTTTAATTGCGGTTTTTCTTCGTTGTAATGTCGTTTGATTTCCTGTCATGCCAACAAATACAGCAGTATTTGCTATGGGGTTCATCATGGCGAAGAAACCCATGAAGACAGTAACAGCCATAGTTGTAATTTCATGCATGATAGAGCCACTTAATGAGTTAATTATCTAGTTGTGTCACTACCTTAGCACCACATAATCACTCTTGCAGAATTACTTACTATTTGGAAAGGAGCATTCTGTCTATGACCTGTATTTGTTAGAAAATAACTAGCTTAAATACTGATCTTTGATGTGTATCGCTCATATTTAAACAAACACTATTTCGTCGAAAAGTAGAATATGCAAAATTACGGCTATTAATGAACAGACATGGTAGTAGTTAACAGTGGTTGCAAAGCTAGAGCTCGCAAATGTGTCGGATGCCGTGGTGCTAAAAGCACTTTCTATGGAAGCCTTCACGCCTGACTTTGAACAATATGGTGGTTTTCCACCTGGTGTTGATGACATTGATTGGCACTTAGACCAAATCAAAACAGAACATTATTATAAAATTTTTTACAACGACGAGCTTGCGGGGGGGATTTTAACTGTCCCAATCAATGGAGTCGAAACTGAAATAAAATTGTTTTATATAGCGGGGGAGTTTCAAGACAAACAGCTGGGCTCTCAGACGATCGCTTTAATTGAACAGTGCTATTCAGCGACAAAAAAATGGTCGTTAGTTACGCCTTATAAGTCGTATCGCAACCACCATTTCTATGAAAAGCAAGGTTACTTAAAAGTAGGTGAATTTCAACCTGAACCCGATGATGTATTCAGGTTGTTTCAATATGAAAAGCAAAAATAGTAATTTAGTTGGCTTACCATCATCACTGCGCTTCGCGAAGTAAGAGGCTTAGAGATTGACGCTTTCTACATAGCCAAAGATATCGTTCACATCTTTCTCTGTCAGGGTGGTTTGGAATGCCGGCATCACACCACCTTGGCCGTTATCTCCGTCAAGCACTGAGCTAATTAATTCTTGCTTCAGGCCAAAAGGGTTTTTCAGCTCGTCATAGATATTGTCAGGACTCACTGTTAGCGTCCCTGATGCAATGCCATCACCAAGTCCTCTATTACCATGGCAAACTGCGCAATTAGCTAAAAACTTCGTTTTACCATTGGTTAAATCGTATTCACCATATTGCTTATCAGCTAAATATTTAAATCCGAAGAAACCAGCACTGGTTATACCAAGTAGAAGTAATGCGATTGTTGAAATAGATAATAAGCTGATATTTTTCATACTAGATACCTTCGAATAGCTTTGATTGAGAATACTTCAATTACTATATGGTACGGAATGTCGAAAAAATGTCAAAAGACTTATACGTGTAGTTACGTTTCCATAGGATATGCTCGTCGTTGATTATGATTCGAGCTCAAGATCAATATAGCAGGGCTCTTGGGCGCTATGTCTAGCGAGAACATAGTCATGCCATAATATTGATACGTTAAAACCTATCTTTCTAGAGTTATGTGGTTTTAGTTTATCGCGCTATTTGAGTTCATTTTACAGGTGTTAGATTAATTCTGACTTAGTTAGAGTTAAACGGTATTTTTTACTTTACGTATTCTTTTCAATAATAAGGGGCAGGTTTGCAAAGAAGAAGGGAAGAGTACATGTATAAATGGATCGGTATCATCGTCGTTTTAGTCGGCGTATCTATGCTGACATCGGGTGTCATAAGTGCATTACTGGATCTCAGTGCTTTTTTAGTGCTGATCTATATGGTGTTCAATAATTCGAAAAACCATCACATTACAAATGACAAATCTGGTTCATCACGTTTTGCCTTCAGCATTAAAAGTCAGGATAAAGATAAGTTCAATATTACGCCGTAGCGTGCATTTTGATTGTCAGGGTAGGCGATTAATTGTTCAGCGACATAGTTATTATTAGTTTTTATCTAACAGATATTACTTAAGTTGTATCAATATATAAGCTGTCACAGATATTGTTTTAAAAATCTAACTTAATAATAGAGCTGTACCTCAATTTATACAGGAGTAACTCACCTGAATAAGGTACAGCTGTATAAATGTTTATCGTTTTACACAAACAAAAATTGCGTTACCAGAGTTATTTTCTAGTGGAATGATCTTATCATAGTCATGTTCAAAAACATGAACATCGAAATACGGTAATAGTAGAGTTTTTAAATCATCAAAACCAACCGCGACCATCGGGTGTTCATCTTGCCATGATTGCGTTATTTGCTCTGTGGTTTTTTCAATACTCAATCTAAGAGACTGTTTGTCACCGTTACCGGTGTAATGCCAACCAGAACTAAAAACAAACTGACTATTATCAAATTCTGTTGAATGACGTACAAACGATGCATTATCAATTTTGTTTTTTTCGACAGTATTGAAACAAAAAACACCGCCATCTTTTAATGCTGCATGTGCACTTGCAATACAACCTTTTAGTTTTTCAATACCATCGCTATAGTGAATGGAATATAAGAAGCAAGTAATTAAATCGAGCGGTTCATCAACCGTGAAATTACACATATCACCCAACGTGAAGCTAGCTTCAGGGCAACGTGTTTGTGCCATATCTAACATAGGCTGGTTAATGTCTAATCCACAACTTTGATAGCCATAATCGATAAAGTAGCGCACATGCGGACCGGTACCACAAGCAAGGTCTAAATGTGTATTTCCCTCATTTCCGAATAGCTGATGGAGTCTGCGAACGTAGTTGCTCTGTGCTTCATAGCCGATGTCAGCACACATCAAATCATAGTAAGAAGATAAGTCAGTGTATAAGGCATTGGATGATGTGTTTACTGATAACATAGTTGCAGAATTGGCTTTTAGTATGTGATAGGGAGCCGCATACTAGGCAAAATTTGATCCTTTGCGAAGCGTATAATTTTTATCGAAACCATGAGCGATTTTGATTGTTGTTTGGTGGATTTGTTCCATGGAACAAAGGTTAACTTGTGGTAGTAAAAGAGGCTGATATAAAAAACGAGAGCAATGCGCTCTCGTTTTTTGTTATGGAGGGAGGGTGGTTTAGCCCATTAATATATAAGTCAGTGATGAGCCGCCAATTGCTACCCAAAGCAAAACCCCAAGTACCAGTGGCTTAGCTCCTGATGCGCGTAGCTTTTGAACGGTAATGCCAGAACCAATCAAGAATAAACAAACAACAAGAAGGCGCTTAGACGCAGAGAAGACTAAATGATATAGGTCACCAAACTGCGGTAAATAATGGGCAATAGCGATAGCCAGGCAATAAAATACGATGAAATAAGGAACGGCAATCTTCTTGCTATCACCTTTAAACATTAGCGCACTTAAAAAGGCAATTGGAATGATCCAAAGAGCGCGTGCTAACTTAAGTGTTGTCGCTGTTTTCAGTGCTTCATCGCCGTATGCGCCAGCGGCACCCACAACGGATGACGTATCGTGAATCGCAATTGCAGCCCAAGTTCCAAAAGCGTGTTGGCTCATTTCAAATAAATGGCCAAGTGCAGGAAAAATAAATAACGCAATCGAGTTCAAAACAAAGACAGTTGCAAGTGCCAACGATGTTTGATCATCCCTAGCATTAATCGCAGGCGCAACAGCTGCAATAGCACTACCACCACAAATAGCGGTACCTGAAGCGATAAGGTGGCCTGTTTTGACATCAAGTTTGAATAGACGGGTAAGAATAGTACCAAGAATTAACGTAAAAAAGATGGAAGATACAATAATCCCTAACCCTTGTTTGCTTGCGGCAATTGCTTCATTCAGGTTTATACCAAAACCTAAACCTATAATGGAGTAGGCCAGAAGCTTTTTAGTGAAACCAGCAAGGTTAAGTTTTGCTGGAATTAAACCAAGACTTGCTAGAGTAAAGCCCAAAATAAGCGCAATAGGTGAACTAACGATAGGGAAAAAGCAAACAATGGCAATTAAATAAAAGGGAAGATCTGCTTTATGGAAAGTAAAAGGTTTTTTAGCAAACTGCATGAGTGAATTTATGTCGGATGAGAATAGCGCCGAGTATACGTGAACCGTTGGGTTTCATTGAGTTAAATAAATTGATGCTAGGGTTAAGAAAAACTTAACGCAGGCCATTTGGTCGGCTGGCGTTGGCGCATACGAATTATAATATAGCCAAATAACCTTGTTGTCTGATTGTTACTCGCTTGATTTCTAACTGTTGAGTTGTTGGTGTTCTTCCTTATTAAAAAATCACATTTTTGACTCAAAAAACTAGTAATCAGTAGTAAATTGTTGCATTGTTTTCTGTGTGGCCAGTAAAAACTCATGTATTTCAAGTGGTTATTCTACTTTGGAATATTTCGGTGTTTCATTGGTATGACACAGAGTGCATTGGCTTGGAAGGAATATTATGAATCAACAACAACTAGAGCGGATTGCATCAGATACGTTTCAAAAGTTGTTTGGTTTGCGGGCTTCATTTGTTCAAACCGAGCTGACATTTTATGGGTGTGTTGTATTCCTCGTTGCAGATAAGCAGAAAGTTGTCATCAAATTCTCTAAAGAAATGGGAAGATTGGCGAAAGAAATTCAAGGTCTTGAGCGATTATCCCAAATAGTCGATTGTCCTGTCCCTGCCATTTATTTCTACGGACGTGAAGAAGGGTATGACTACTTAGTTTTAGAGTGGTTAGAGGGGCAATCTGCCCACGAGTTACCACCTGAGGCCAAAGCCATTGCCACTTTTGGTGAGCACTACACTGATATTCTTTTAGCACTGCATGAGTGCAGCCATGAAAAAGGTTTTGAGGTAGATGCTGACTCTTTTGCGCCAACATTAAGTGAAGCTTTTGAGCATTGGATGTTCCCTGTTTATCGGTATTTGATGAGTTCTGCTTCTCCGTTTTCAACTCAACTCAAAGATAGTTTTGAACGGCTATGGGCATCGCGCCAACAAGTATTAGCACCAATTAATCATGGTTCTTCATTGGTACATGATGATTGCCATATTGGAAATGTATTATTTGACCCAAAAACTTACAAAGTGGCAGCGTTAATCGATCCTTGTGATGTTGGCTTTAAGCACCGTGAATTTGATGTTTTTCATTTATACGATGTTCGCCCAGATCTCAATTTAGCAGACATTTATATGAAGAAAGCATCACTGGCTGATGGTTATCAAGCAAGACGATGGTTTTTGAGTTTATGGGATGATGCAAAGCATAGCCGGAATATTGGTTGGTATGATGAAGCATGGATCAGTAATAAATTCGAACGTTATTATCAAGAATGTGCTTGAGGCAACATTCTTTTACATGTTGGTTGGTGTTGAACGCTCATCACGCATAGTATTGAATTAAGACCAGAATAAGAATAGGTGTAAGTGAATGAAAAAAGTCGCGGTAGGTCTTTTTGCTATTTTGCTCGCAGGGTGTGCACAACAACAAGCAATACAAGAACCAGTAGAGCCTGTTCCTGAAACAGAGAAACCAGCAGAAGTTAAACCAACAGATCCTGAGCTTAAGCCTGAAATAAAGCCAGAGATCAAACCTGAAGTTAAGCCAGAAGTTAAGCCAAAACCTGAGGCTAAACCAAAGCCAAAACCTGTCACCGCCACAAAAGATGGCAAGTTAATTTTAGGCAGCCAAGAAATTGTTTGGCTTGGTGCTGCAAAAACGCATGTAAAGGCGAGAGTCGATACTAGTGTTAAGGTCTCTACAATTGGGGTATCCAATATCCAAGAGTTTGAGCGTGATGGTAAAGACTGGGTGAAAATTAAAGCTGGTCAAGAAGAAGTAGAGCTACCCGTTGAGCGTTGGGTGAAAAGCAACAAAGAGCGCTTACCGATAGTAAAAATCCGTACGCGCTTGGGTGATCTTAATGAACGTACTGAATTTATGTTAGTAAACGGCGCAGGCGTTGTTCTCGGTGAGAATTTCATCCGTGATGTCGCTGTCATTGATGCTAACCGTAAATTTGTTCAACCAAAATCGAAATAGTCTTCGTGAGTTATAAAAAAGGAGCTCCTTAGAGCTCTTTTTTTTTGAACCTAAGCCGAGGGTTAGAAAAAGAGGATTAAAAGGTAAAGGTCATGCCGATATTGAGGTTTGGAGAGAAATCATGAGGGATAAATGTGTTGGAAGATCTGAATGTATTAAAGTCTCCACCTGCACGCAAGCCAAGGTTGGGTGTAGCCTGGAATATATATGAAGCCCCGATGCTTACGCCTGTACTTGTTTTAGTTTCTTCATTTCCAGACCGAATTTTCTGCCCATCATAATCTGCTAGACCAATTTCTATTTGTAAACCATGAACTTTAGATGCGCCGAACATTTGCTGAGCACCGATACGATAGGTGTCAATTTTTTCATCGTAGCTGAATTTTTTGTATTCAGTACGGCTATAGCTAACAAAGACAGCGTCAAAACCTAAAGTGTCTGTCAATCCGGCTTGTAGCCCGAATCCGTTATATGCACCGATTTTAACTTCAGGAGATAGGTGAATATCAGCGATGGCTGGTGCGCTAATCAATGCTGAAAGAGTAAGAGCAAGGAAGGCTTTTTTCATTATGAACTCTCTATATTTGATTCGATGCATTAACAATAATGCGTGGATACAAAGCCTCCTTGCTTCATGCTATTTATTTCAGTGACTGTATTTCAATAGCAGTATTTTAATGCGACCAAACCATGGCGGCTAATTAGCTCTGTTTATTAGTGTGTTGAATGAAATTAATCACTGAGATGGGCTGTTTTATTACGACGAAGTGAATAGTAATCACAGATTACGCATTGTGTAAAAGCGCCAGCTAGGGAGGTTTGGTAATCTGCCGTTCACTCTATATTGCCCCTAACAAAAAAATATTATGAAGCTTTCCCAACTTAATGCTTTTCGTGCCATCGTTGAATGCCAGACAGTGACTGCTGCTGCTGAACGCCTGAACTTAAGTCAGCCCGCTGTGAGTCGGGTGTTGGCTGGTTTAGAAGATCGCTTGGGATTTAAACTTTTCACTCGACAGCGAAACCGTTTGGTGCTGAGTGATGAAGGGCAAGCCTTTTACCTTGAAGTAGCAAAAGTTTTTGATGCTGTCTCAGGTCTGGATAATGCCGCAGATTCGATTCGTTCTCATCACTTCGGTACGCTTAATATTGCTGCCATGCCTTTATTATCAAATGCTTTCCTTCCTCGTATTCTCGCTAGCTTTTTAAAGCAATCTCAACAGTTAAAAGTGGGTTTTAAAACCTACCGTTCAGAAGATGTTATGCGGCGTGTACAAAGCCAAACTACGGATATTGGCTTTGCTTTTATTGATGAGCCGCTAGCGGGAGTGAAGGCACAGCGGGTTGAGTGTGAATGCGTGTGTTTATTACCAAGTGACTCTCCGTTAGCTAAAAGAAGCAGTATTGATATTAATGATATTGCGGAGCAAGTAGTGATTCGCCATGAGAAAGATATTACACAGCGGCGCATCGATGCCTTATTACGTCGCTATGAATTATCCACCATTGAACATATTGAAGTGTCACTCGCAAGTACGGCTGCCGCACTTGTTAGAGAGGGGATTGGCATTGCGATAACGGATCCATTTACCGCACATATGGCAAGTGAACATCCGGCTGTGGTGATGAGGCCACTTGTGTTTGGTTTACCATTTGAGTTCGATATTTTGTACCCCGCTTTAAAACCCGTTCATCGTCATGCGGAGCATTTCATTGAACAGTTCCTCTTACAAGCCGATGATATGGATATTTACTTGAAAATTGGACCGATGCGCGATCTGGATATTACCGATAATGTGTAAAGTCACATTATTGCTTGGTTTGCTTGATAGCAATTGATAACACTTAAACTATTATTTATCAGTTGCTTACATCTGTTCTGTTAAGTGGCTATTACTTTTTTGCATACCAGTAGTAAAGTGATGCATTGGCGAGAAGCACACGAAACGCCTTAATCTGATTTTAGGAAAAACAACCAGATTAAGGACACAAATCATGGCTAATAAAGTCTCTATTATCGGCTCTGGTAATGCAGGACTAACCGCGGCATACCATTTTTCTCTTCAAGGCGCGGACGTCTGTTTATTTGGTGCTAAAGGGTTTGATCAGCCGCTGGCTGATATTGAATCTCGGGGCGGTATTGAAGCGCTTTCTTCGTTTAACGATGTGCCTCTTACCTATGCGGGTTTTCAACAAATCGATAAGGTTACCCGTGAATTAGATCAAGCAATAGCTTACTCAGATTTACTGATTTTACCTGTTCCGTCTTTCGCTCAAGAACCACTGTTTATTGAAATGTTACCGCATTTGCATGATGGCCAAATTATCATGCTGATGCCAGGTAACTATGGTTCATTGGTACTTAATCGTATCAAACAAGAACAAGGCTATGGCGATCTTGATATTACATTCGTAGACGCAATTTCTATTCCTTGGGCCACTCGAATTGTAGGTCCAGCAGAGATTGCGATTTTAGGTATGAAAGAATTTTTACCTGTTGCCGCTTTGCCAGCAAGTAAAACACAAGAGGTGATTGCACGACTACAACCTGTGATGCCTTTACCGTTAACGGTATTAGATAACGTGATTAGTGCTGGGCTAGAGAATATCAACTTTGGTGGCCACCCATTGTTGACCACGCTAAATATGGGCTTACTTGAAAACTTTGATGGCCAATTTAATTACTACAAAGATTGCTGCTCTATTTCTACTTCGAAAGCCGCAGCCGTTATGGAACAAGAGCGTCAAGCCGTGGGTAAAGCGTTGGGCTTAACACTGATCCCTGAACTTGAGGCAATGAATGCGTTATACGCAATGGAGTGTGAAACTGTATATGAGGTTAACCGTACATCAGAGACACACGGAAAGTTAAACAGCGCACCAAACTCAGCTGGCAACCGCTACATAACAGAAGATGCAGCTTTCTTGCTTGTTCCGTGTTTTGAGTTTGGTCAGTTGGCTGGCGTAGCTACCACCATGGTGACTTCTTGTTTACATATTGATAATGCCTACAACGATACAAACTATTTTGTGCAAGGGCGTACCTTAAACAAAATGGGGCTATCGGGCATGTCAGTTCAAGAAATCATGGATTTCGTTGCATAAAAAGAAGGTGGATAACCACCCAAAGTGGGGCGTATAAATCGTCCCACATAATAAGGACATCATAATGAAAAAACTAAAATTTCCTTCTGCCTACACAATTTTAATGATCCTGACGGTTTTGATGGCGGTACTGACGTGGATGATCCCTGCGGGCCAATATCAAATGGAGAAGAATGAAACACTCGGTCGTATGGTGCCACTTGTTGGTTCATACCAAACCGTTGAAGCAAATCCTCAAGGTGTGATTGATGTATTGATGGCACCGATTCAAGGCTTTTACGATCCAAGTAACTATGCTGCTCGCGCAGTAGATGTGGCTTTATTCGTACTTGTTATTGGTGGCTTCCTTGCTGTAGTGACGCGTACCGGCGCGATTGATGCGGGTATTGCAGGTACAATGAAGCGCCTTAACGGTAAAGAAAAATGGATGATCCCCATCCTAATGGGGTTATTTGCACTTGGCGGTACTGTTTATGGCATGGCTGAAGAAACAATCCCGTTCTATGCCTTACTGATCCCCGTCATGATTGCGGCGGGCTACGATAGCATAGTGGGTGTTGCCATTATCATGGTCGGCGCAGGTATTGGTTGCTTGGGTTCAACCATTAACCCCTTTGCGACTGTGATTGCCTCAAACGCGGCTGAAATTAATTTCATGGAAGGTGTTTGGCTACGTGTAGCAATTTTAGTGATTGGTTGGCTTGCTTGTGTGTTCTACGTTATGCGCTATGCCGATAAAGTAAAACGCGATCCATCACAATCGCTTGTTGCGCATCAGAAAGAAGATAACGAACGTCATTTCTTACATAGCAAAGAACAAGAAGCCCCGGAACTGACAGGCACTCGTAAAGCCGTGTTAGCCATATTTGGCGCGACCTTTGCTGTCATGATGTGGGGTGTTTCTGTGGCAGGCTGGTGGATGGCAGAGCTTTCTGCATTGTTCATTGGTGCAAGTATTGTGGCTGGCTTAGTCGGTAAATTGTCTGAAACCGAACTGACCAATAGTTTTGTTGATGGTGCGCGTGATTTACTAGGCGTGGCACTTATTATTGCCATAGCGCGCGGTCTGGTTGTGGTGATGGACAACGGTAACATCACGCATACCATTTTGAACTATGCAGAAGGTTTGCTAGGCGGTTTGAGCCAGGTGGCTTTTGTTAACGCTATTTACTGGGTTGAAGCGGTACTGTGTCTGGTCGTGCCATCATCTTCAGGTCTAGCTGTACTTTCAATGCCAGTATTAGCACCGCTAGCAGATTTTGCTGGAGTAGGGCGAGAGTTGGTAGTAACGGCATTCCAATCGGCTTCCGGTTTACCCAACTTGGTGACACCAACATCGGGTGTTGTGATGGGCGGGTTGGCCATTGGACGTGTCGCTTATTCGTCATGGCTACGTTTCATTGGACCATTGCTGGCGTTTTTGACTGCGATGGTAATGGTACTACTTAGCATTGGTACTGTATTAAGCTAAGCAAACGTTAATAGCGATAATGAATAAATGCAGTGTGAGTGAATAGATATACATCTGCGTTTACCAAAAAATACAAACAGAAATAAAAAGAAAACAGCTACCTTAACGGTGGCTGTTTTTTTATGTGAAACGATTGGGAACACAATGTGATAATGCGATTCAATTCAGATTGATAAGGGTTTTCATGCAGCATTCTAGTGCGATTAAGGGCTATTTTTTGCCAGCATGAAAACATGATTTTTATCACGTGCCTTTGTAAATTTATGCATTTCCGATTTGTTTGTTGACGCTTATCAATAAGCCTAAAGGGGTAGATGACAGAATTGACACAATTATAAATAATAATTAATGAGCGATGTGTCATGACCAACAAATTAAAAGAAATACTCATTCCAACACTTACGCGGAGGGGGTTTATAAAGTCCTCATCTGTTATTGGTGGTTTAGCCGCTGTTACTAGCGCAATTACTTTGCCATTTAAATCAAGCAGTGTTCAAGCAAGTGACAAAACACCAGCTGACGAAAAAGTCGTCTGGAGTGCGTGTACCGTAAACTGTGGTAGCCGTTGTCCTTTGCGTATGCATGTTGCTGATGGCGAAATCAAGTGGGTCGATGCTGATAATACTGGTACCGATAATTACGCAAACAAAGATGTGCAAGTGCGTGCCTGTTTGCGTGGGCGTTCTATGCGCCGTCGTGTCTATAACCCTGACCGCCTAAAATACCCAATGAAGCGTGTAGGTAAGCGTGGTGAAGGTAAGTTTAAGCGCATCTCGTGGGATGAAGCCTACAACGAAATTACCAATAGCATTAACAGCATCAAAAAAGACTACGGTAATGAAGCGTTCTACCTGAACTACGGTACAGGTACGCTCGGTGGCACAGTCACTAAATCTTGGCCTCCAGGTGCAACGCTTATTGCTCGCTTAATGAACCTAACAGGTGGTTACCTAAACCATTATGGGGATTACTCGACAGCGCAAATCGCCAAAGGCCTAAGCTATACCTACGGTGGTTGGGCGAACGGTAACTCTTTCTCTGACACTGAAAACAGCAAGCTGATTGTTCAATTTGGTAATAACCCTGCCGAAACGCGTATGTCTGGCGGTGGTTTGATTCACCACTTGATTGAAAGTAAAGAGAAATCAAACGCTAGAATGATCATGATTGACCCGCGCTACAATGATACAGCGGCAGGGCGTGAAGATCAGTGGATCCCAATTAAGCCGGGTACAGATGCCGCATTCATTTCCGCAATGGCACATGTGATGATCAAAGAAGATTTGGTCGATCAGCCGTTCTTGGATAAATACTGTGTTGGCTATGATGAAAAAACCTTACCAGCCTCTGCACCAGCAAACAGTGATTATAAATCTTACATTCTAGGCTTAGGCGAAGACGGCGTAGAAAAAACACCTGAATGGGCCGCGCCTATTACGGGTATTCCTGCTGACATCATTATCAAAACCGCCCGCGAGATTGGTTCGACTAAGCCTTGTGCTATCTATCAAGGCTGGGGGTTACAGCGTACCCAAAATGGTGAAATTGCCTCTCGTGCTATTGCCATGTTGGCCTTGCTAACCGGTAACTTAGGTATTCATGGTGGCGGCTCTGGTGCGCGTGAATCGGATTACAATATCCCATTTGTCCGTTTCCCAACCCTAAAAAACCCTATCGAAACCTCTATTTCTATGTTCCTTTGGACTGACGCGATTGTGCGTGGCCCAGAAATGACGGCGACACGCGATGGGGTACGCGGTAAAGATAAGCTTGATGTGCCAATCAAGTTCATTTGGAACTACGCTGGCAACTGCTTGATCAATCAGCATTCAGATATCAATCGCACCCACGACATTCTTCAAGATGAAAAAGCGTGTGAAATGATCGTTGTGATTGATAACCACATGACCTCTTCTGCTAAATATGCCGATATTGTACTGCCAGATTTAACTACGTCTGAGCAAGCTGACTTTTGTATGGATGGTAAAGCAGCCAACATGCCATATTTCATCTTTGCCGATAAAGCGATTGAGCCTCAGTTTGAATCGCGTGGCATCTACCAGATCTGTGCGGACTTAGCCGAGCGTTTAGGGGTGGGTGAAGCCTTTACAGAAGGCCGAGACCAAGAAGGTTGGTTACGTCACTTGTATGCAGAAACCTTAAAGCTGGATCCAACATTGCCAGACTTCGAAACCGTGCGTCAGCAAGGGATAGTGAAACGTAGTGATCCCAATGGCCATTATGTGGCTTACCAAGCTTTCCGTGCAGATCCAGTTAACAACCCACTGAATACACCATCGGGTAAGGTGGAAATTTACTCGGAAGCTTTGGCAGAAATCGCGGCGGAGTGGGAGTTGCCTGAAGGTGATGTGATTCACCCATTACCGATTTACGTGAGTACCTCTGAAGGTTGGGATTCACCAAAACGTGCAGAGTTCCCGCTGCAATTAACCGGTTTCCACTACAAAGCACGTTGTCACTCAACGTACGGAAATGTCGATATTTTGAAGCAAGCAGCACAGCAAGAAATGTGGATTAATCCGATGGATGCTGATCGTCGTGGTATTAAAAATGGCGACCGTATTCGTATTTTCAATGACCGTGGTGAAGTGCGTATCAACGCGAAAGTAACGCCTCGTATGATGCCTGGTGTGGTCGCGTTAGGTGAGGGTGCATGGTATGCGCCAGACGGTAAAAAGGTTGACCATAACGGTTCAATCAACGTTTTAACCTCTCAAAAACCAAGCCCACTGGCTAAAGGTAACCCTCAACATACCAATCTAGTTGAAGTTCAACTAGTGAAAAAGGCGTAAGGACTGAATCATGAAACAATATGGTTTTTATATCGACTCGAGCAAATGTACAGGTTGTAAGACTTGTCAGCTTTCTTGTAAAGACGTGAAAGACTTAGGTGTCGACAGAAGCTTCCGCCGTGTATACGAATATGCTGGCGGTAATTGGGTAGAAGAAAACGGCATATACCGTCAGGATGTTTTTGCTTATTATACTTCTATTGCCTGTAACCATTGCGATGAACCAGCGTGTGCCAAAGTCTGTCCATCGGGTGCAATGCACAAACGCAAAGAAGACGGATTCGTTATTGTTGATGAAGACGTTTGTATAGGTTGTAAACACTGTGCCAATGCCTGTCCTTATGGCGCACCGCAATTTGATGCTGAACAAGGTCACATGACTAAGTGTGATGGTTGTTATGAACGCGTAGCGGAAGGTTTAGACCCGATTTGTGTGGGGTCTTGTCCACTGCGTGCGCTTGAATTTGGCCCAATTGCTGAATTGCGTAAAAAGTACGGAACCAATGCCGATGTTGCACCGCTTCCTTCTTCATTAATCACTAAGCCAAATATCGTGATCAAACCTAACCGTCATGCGCGTCCAACAAATGACACTACTGGTCACCTTGCGAATCCTAAGGAGGTTTAAGATGAGTTATCATGAATTGTCTTTGGTGTTATTTACAGTGCTGGCACAGACTGCAGTTGGCGCATATTTAATTATGAGTATTGCTAACTTGGTGACAAATTCACGTGTTGATGTAAAAGGCAGAATCACACGAAATATGTTTTTCGTTTGGGTGGTGATGGGGCTAGGTTTCGTTGCTTCTTCTACACACCTTGGTAGCCCGATGCGCGCAATGAATGCATTAAACCAAGTGGGTACAAGCTGGCTGTCCAATGAGATCCTGACAGGCTCAATGTTCTTTGCTTTTGGTGGCCTTTACTGGTTGTTAGAAGTATTGGATAAAGGCACTGAAGGTGTCCGTAAAGGCTTGAAAATAGCAGGTATGGTGGCTGGTGTTGCCTTTATGTATTCAATGGTGAATGTGTATTTAATTGATACTGTTCCAACATGGAATACACCGTACACAGGCTGGTCTTTCTTACTGACTATGGTTGTTGCGGGTGCTATTTTTGCGTCAACCTTGATGCACAGTGCGCAGTTTGATGATGCGAAATATACGCGTGGCATTCAAGGCTTAGTGGTAGTGGCGATTATTGCCATGATAGTAGTGACGATGTCACAAATGGTGGCATTAGCGAATATCCAATCCTCGGTCGTTGCCGCTCGTGATTTAGTGCCTAACATGGCAATGCTACAAGGTAGCCGAATTGTACTGCTTGTTGCCGGTGCTGCGATTGCACTATTTGGTATTAACCGCATCAAGGGAAGTATTGCCTTGCCTGTTGTTGGTTTAGCGCTTGTGCTAGTGGCTGAATTACTTGGTCGTAATATTTTCTTTAATCTTCACATGACGGTAGGTATGTAATTGCCGATCTAAGTGTAAGACATTAATCATCTAAAACCGAGGGGGAGCCGTTCCCCCCTCATTTTAAAGTTAAGTACGAGTTACCATATGCAGAATCTAACTGACACATCAACCGAATTAAGCCTTGATGATGTGAATACAATGAGCAAAATATTTGGCTCGTTATTCTACTTTCCACTGAATCATGAAAATAACCAGGCCATCATCGAGCTGATCAAATACAGTGATGATTTAGAGCACAACGGCTTTGCAGATTTCGTTCATGCATTAACATCTGAAAAAAACCAAGCGCTTAATGATGACTTTTTTTTGTTGTTTGAAGGTGGAGAGGTCATGGTCGCACCACCGTGGGGTTCAGTCTATCTTGATAAAGAGCAAGTCGTTTTTGGTGATTCCACCGTACGGTTACGCCAGTTTTTAAGGGCAAACAACATTGAATTAAACACTGGGATGCGTGAGCCTGAAGATCAATTTGGCTTAATGCTGTTTGCGATTAGTCAGTTGATTGAGCAGTCTCAAGATCAACCGCTTGTCGAGAATTTACTGACCGAACACTTGCTACCTTGGTGTTTGCGTTATCTTGAATTGGTTGAAAAGCATGCAGCAACCAACACTTATCAACGTCTGGCTGCTTTAGTGAAAGAGTGGTGTTTGTCGATACAAGATACATGGCAATTAACGCCTTTATCATTAAAGGTTTACCGTTAATATGGCAGAAAAGGACGAGCGTTATTACAAAGCCTATATGGAACATAAAACCATTAGTCGGCGTGGTTTGTTTCGTGCTTTCACATCGGGTACCAAAAAGGCATCGGCTGACATTTCATCAGCCACTTCCTCATCCCGTTCGTTACCAAAGTCGGGTGAGGCAGTGCCAGCCGATCAAGATCTCGTTACCGAACTAGTCGATGCAAGCCAAGTTGTTAGAGTGGTGGCGCGTCCACCGGGTGCCATTGAAGAAGTGCTTTTTCAGAAAATATGCACGGGTTGTACAGAATGCGAATCGTCATGCCCAGAAAAGATCATTCATATTGAAAGCGGTTTAGCGCAATTAGATATTGATTACGGCTATTGCAGCATGTGTGGTGAGTGCCAGAAAGTTTGCCCGACAGGGGCTTTACACGCTAAGAAGCCATGCGATAAACAAAATGACACCGAGCTAAGGCCTAACTTCAATACTAACTGCCAAAATCGTTTATTTGGTGAGTGTGAGCTGTGTGCCGAGCAATGCCCACACCAAGCAATTGCTATTGCAGCATTGAGTTTGCCTAAATTGGATCAAGTAAAGTGCGATGGTTGTTCCCGTTGTAAACAAGCTTGTCCTTTTTCCGTGATCACCATGGGTTTATCTTCCCATTGATTATCAAGCAATAACCAACGCACAAATAGGTAATAAAAAAGCGCCGCATCTTCATGGGGCGCTTTTTTATTGGTGTTAGTGATTAGACTGTAAAGTTAACCAGCGAACACATTGCCTTCTGGGTATTTAAGTTTAGACGGCTTTGGACGCGCTAACATGTATGCCAGCGTTAATGGGCCTATACGGCCTGTAATCATCACCACCACCATGATGAACTTTCCAGCTTCAGATAACTCAGCCGTTAATCCGCCAGAAACTCCGACAGTAGCAAATGCCGAGATGGTTTCAAACATGATAGAAACAAAGCTGGCTTTTTCCGTGATCATAAGAAGGAACATGGCGCATGTCAGCATTAAACCACTGACGACAATAATGGCTAAACACTTAGTGACGGTATTGGTTGCGATAGTGCGTTTAAACAAAGACACATGATTACGCTGACGTAAAAAAGACCAGGTTGCTGTCATCGCGACAACGGAGGTTGATACTTTGATACCACCGCCTGTAGAGGTCGATCCCGCACCAATTAGCATTAACAAGATCATGATTAATATCGTCGGGTGAGTGAGTTGTGATAAATCGACACTATTAAAGCCAGCGGTGCGCATGGTGGCAGACTGAAAGAAAGCCGCGAGCCATTGTTGGCCTGTGCTTAGACTTGTGCGCCATGGCTTGATAATTCTTCACAAAGCGCCATACCAAAACGGCCAAGCCCAATAACGGCAAATTGTTTTTCTTCTGGGTTCATAATTTAGTATCAAATAGAAAAGCATACCCAAAAATATGAGCTTAACCGCATGAATGCAATCCCAAAATCTTATTAATTTTGATGCTTATTGCCTTGTACGGAAATTTTTTTTGTACAAGAGTGATCCATTTCCTAATCTTAGTTGTACAAATGGTAAATCTTGTATAACTCAAAGGATAAAAGCTCATGGGTATTCCAGTAGGTGTAAGCGCATGTGTGATTGGCCAGAAAGTTCGTTTTGATGGCGGACACAAACGAAATATTTTTGTTGAAGAGCAGCTTGTTGACTACTTCGACTTTCAGCCAATTTGTCCTGAGGTAGGGATTGGTTTACCTGTACCGCGTCCGACTATACGTTTAATGAAAACAGAAGACGGTGAAGAACGCTTGGTCGGGACCAAAGATGCCACTAAAGACTTTACCGATGAAATGTTGATTTTTAGCGATAAGAAAATTCCGAGCCTTAATCAGCTTCGTGGTTATGTGGTATGTGCAAAATCACCAACCTGTGGCATGGAGCGGGTAAAACTGTATATGGAAAACGGCAACACGATTCCAGGTGGTACAGCGGGTGTATTTACTCGCAAATTAATGGAAGCCATGCCGTGGTTGCCGGTTGAAGAAGATGGCCGGTTACAAGATCCATACCTTCGCGAGAATTTTGTATTTCGAGTTTTCACCTTGAATGACTTTTACAACTGTATGGGGAATGAGCCTACTCGTGCCAAGCTAGTCAAGTTCCACTCACGGTATAAATTAGTCTTGATGGCACATAGCCCTGTCGCCTACAAATCACTTGGTCGAATGGTGGCTGAAATTGCAAACTGGGATTTGGATGAGTTCTATCACAGCTATCGTTTGCAATTCATGGAAGCCATAAAGAACCGTGCCAATCGTCGTAATAACACCAATGTATTAATGCACCTTCAAGGGTATTTCAAACGCGACCTCGATAAGCAGCAGAAAAAAGAATTAGCGGATCTGATTATGGATTACCGCATTGGTAACATGCCAATACTTGCTCCGTTGACCTTAATTAATCACCACTTACAGCAAAATCCTGATGTTTACTTGCAAACCCAAGTATTTCTAAACCCATACCCACAAGAGTTGAAGCTACGTTATGCCATGTAATACAAAAGCTGGTACTCAGCAAGTGGATGAGCGTCATCCAGAAAAGCCTTTGCATGCTATCAGTGAAGTGTCTGAAAAAACAGGTGTGAACTCGGTGACATTAAGGGCGTGGCAGAGACGCTATGGCTTATTGAATCCAACACGAACAGAAAAAGGCCACCGTTTATATTCAGAAAGCGATATTGAGCGGATTCAACTGATTTTAAGTTGGCTTGATAAAGGGGTTTCTATCGGCAAAGTGAAACCGCTATTAGAGCACTCACCAGCAAATATGGTGAGTGCAGAGGCGCTCGATATTACTTCTGAGGTGATAGAAAGCATCGATGCCTTTAGTAAAGAATCGCTTGAAAAAACAGTACAGCAACTCTTAAAAGAGTACCCATTGTCTGTACTGGAAAAGCAGTTTTTTTTACCCATACAGCAGCACTTAGATGGACTGGATACACCACTTTCAGATGCGCAACGTGCGTTTTGGCTTAGCCTTTGTCGTAAATGTTTAATCTCGACCGAAGCGCAGATTAAATCAACAGGGAAGCAACTCATTGTTGTCATGAGTTTTGATAATGAGGGTAGTTATAAATTACCGCTGGAGCTGTTAAGAGCAAAGCAGCAGGGACGGCGCACTTTCATGCTAGAAAACTATCACGGTAAGTTATTTGGGTTAGACAGAATGATAGCTCAAGTAAACGCTTGTTCTGTAGTAATAGTCGGAGAAAAAGCCTTACAGAATAAAGTCTTAAATGATCTTCTGACTTGGGTAACAAAGTCAGCTATCCCAATTAAAATTACCGGCACGATTAAGCAGATTCACCCTGATTTAGCGCGGCTAAGTTCGGATGACTCATTGCTAGAAAGGCAAGATACCGAGGTGAAGGCATGAGTAAATTAGTGTGGTTGCGCAATGATCTTCGTGTTGTTGATAACACGGCATTACTACAAGCATGCCAATATCGCCAAGCTTCTGAGCCAGTAATCGCACTTTATATTGCAACACCGATGCAGTGGCATGAGCACCATGAAGCGCCAATAAAAATTGATTTTATTCAGCGCCGCTTAGTTGAACTGAGACAGTCTCTAGCGGCATTGAATATTCCGCTAATTGTAAAAGAAGTGGCTGACTTTGCTGCTGTGCCAGCTTGTATCTTAGCGCTTACTCAGCAGTATCAGGTGGGTCATGTCTTTTGTAATAAACAGTATTTGATCAACGAAAACCAGCGGGATTTACGCGTTGGTGAGCAACTAGCCTCGCATTCTATCAAGCTAAGTGTGTTTGATGACGATTGCATCATTGAACCAGGACGAGTGCTCAATAAACAAGGCGATCCATTTAAAGTTTTTACGCCTTTTCGTAAAACATGGGTGCGTGTTTATCACGATCAAGTTGCTTCACGGGGAGTGCCACTTGTTCAACCTGCCCCCGAAGCCATTACTGATATTGATGCTAGAGACGATGATGTTATAGACGATAGAAGCAGATCCTTCGTCACAGCAGATTTACATTCACCTAGCGCCCTTCATTTTAGTTACCCCGTAACAAATAGTATTGATTGGGCTGTGGATGATGAAGCGATTCGCCAGCGTTTACTGACATTTTGCTACGAGAAAGCCATGAACTATCACGCTAACCGTGATTATCCCGCGATAGATGGCACCAGCTGTTTATCGCCTTATCTTGCGATAGGGGCACTGTCTCTTCGTCAATGTTTTCACACGCTAATGACAGAATACCCTGAGTGTTTAGAAAACCCAGAGTCAGGGGCGTTTACTTGGTTTAACGAATTAGTATGGCGTGAGTTTTACCGCCACCTAATGGATGCGCACCCTAAATTATGTCGTGAAGCGCCTTTTCATGATTGGACTAAGTTTGTCCGTTGGCAAAACGATGAAAACCACTTACGTGCATGGCAACAAGGTGAAACTGGTTTTCCGATTGTGGATGCAGCAATGAGACAGCTAAAAGCGACCGGATGGATGCATAACCGTCTTCGTATGATAGTCGCGAGTTTTCTTACCAAAGATTTGTTAATTCATTGGCAAGCTGGTGAGCAATGGTTCATGTCTCACCTGATCGACGGCGACATGGCATCGAACAATGGCGGCTGGCAATGGGCCGCTTCAACAGGCACAGATGCACAGCCATACTTTCGTGTATTTAATCCGACAATTCAAGGTCAACGTTTTGATCCAAAAGGTGAATTTGTTCGTAAATGGATAAAGGAATTGAAAGATGTTCCAGATAAATTCATTCACAGCCCACACCTTTGGCTAGGTGCACATACGCTGAGTTACCCCAGGCCAATAGTGGATCATAAACAAGCAAGATTGCTAGCGATTGAAACCTTTAAACGAGCCAATGAACAAGGGAAGTTACAGGGTAGCGTTTGATGGGAGTAGAGGGGGCTAATCAACCCCAATGATTGTTAGCCGTCAGAGGATAAGACCATGACTCTAAGCGTTATAGATAGTTCTGACCAAGTATTAGCAAACTTTATTGCGGTATACAGTCAGTTAGGAAAAGACAATTTAGTAGATTTAGAGGCTATCTATCACCCTAACATTGTATTTGAAGATCCAGCCCACCGAATAGAAGGCTGGGAAGCACTTCATGAGTATTTTGCACAGCTTTATAGCAACATCACGAGTTGTGATTTTCAGATTCACCATTCATTAGTAGATGAAAAACAAGCGTTTGTGCAGTGGACAATGACATTTTCGCATCCTGATATAGAGAAGGGAAAACCACGCACTGTTGAAGGTTGTACTCGGTTAGAGCTTGATAATGACAAGGTGGTCTTTCACCGTGACTATTTTGATCTAGGTGAAATGATTTATGAAGGCGTGCCGTTATTGGGCAAAGTGATCCGCCACATTAAGACGAGGTTAGGTCAATGAGTGTTAAACCCGTGGCTGATGTTTTGATTACAGGTGCGAGCTCAGGTATAGGTCTGCAACTCGCCCTCGATTATGCCAATAAAGGCATGCAGGTGATTGCCTGTGGACAGAGCCAAGAACGCTTAAATGCACTTTCAGCACAAAGCGATAACATACAAACGCTGGCGTTTAATGTGACCGATTTAGCAGCGACCCAAGCGGCGCTAGACACCTTGGTCGTACTTCCTAAGCTGATTATTTTAAACGCAGGCACTTGTGAATATATCGACAACGGTTGTGTCGACACCGCGTTATTTAAGCGTGTATTTGATGTGAATGTGTTTGGGTTACTTCATTGTGTAGAAGCTATGCAAGAACGTCTTGATAGCCAGAGTCATTTAGTTTTCGTGGGATCTACAGCCAGTTATATTCCTTTGCCTCGGGCTGAAGCTTATGGTGGTTCGAAAGCCGCGCTGAGTTACATTGCCCAAACCTTAGCGATTGATTTAGAACATAAAGGCATCAAAGTCACTTTGGTTAGCCCAGGTTTTGTTAAAACGCCGCTCACTGATAAAAATGATTTCCCTATGCCAATGCTGGTGACGCCTGAAGTTGCGTCTTCTTATATTCGTCAAGGCATCCAAGCGGGTAATAAAGAAATTCATTTCCCAAAAAAATTCAGCTTTATCTTAAAAACAATTGCGTTGTTACCTATGGGGTTACAGCAGTCAGTCATTAAACGTATGACAGGGAAGGCAGCATGAAAATAGCAATTATAGGTTCAGGGATTTCTGGGCTGACATCCGCTTGGTATCTACACCAAGACCATGACATTACTTTATTTGAAGCGAATGACTATATTGGTGGTCATACCGCCACTGTAGATGTAACTGTTGAGAGTGGCGAGTATGCGATTGATACGGGTTTTATTGTATTCAATGACCGTACGTATCCGCATTTTGAAAAGTTAATGGCCGAAGTGGGTATTGTTGGCCAACCAACCGAAATGAGCTTCAGTGTCCGTAATGAAGACACTGGACTTGAGTATAACGGTCATACAATTTCAACCTTGTTTGCTCAAAAGCGCAATTTATTCCGACCTTCGTTTTATCGCTTTTTGAATGAGATTTTACGCTTTAATAAACTGGCGAAAGTGGCAGCCAGTAAAGGTGACGGCAACCAGTCGCAAACACTAGGGGCATTTTTAGCCCACCATGATTTTAGTGATTATTTTGCGGTTAATTATATTTTGCCTATGGGGGCAGCAATTTGGTCGTCGACCCTGTCGGACATGCGTGGTTTTCCGTTAGGTTTTTTCCTGCGTTTCTTTTTAAATCATGGCTTACTGGATGTCACTAATAGACCGCAGTGGGCTGTCATTCCCGGTGGTTCACGTGAATACATTCGGAAAATGACACCCGCCTTTGAACAATCTATCGCGTTGAACACGCCTGTTCAGCAAGTAACTCGTCATACTGATGGCGTAACCGTGATAAGTGCGCGCGGAAAGGAACAGTTTGATCATGTTATTTTTGCTTGTCATAGCGATCAAGCCTTAGCCTTGCTAAGTGATAAAACCCAAGATGAAATTGATGTGTTGTCTGCCATGACTTATCAAGATAATGAGGTGGTACTGCATACCGACACCAATCTACTGCCTAAGTCGCGTACTGCATGGGCAGCATGGAATTATCATCTGCCGAAAAGTGATGATGTTACCGCGTCACTATCTGAAGACCCCCAAGGCATAGACGAGCGAAGCCAGCGTTTAGCTGCACTAACGTACAATATGAACATACTGCAAGGGATTGAGTCACCTGAAACTTTCTGTGTGACACTCAACCAAACTGACCGTATTAATCCAGATAAAATCTTGCGTACTTTTACCTATGCACACCCTGTATTTACAACTCAGTCCATTGCCGCGCAACAGCAACGCCCACGTATTAATGGCGTGGAGAATACATGGTTCTGTGGTGCGTATTGGTATAACGGCTTCCATGAAGACGGGGTAAGAAGTGCGTTAGATGTCGTGAATAATATTAACCTAATAACCATAGGGCAAGGTACTTCCAGTACGCAACGTCCACATGCTGCTGCCTTTCAAGCAACAGCCAGCGATTCAGGACAATTCTGATGGACAGCGCGATCAGAAAAACTATCACGAAAAGCGAAGCCTTAGCCTCGGACTTGTCTCAATCTGAGTTGGCAGTGCAGTCACGTAGCGGCATTTATGTTGGGACAGTGCGTCATCGCCGTTTTACGCCTGTGACACACAACTTTGAGTACCCGCTCTTTATGCCATTTTTTGATTTAGATGAACTGGATGAACTGACTAGTAAGGTCAAAGGATTCGGCTTTTCAAAATGGCACCCCGCACGATTTTTGGTAACAGATTACCTCAATGGTCAAGCGAGTAATGTTGCTGAACTCAAACAGGGCGCTCAAGACAAAATTGCACAACTAACAGGTGAGATGCTGACAGGGAAAGTCTTCCTGTTATGCCAGCTTAGGTACTTTGGTATCTATTTTAGCCCTCTTAATTTGTATTACTTGTTCGATGAGCAGGGCGAATGGCAGTACATGTTAGCAGAGGTGAGTAATACGCCATGGAACGAGCGCCATTACTACGCAATACCCGCCAAATCACGGTGGAAAAGCCGTTTATGGCAAGCTCCGAAAGCCTTTCATGTATCGCCTTTTAATCCGATGGAGCAGCAATATCACTGGCAGCTCAAACAACCGAGTGATCAACTACGTGTTCACCTTGAAGTCCACGGTGAAGATCCTGCGTGTGATAGGCCAACGATAGCTGATTCTGGCATAGTTCTTGATTCAGAAAAAGAAACAGAAGAGATCACAATAACGAAAATTTTTGATGCCAGCATGATGATGAAGCACGAACCATTCAGTTCATCTTCACTGCGAAAACAAATGATGGTAACTCCGATAATGACAGTCAAAGTGGTCATTGGTATCTATTGGCAAGCGCTCAAATTGTGGATCAAAGGGGTGAGTTTTCATGACCATCCTGAAAGTGCAGCATCAGAATTAAAAAAGTAAGGAATTACCCATGTTAAGAAGTGATATTAATCAACAATCAGCAAAAGTAACTCCGATGCAAAATGTTGCAAGGAAAGTCATTTTCAAAGTCTTAGAGCAGCTCAATGACGTGGGATTAACTATTATTGAGCGAGAAGGAGAAACGTATTTCTTTGGGGATAAGCAAGCCGAGTTACAAGCGCAATTAAGCGTTAATCATAGCGGTTTCTATAAACGCCTGCTTTCTGGCGGCAGTATTGCCGCGGGTGAAGCCTATATCGATGCATGGTGGGATTCACCAGACATTACTAAAGTGGTGCAAGTGTTAGCGCGAAATTTCCCCACCTTAGACAAGCTAGAAGCCAAGACGGGTTGGATGACACGGATAGGCGAAGTGCTGACTCATAAGTTACGCCGTAACAATAAGGATAATGCTCGTGATAATATTTCAGCTCACTACGATTTAGGTAACGCCTTGTACGAAACATTTCTCGACAAAGAGATGCTGTATTCAAGTGGGATTTATCATTCAGAGCAAGATTGTTTAGCGGATGCGCAATTCAACAAAATGGATCGCTTGTGTCAACAACTAGACTTAAGCAAAGACGATCACTTGCTGGAAATTGGCACAGGTTGGGGGGCACTAGCCATCCATGCTGCAAAGCACTATGGCTGCCAAGTTACCACGACAACCATTTCTAAAGAGCAGCACTTATGGGCTAAAGATCGGATTGAACAAGAAGGGTTAAGCGATAAGGTGACCTTGCTTCTTGATGATTACCGCGATCTAACTGGTGAGTACGACAAAGTGGTATCGGTCGAAATGGTCGAGGCTGTTGGCAAAGAATACCTCACTACCTATATAAAGAAATGTCAGTCATTACTGAAACCCAACGGATTATTGGCTATTCAGGCTATCACCATTGTTGATCAGCGCTACGAGAGCTATAGCCGTGGCGTTGATTTTATTCAAAAACATATTTTCCCTGGTGGATTTTTGCCGTCTGTCACTGTGTTGGCAGAGCAAATGACCAAGCACTCTGATTTTGTGATCCGAGATTTGAAAGACATAGGTTTGGACTATGCTCAAACTTTATCTGACTGGCATCAGGCGTTTAACCAACAAACCTCGCGATTGCATGAACTTGGCTATGACGAACGCTTTATTCGAATGTGGCGTTACTATTTTTGTTATTGCGAAGGTGGATTTTTAGAACGCAGCATTAGCACCATTCAGTTAGTGGCGAGTCGCCCGCAATGGCGTAGTTAACCGAAATATCGCAAACTGATAACGCACGTAGGTCATTCAGTCAGTTATTCAAGTGTGCCATTAATGGAGGCGGTATATGTCTTTAACTAAGAACTCGGGTTCAGAAAAACCAAGTAGTGACCGAAAAGATAAACTGCAATTTTTAATGGTAACGTGCGGCTTTAATCTGTACTGGATATTAGCGGTATGGGGGCAGTATCGCTTTATCTATCTATTGGTGATCATGTTGGTGGTGAGCTGGTGGTTTTTTTCTGTCAATTGGCGTTTTGTGGTATCCGCCAGCTTGATAGGAATAGCAATGGATGCCTCTTTATATCATACGGGTTTTTATCTATTTCCTGATGGGGGATTCCCGTTGTGGCTCATTTTGATGTGGCTCGGTTTCACTTCTTTTATGTGGATCAGCAGAAAAGTAATCCAATCCTATTCTTCCAACGTACTTATAGTATTAGGAAGTGTTGGTGGAATGTTGAGTTACATTGGAGGAAACCGACTACAAGCTGTTGAATGGCCGTTAGGTTGGGTAAATACGGCTTTGATGGTTGCTTTATGTTGGTTGGTTCTTTCTTACATCTTACTAACGCTTCTGAGTATGTTTTCAGCATCTCAGAGGTCATCATGAAGCAACTAATGGCTCTGTTCAGCAACTTAGTTGAGAGCCCAGCATCCAGCGATTCTCTCTGTGAATGTAGCCTTTGATAGTGAATCA
>NZ_NOIF01000045.1 GCF_002265265.1 Photobacterium sanguinicancri
TATCTATATTAATCATCATCAATGATCAAATTATGGCTGCTGCGACTTGGGCTTTTGTACCTCAATTTGACTTTTTGGCACTCATTGTCGCGACTTTTATCGCACTTCTACCATTCAAAAAATACGAATTGCGTGCTGAGTTTCGTGGGTGTGATGAAACGGGTGATCAATGGGTATCGCTAGTACGTTGCTGTACGAAAAGTGAGTGCCGCATTTTGAAAGGAGTATATTCATCGGCTCAGTAAAACCTATAAAGAAAAAACCGCTCTGAATAATCAGAGCGGTAAATAGGCAAGAGGTTTAGTTATTATAATAAGTACTAAGTTTTACTTAGCTGGGTATGTTTTGTAGCGAACCCCCATCATTTGTTCCATACAATGAACGACTTGGCAGCTATAGCCGAACTCGTTATCGTACCAAATGTATAGTACGCAACGGTTGTCTTGAGCAATCGTGGCGACACCATCCACAACACCTGCAACACGTGAGCCAACAATATCGCTAGATACGACTTCTGTAGAATCCGTGAAATCAATTTGCCCTGAAAGCGGCGAGTTAAGCGCCATTTCACGAAGGTATTGATTCATCTCCTCTGCGGTAACATTTTTTTCTAAATTCAAGTTTGCAACAGCCATGGAAACATTTGGAGTTGGAACGCGAATAGAGTTACCTGATAATTTACCTGCCAGTTCTGGCAGCGCTTTTGCGACGGCTTTAGCTGCGCCAGTGGAAGTCAGTACCATATTTAGGGATGCAGAGCGGCCACGGCGATCGCCTGAGTGGAAGTTGTCAATCAGGTTTTGATCGTTAGTGTACGAGTGCACAGTTTCGATGTGACCAGAGACGACGCCATATTTGTCGTTAACGGCCTTCAATACTGGCGTTATTGCATTGGTAGTACAGCTTGCTGCTGAGATAATGGTGTCTTCAGGTTGAATGACGGCTTCGTTCACCCCAAATACGACATTTTTAATATCGCCTTTACCCGGCGCTGTCAGTAGTACTTTACTTGTGCCTGGGCATGCAAGGTGATTACTTAACCCTTCGCTGTCGCGCCAAATCCCCGTGTTATCGACAACAAGTGCATTGTTGATACCGTATTGTGTGTAATCTACTTCAGCAGGGCTGTTAGCATAGATAATTTGGATAAAGTTACCATTAACAATGATAGCTTTACGTTCTTTGTTGATGGTAATGCTGCCGTTAAACGGGCCGTGTACTGAATCACGACGGAGTAGGCTCGCACGCTTTTCTAAATCACCATCTTTACCGCCACGAACAACAATCGCTTTTAGACGGAGTGGATAGCCTACACCACTTTTTTCAATGAGTAAGCGTGCCAATAAGCGACCAATACGTCCAAAGCCATACAGAACAACATCACGAGATTCTAACGATTGGGTACTGTCTAGCGACTCAATTAATGCAGTTTGAAGGTAGTCTTTTAAACCGTCTTCATTGTCTTGGTTATTCCAGTATTCGTGTGCAAGCTGACCAACATCTATTCGACAAGGCGACAAATCTAATTCTGTCAGTTGCTGAATTAGCGGAAGCGTTTGTGCTGGTGATAAAGCCTTACCAGTATACTTGCGGGCGACACGATGTGCTTTGATGATATCGACAGTTGAAGCGTTAACCAATTGACGACCAAACAGTAGGATTTCAACACCTTTCTGTCGGTACAGTTGGCCAAGAAGTGGTGAGATGGATTCTGAATTAGTTTGGCTTGTTTGCCAATCAAGAAGATATTTTTCCGGACTCATCTTTACTAGGACCTTTCACGTTTTTTGGGGGGAAGAAGCAGGTTGGGGCCTGCATGAAGCTATGTTGTTTTTATGTGCAAAAGTGTAACGTTTGCGACGTTTTTATCCTAGTAAAATTAAGCGCTTATAATTGTGATCTGAGTCGGTGCAGTGTCGTGATCGACCTCGCAAATTAAATTTGTATAACGTGTTTTCTGTGCTTTTGAAATGTACTTATTTTTCGCTATTCATTTAGAAAAACAGTCTGCTTAAATATAAATAGTTTTTTGTTAAGTAAAGGGGAGAATTGAGATATAACCGCTACTTAGCTGCTGTGGCTAAATTGGAGATCAGAGAAATAAAGCACCATGGAGGGAATGAAAATAAAGGCTAATCAAAGTGCTGAGTAGCCCTGTTTACATAAATGCTGAAGTGAAGGGGTTGTTTATCACAAATTAATAAAATCACACTTCAGCATTTTAGGCTGGATAAATGGCGCCTAAAGCAATTGCGTTACTTGCCCCTGTCACATCTGGAAGATTACCTGGTAACTGATGCAAAGTTCGGTATGCGAGCCATGCAAATGCCATCGCTTCCATGTTATCGCTGTCTACACCTCGTTCAGATGTACTGAGTATTTGCCATTGCGGTAATGCTGTTTGTAGCCTGTTTATCAATAGTGGGTTATGAACACCACCGCCACAGATAAGCAGTTCGTTAGGTACATTATTGCAAGTGAAGGTACGAACATCGTTGGCTATCGTCATTGCGGTGAATTCAACTAACGTGGCTTGTACATCTTGTGGTGTAAGTGTGATGCCTTTTTCTTGCGCCAAAATAGCTAAGTGCTGTTGTAACCAAGGCAAATTAAAGAGTTCCCGCCCTGTACTTTTTGGCGCGGATAGCGCGAGGTATGGTTCAGCCAGCAATTGTTCAAGCAATGCGTGGTTGACTGAACCTGTTAGTGCCCACTCTGCATTGTTATCGTAGGATTTTTGTTGGTGAAAGCTTATCCAAGCGTCCATCAGCATATTACCGGGACCTGTATCATAGCCGATCACATGTTGGTTTGGTTGTAATACCGTGATGTTTGCAATACCACCAATGTTTAAAATAACTCGGGAGGTTTCTGAGCAACTGAATAGTTGCTGATGGAATGCGGGTACTAAAGGAGCCCCTTGACCACCGAAGGCCATATCTTTTCGACGAAAGTCTGCAACAGTGCAAATACCTGTTTTAGCTGAAATGATGTTGGCATCCCCCAGCTGCATTGTAAAAGCATATTCACAATCAGGGCTATGAAATACCGTCTGGCCGTGGCTGCCTATTGCTTTGATGTCTTCAGGTTGAACGTTTGCCTTCGTGATAAGGGTGTTAACTGCATCTGCAAACAGGTGACCTAATCGGTGATCGAGCTCGCCGATTGTTTGAAGGTTGGTTGGTTGTCCCAGACAGACATCAAGCAATGAATGTTTTAGGCTTTCTCCCATTGGAAAGCTGATTGATGCAACCAGATGTGTTTGCGTGGAATCTATTTCAACGAGAACGGCATCAACACCATCCATACTCGTGCCAGACATGAGGCCAATGTATTTTTCAGTCACTGTTTGATACCTGTTAGAGACATAGAAAACGTCAGTATATTTTACACATTGTTGCCTATTTTAGTTCCATTATATTTCAACTTACTGAAAAGAAAGGTTTAAAAAAAGTGGTATCCCTTTTGCTAACTCTAGTGTGCAACTTATTAATAATATTTGAGGGATTATCATGAAAAAGTTAACTATCGCTGCTTTAGTTACATCTTCTTTATTTGCCGCTAATGCAAGTGCGACGATTCTGTCTGTGAGTTCAGGTACTTCTTCTGCGGGATTTTCTGGGCAAATTACACCGGCTCCAGGGTTGGTGACAGATGCCGCGGTTACCAATCAGGCCCAGCAGGGTTTCAATGAACAGCAGCTTGTTTCTTTGGCGGCTGACTTAGCTGTCGATGGTGGAACAATAGCCCAAGGTACAAATGTCGCGAGTCACATGATATTTTTGAATAAAGCAACGAGCGAGAGTGGCGTGTTGTCTCACATTGGTGTTGAGTGGATGTTTGATGGCAACATTTTAGGTGTTATGTCTGATTCTGGTGGTACCTTAGAAGCCGCGAGTAATGCCTTATTGGGCGCTGCAGGAACAACCTACCCAGGTGCGTTCGGTGCACGTGGTATGGAAGGCAGTGATAGCTATACAATTGATGGTGATAAGCTAACCGTGACTATGCGAGTTACACAGCCTGGTGACTGGATTCGTGTCATTACTGATGTGCCAGAGCCAGCATCGATGGCATTATTTGGTTTAGGTCTGATGGGGTTAGGTTTCTCTCGTCGTCGTAAAAACCATGCATAATCAGGCGATAGCCCTTTGAATAATCATATTTCTGTTTGATTTTTGCATAACCGCTGCACTCGTGTGGCGGTTTTATTTTGGGGCTAGAATAGGGGTGATGTAGCTCACTATTTCTGTTATAATGCGCGCTATTATCTCTGGGTCATGGCAAGAGCGCTCTCAAAATGACGAGTAATATCCTTGCTCTGCGTACTCAGATGAAACATACAAATTGAAGCTGCCACCATCATGGCGGCTTTTTTAATGCTTGATACATCAATCAATTTGGAACAGTACATTGATTTCTACAGCTAACATTACGATGCAGTTTGGCGATAAGCCATTGTTTGAAAACATTTCAGTTAAATTCGGTGGCGGTAACCGCTACGGCCTAATCGGTGCGAATGGCTGTGGTAAGTCAACGTTCATGAAAATCCTTGGCGGCGAATTAGAGCAGTCAGGCGGCACTGTTTCATTAGATCCTAACGAGCGTATGGCTAAGTTAGGTCAGGACCAGTTTGCTTTTGAAAAATACTCTGTTGTTGACACCGTTATCATGGGTCACAAAGAGCTTTGGAAAGTAAAAGAAGAACGCGACCATATTTACTCTTTACCAGAAATGTCTGATGAAGATGGTATGCGTGTTGGCGACCTTGAAACTGAGTTCGCAGAAATGGACGGTTACTCTGCTGAAGCGCGTGCGGGTGAACTTCTACTTGGTCTTGGTATTCCAGAAGATCAACACTTCGGTCTAATGAGCGAAGTTGCTCCTGGTCTAAAAGTTCGTGTGCTTCTAGCGCAAGTTCTATTCGCTGATCCTGAAGTTATGCTTCTTGACGAACCAACGAACAACTTGGACATTCACACAATCAGCTGGTTAGAAGAGATTTTGTTGGCACGTAACTGCACAATGATCATTATCTCGCATGACCGCCACTTCCTAAACAGTGTTTGTACACACATGGCAGACTTGGATTACGGTGAACTTCGCCTATTCCCAGGTAACTATGATGAATACATGATTGCGGCTGAGCAATCACGTGACCAACTGTACGCTGATAACGCGAAGAAAAAAGCACAGATGGCTGAACTACAAACGTTCGTAAGCCGTTTCTCTGCTAACGCATCAAAAGCAAAGCAAGCGACATCACGTCAGAAACAACTAGATAAAATTCAACTTAGTGAAGTGAAGGCGTCAAGCCGTCAATCTCCGTTTATCCGCTTCGATCAGGAAAAGCCACTTTTCCGTAATGCACTTGAAGTTGAAGGCCTAAAACAAGGTTACGGCGAAAACATTTTGATCAACGGTGTAAACCTTATGGTTGAAGTGGGCGAGCGTATCGCGATTATCGGTGAGAATGGTATCGGTAAATCAACATTACTAAATACGCTTGCTGGTGCAATGGATCCAATGGAAGGTATGGTTAAGTGGTCTGAAAACCACAACATCGGCTTCTATGCTCAGGATCACAGTGCTGATTTTGAAGAAGATATGACGCTGCTTGACTGGATGGGTCAGTGGAAAAAAGAAGGTGACGACGAGCAAGTAGTTCGCGGCATCCTTGGTCGTATGTTGTTCTCTCAAAGTGACATCAAGAAATCGGTTAAAGTGATTTCTGGTGGTGAGCAAGGTCGCATGTTGTTTGGTAAGCTTATTATGCAAAAAGCTAACATCCTTCTAATGGATGAACCAACAAACCACATGGATATGGAGTCTATCGAAGCACTTAACTTAGCGCTTGAAAACTTCAAAGGTACCTTGATGTTCGTTTCTCATGACCGTCAGTTTGTATCGTCTGTTGCTACGCGTATCATCGAAATTACTAAGAACGGTATTGAAGATTTCCACGGTTCTTACGATGAATACCTACGCAAGCAAGGCCTAACAGGCTAATTATTGTTTGTTGAATGAGAGCCGCCCTATAAGGCGGCTTTTTTCTGTCTATGGTTTAATTCAATTGGCTATTCAACAAGGTTGGAGAATAAAATGAAAATTTGGGTAGATGCTGATGCGTGTCCAAATGTAATCAAGGAAATTTTATTTCGGGTGGCTAACAGAGTGGGGGTTTCAGTCACGCTGGTGGCTAACCATCATGTACGTGTACCGCCATCACCCCATATTCGATCGTTACAGGTTGAAAGTGGTTTTGATGTTGCAGACGATTTTATCGTTCAGCAGGTTGAAGCGGGGGACTTGGTTATCACGGCTGATATTCCATTAGCTGACGAAGTGATCACTAAAGATGGACATGCGCTGAATCCGCGCGGTGAGTTGTATACCAAAGAAACGATTAAACAGCGTTTACAGATGCGAGACTTCATGGATACCATGCGCAGCTCTGGTGTACAAACAGGTGGGCCACCACCACTTAACCAGTCTGATCGCCAAAACTTTGCGAATAAATTAGACAGCTTTGTGGCAAAAAACCATAAAAAATAGTCTCAGACACAAAAGGTAACGAGCTTTAAGCATCGAAGTAAGCTCGTTGCTACTTTTTGAAGCAAAAGCCGCCAAAGTAATAACTTTACGCCCTGTTTACTCTTTTGCTTGGTTCTCCTTCTCCTTTTCTTTTTGGCTTTCAGTCCCTTTTACTGTTTTCTCTTGCTCTTCTAGCAGCTTCTTCGGTGTTGCTTTTTTCTTCTTGTTTATTCTATATTCCGTTGCGTAATACCACTCTGAATTTTGGTTAGTCAGCATAGCTTCGAGTGCTTTTGAGTCTACTTCTGAAAATTTCCCCATCGCGATTGCGGGTAAGTCTGTTTTTCCTACTTTTTCATTACTGGCCATATCGACCATGACAGTTGCAGCTTCAGCTAATGCGGCTGCATACTCATCTCGGTTATTAAAGTTAATATCATCGACAGTCATTTTTTCACGTAAAACAAGCGACCATTGAAGGGCAAGGTAAGGGACTCGCGAATAAGGTTCTTTAGTATTAGGATCTGTATTATTCTGCGGTAAGTCGTAACTAATGCCTTGCAAGAAATAAGCGAGTGATAAGTATTTGTCTTCTTTTAGTTGTTTTAAACCGATGAAGTCGGGTAGATCTGAAGGGGAGATCTTTTTGCCTTTTTGGTTATAGAGCCAGACGGCATTGTCGTTACGCATTTCAGGCCAAAAATCATCACCCGATCCAAGCAGGTTAAATGTGACTTTTAGTCTAATTGGGACACTTGTCCCACCATTTGGCATGTCCCAAAAGCTTGATAGGATATGGTGCTGGGTGGTGAGGTAGAGTAACCCGTTATCAGGCCCGACGACGACAGATGCTAGATCATGAGTTTGTGAACCGAGTTTTTTGGTGCAGCTATAGCTTTCGATATCCGTTGGTGATGAATTTTCATCCCACTTTTTTACTTTACCGCCACCATTCAGTTTACAAAGTGCATGGTAAATATTCTTTTTATTTTTATTGTAACGGTAGAGATGTGCATATTCTTTGTCATAGCTGATCACAGCCTGAGTGGGTAATAATTGGTCGAGTGTTACGGTAATAATATCGCCGTCTTCTAGATCTGCGTAGGAAATCTTCTCGGCGTATGCAGGAAAAGAGGCAATGATAAGAAATAGAGGCAATAGAAAAAGATCAGAAAGTTTCGTCACCGCAAAGCTCGGCTCTGAACTATAGGGTTGAGCCGGTCTTAATAAGTTACGCGATGAAGCGCGTATAAAATGATCCGCAATCATAATCGGTACCTTTATCGCGTGAATTGTTGTCAGTTTAGCAAATCACGATAAGGCTGGATGAAAAAGAAAGGGGAGTCCAAATAAAGAGGCGGTATTCGATTAACACCGCCAAGGTAATTGCAGTTTTAACATTTTGATGGTGGTGATAATCAAATAACGTATAAAGCTAAAGTCTACCTAACATGCTTGAACTGTAAATTTCCCAACAGCAACACTGACAACCTTGACGGTGCTACCTGCAGGAATCACTTGATCATGAGAGGTCGGATCAAGTAATAATTGCCATTGGATACCTGAATGCTTAACGTAAACAGGCGTATCCTGTGCACTTAGTGTCGAGCTCAGAGTAAAAGTTAGGCCCATAAAATCGCTATGGACATTGCTAGCTTCGACTTTGCTTTGCTGTAAGCGTTTTAGCGGCTTCCAAAGAAGTGCAGTAATAATACCCGCACCAATCCCAGTCGCACTGACTAAGCTTAGAAATGTTTCTGGCAGTATTCCTGCCCATGCAAGCCCGCCAGTGATAATCGCAGCAATACCGACAGCCAATAGCACGATTGTTGAGAGGCCCAAGAGTAAAGTCTCTACAGACAATAATATTAAGCCAATAATGATGGTTAACTGTGCAGGGCTAATACCAAAAACATCCATACGATACCCCTTTAATTACTTACTTTGGTTAAGCTTATTAATGATAGTCATTGCTTCAGCAACCATTGACGAGGCATTGGTTTGATTTTCAGGAAGCAGTACCACTGAAGATTCTTTGGCGATGGCTAGTTTTGCATCAATGGCTTTACCGGCCAGTTCAAGTTGTATCGCTTTTTGACCTTCTTCTGTTGATGCTGTTCGACCTACCACTTCAATAGCCTCAGCTTGCGCCTGAGCAACGGCTAGAATCGCTTGCGCTTCACCTTCGGCTTTGAGTACTTGCTCTGAACGCTCAGCTTCAGCCGCTAATACACGTGCTTGTTTTTCACCTTCAGCGATATTGATATCAGACTGACGTTGACCTTCAGATTCCAAAATAACCGCACGCTTTTCACGTTCAGCTTTCATTTGGCGTTCCATGGCGTCTAATACTGAACGAGGTGGTTCAATATCTTTAATCTCATAACGCATTACTTGCACCCCCCAAGGTTCAGAGGCTTCATTAATAGAGGATACAATTGCTGTATTTAGGCTTTCACGTTCCTCGAAGGTTTTATCTAGCTCAAGTTTACCCACTTCACTACGCATTGTTGTTTGCGCTAGTTGGGTTACAGAGAAAACATAGTCATCAACACCGTAGCAGGCTTTAGCTGGGTCAAGGACTTTTAGGTACAGTACGCCATCGACAATTAGCGAAATATTATCTTTTGTGATCGCTGATTGCTGAGGTACATCATATGCTTGCTCTTTTAATGAACGGGTATAAGCGATGCGATCGATGAAAGGAATAATGAAGTTTAAGCCTGCTTCCATTGTTTTATTGTACTTACCAAAACGTTCCACAATGTAAGCAGAGTTTTGAGGTACAAATTTCACGGAAGAACGAATGAAAATAATGACAAAAATGGCAAGGAATATCCAGCCATTAAAGAGGTTTGGTAACAGTTCGATAATGTCCATATTGACTCTTTTGATAGTAAATTGAATTGCGTTTTTTTACTGTACCGAAAAGAGGCACCCAAGGTCTAGCTAAGTAGGCAATTTAGTTGTGAAACGCGATCAGAAATTGAGTTCAGGAAAAGATATATAGAGGGTTGAATATAGTGGGGTATGGGATGCTCAGAAAAAGAAAAGAAAAAGCCAGCTCGATGAGCTGGCTATATAGTTGCTGTTAGCTGTTAGCTGTTAGCTGTTAGCTGTTAGCTGTTAGCTTTAACTGTTTTTGGCTCTTTGGGATGCCAAGCGCCATCAAGTTCATCTAGTTCAGGGAACTTCGAACGGTCAAATACCGGCGTTTTACCTGCTTTGATTTGCACTTCGTAATCTTTGATTACTTTAAATGCAAGTTTAGACAGTAGCAGAAGAGCCACGATATTAATCAGCGCCATCATACCCATAGAGGCATCCGCTAAACTCCACACTACAGGTAGTGATGTTATAGACCCAAACATAACCATAGCCAGAACAAGTAAACGGAAGGCAAATAGGCCTTTTCTGGTATTACCGTTCAAGAACATGATGTTTGTTTCTGCGTAGCTGTAGTTAGCAATAATAGAGGTGAAACAGAACAGTATGATTGCAGCTGCCATAAAGTAAGCAGTCCAGCTACCTAGCTCATTGGTGAGAGCTTGTTGCAGCAAACCAATACCAGAAGCAGCATCAGGCTGATCCATTACGCCTGAAAGCATGATCATTGCTGCTGATGCTGTACAGATAACGATAGTATCGGCAAAAACACCTAGCATTTGAACAAAACCTTGTGACGCAGGGTGGTTAGGGTTTGGTGTGGCAGATGCCGCTACGTTAGCAGCAGAGCCCATACCAGCTTCGTTCGAGAATAGACCACGAGCAATACCGCTTTGCATCGCTTGTGCGATTGTGTAAGCCACACCACCAGCTGCTGCTTCCTGCCAACCAAATGCACTCTTAACAATTAGTGCAAGTGCTGCTGGTAGTTCAGAGATGTTCATTACAACCACCACCATTGCAATTGCAAGGTAGCTAATAGCCATAACAGGTACGATACGTGCAGAAGCTTGAGCAATCTTACGAAGACCACCCATAATGAAGAATGCTGATGCGGCAACAATAATGACACCCATGATCGTTTCATCGAAACCAAATGAGTGGTTTAACGCATCAGTAATAGTGTTTGCTTGCACGGCATTAAACACTAAGCCAAATGCAATGATAAGGAATACTGAGAATAGTGATCCCATCCAACGTTGACCAAGGCCTTTTTCCATGTAGTAGGCTGGGCCACCACGGTACTGACCATCAACATCTTTTACTTTATATACTTGAGCAAGGGTTGATTCAACAAAAGCTGTAGACATACCAAATAGGGCAATCAACCACATCCAAAAAATAGCGCCTGGGCCACCAGCTGCAAGGGCAACTGCAACACCAGCCATATTACCAGTACCTACACGAGCTGCCATAGAGGTGCAAAATACTTGATAAGAACTTAAGCCATTTTCGATGTTTTTACCGCTTTTTAGCACATAGATTGCGTGTCTAAATTGACGGATTTGAATAAAACCTAAACGCAGAGTGAAGTAGATACCAACACCAACGAGAAGGTATATAAGAACTTGGCCCCAAAGAAGTCCATTAATAGTACCAATGATAGACATTAGTCCATTGTTTAGCGCATCTAACCAAGATTCGTTAGCAACATTCATTTTGTTTTCCTGTAACAAGGGCTCAATCGTAAAAAGCATCGAGCGAACTGGAACATCCATTTAGTGACACTTTGCCACAACGGTTTCAACTATATTTTGTTCTGGTTTCTAATGTTTTATGCGGATTTAATAGTCTTTAATTTAACATTATTGAAACATGAAACCGTGTATCTGCCGCAATAAGGGCGCTGAAAGGTAGCATGAAATACGTGAGAATCTACACGACACAGATCACGTTTTTTTATGTATTGAGTGAAAATAGACAATTAGAAAGAAGGGTTTCGATAATAAAGCCACTAAATACAAGGGGTTAGTTATAGCAGCTGCGTTCTGTTTATTTTTGGGTAAAACGCTGTCCAATTAGCCCGAAAATAGTAAATACCCTATTTAGTGGGCTCATAATAGAAGTAAGTTGTTAACATGATATGCAGGGAGGTTCATCTTTATGCAAGGAAATAGAAACAAAAGAAGCATAAAATAAAGAATGGGCTAGGTGCTTAGTGTACTGCATGCTTAATTGTCATTGTTTCTGTTGTGTCTTGGCTTGTTTGATCGTGTTGAATGACAACAAATTGATAGCCGCAAATACAGGTATAGGTGCCAGATTCACTAATAAGGTATTCATCACTTTGGTGGCAACGGTCGCAGATATAAATAGGTTCCATAAAGGTGCTCTTGCGTAAATGGTCTGGTGAATTATACATATCAATGTGTTAACAATGAGAAGTCGTTACTTAAATTATGAGGTTCGCCTAAACTATACTTATCGAATCGAAATGGTGGTTGTTTCATTTTGTACTTTATGTTTGGAAATCTGTTGTTGAAGGTCGTCGTTATCCTTTTAGTCGCTTACTCATTAGTAACCTGCAAAATCACTGAAAATAGAGCTGCATTTTAAATATTTACACTTTGTTTCCGCTGATCAGCTATCATTAAGGGTGTATCAGATGATAGAAGTTATACTAAAGACGTTTTAAATAAGAAAAAGTGATTCACTTATGTGGAAAGTGGGAGTATATTGCCTTTCTTGCTACTAGAGAAACACACCACCTTCTCACTTATTATAATTGATGATCAACACTGATCACTCTGTTAGTTGCTAGTGTAGTGAAAGCCTCTTATCTGAGGTTCTAAACCATATATCATTAAGACGGTTAATATTTCCTATCGTTAATCGTTATCTATAGAACATGATTTCTAAGGGATCTCCTAATGCCATGATTGGAGCTCCTCATATAAGTTAAGAGGTAATACATGGATAATTTTGCTGCTGCAGAAAAAGCATTAAGTGCAATGCTGAAAAGCGTAGATGCAGACGGTAACAAAAAAGTCGAACGTACAGACTATCGTCAAACATTAATTGATTTTGCTGATGAAGTACCAGGTCGTCAAAAAGCGGTAATTAAGCGCATCCCTCTGGATAAAATTAATAATCTAATTGCAGTGTTACATGAGTTTCGCGATGAAGCTAAAAATACTCGCATGATTGAGATTTTAGCTATGATGGAAAAAGACGGTGTTCACCCTGAAGATTTAATTGAGAAAGAATAAGTTTTCATTCTATTCTCGTTAGCGATTGATATTCTATCCAAAGGTAAATTGTAGCGGTTTCTCTGATGAAGCTGATTATTTTGTAGGTATTGCCTTTAGCCAATGGGTAAGTATGGCTATGTTGTTGTCTTAATATAGACTGTATCGTTATAGCTGCTATTTAAAAAAGGTGCTTATTCGTAAGCGCCTTTTTCCCGTACCTGTTATTTGGATATAAATCACTGAACTATCGGATTGTTTTGTTGCCTATAAAGCTAGGTATATTGGTTTAACATATTGCGCACAGAGTGGTGCAGTATCAACAAGTGTAGAGTACTAACTTGGAAAATTTAGTAGAAGTGTCACATCTTTCTAAAGCTTTTAGTGGTCAAGAAGTTATTTCAGATATTAGTTTTACGCTTTCAGGCGGACAAGTTCTAGGGCTGCTAGGCCACAATGGGGCAGGTAAGTCGACATTAATTAAAATATTGCTAGGCACACTGCATTATGACGGTGAAGTAGCATTACTCGGATTAACACCTGAGAAGCATAGAACAAAAATTATGGAGCGGGTGGCATATATATCAGATGTTAGTTCATTACCCAGCTGGATGACAATTAAGCAAATTATTAATTACATGAAAGGTGTGCACCCACAGTTTGATGCTGACAGGGCTAAATCTTATTTACAGAATACTGAGCTTAAGTTGCAAATGAAAATTGTTCAACTTTCAAAAGGGATGAAAGTTCAGCTGCATTTAGCGTTAGTGATGGCGACAGATGCTCAAATTTTGATATTAGATGAACCAACGTTAGGTTTGGATTTAATTTATCGAGAAACATTTTATCATGATATTCAATCATGGGTTCAGAAACATAACCGTTCAATGATAATAGCGAGTCATGAGGTTAGTGAAATTGAACATTTATTGACAGATGTATTGGTACTCAAGTCGGGTGATGTCGTATTGCAAGGTGCATTAGATTCACTGTATGAGCAATATATAAGTATCAGCATTCCTCATGAGAATAGAGAAAAGGCTGAACAGTATTGTCCAATTTATGCAAAAGAAGAAAAAGGACACACCTTGATGCTTTTTAATAACGAATCAAGTGAAGCACTTATGGCGTTAGGGCAAGTAAGCAAAACGCGCTTGTCTGATCTTTTCCTCGCAAAACAATTGGGGCTTAACGCATGAACCGCCTCTTATGCTTAGTAAAGAAAGAATTGATGGAATACCCGTTTATACTTCGTTTTCCTATTGTGATTGCATGCGTGGTATTACTGGCCCTTGCGCTCTTTATGTCTGGCAATGATGTGTCTGTAACATGGCAAGTTAACGGCAGTAGTATCATCCCTGATGTGGGTGACTTTTTGGGTTTTGCCGGTGTTTTGGGGAATTTTAATGTGTGGGTAGCGAGTATTGTAGCTGTCGTACTCTTTTTGGTATACACACCTAAAGCTTTACGTAAAGAACGTGAAGAAGGCAGCTTGATGTTTTGGCGTTCAATGCCAGTGTCAGACTGGGAAACCGTGTTGGTTAAGTTACTTTTCACGTTAGTGGTTTTACCTGTAATCGCGTCAACGGTACTCGTATTTGCAGATTTTATTGTTTGGGTTTTATCCTTGTTGTGGGTACCGCAAACACTAGATACGACCTCAACAGTTACTTTGTGGGCGCTATTACTGCATTGGTTAGCTTTTATTGGGCGAATGGTTGCAGTCAGTATTGTGTTAGTGCCATTTGTTAGCGTGATATTTCTTCTGTCACAAGTTACGAGAGCTCCATTAGTTGTGCTTTTAGTCGCTATATTTTTGCTCAATATAACAACCTCTTTGGCACTTGGTACGACGGCGTTAGGGGACTCGATAAAAGGGCTTTATCATTTACCAATAACGATCTTGTTCAGTGACAACCCAATTGGTACTTTGTTTTCAGTGAGTGCTATTTATTGGTTAGGCTTGATGATAGTGAGTGCTGTTTGTTTAGCATTAACGGTAAAGATGCGGCAAACCGATGATTTTCTGGCAAGGTTTGGTTTAGGTTTATAAAAGTAAAAGGAGAGCAGAAGCTCTCCTTTTTTATTACTGTCATATTCATTTTAGAATGTATGGTATTCAATGCATTAATAGGCTTTGCAAGCAAGTAGGGACTTGGAATGTTACCGTCATACATATCTGAATATGAGGATAAATCGATAATTACGCAGTCGCTACAGAAGAAATATAATCTGCTTCGCTTTTATATTTACGAACATTACGAGAAAGTGTGCCTTTTGGTACATCAAAGCGCTTTTCTGCTTCGTAGCTAGATAGTCCATCAAAAATAACAGCTTCAACTGCTACACGTTGGTTTTGAGATTTGAAAATGCGTTGAGCGATAAATTGAAATTGATTACGGTTCATAGAATACTCACAAATTATTCTTGGTGACGATGAAAGATGTCTTTCATGCATGCCTTGTTATTGAATAATTCTATAATACCTACTTGAACCCTAACGGAAGCTTAATAGGTAGTGTCAAAATGCCGCTACTAACAGTAACAATATGTTTGTAAATGTTACGACGGGCAATTTGACACTATTTACGAGATATTAGTGCTTGATTAGCTGCAAACCTGCGGGCAACGCATCACCAAATACACGCTTTGTCTCTTCTTCTGTTAGCACTTTAACTTCAGAAACCATCTGAACCCAACTTGCTGGTGCTTTACTAGATTTCAGTTTCTCAATGATTGCCGCTCGGCTTGAATCATCAATATCCAGAGTGCGATCACCCGTCATTCGGCACATCATAACAGCAGCAAAACCGATATTAGGGTCGGTTCGCCAGTCAAGTTCCATCAATTCAGGTAAGCAATAAGCAATATGCTGGGATGTCAGTAAATTATGAGCACTCCCATAGAATGGACTACGAGTCCCTATACGGCCGACAGCCCACCAGTGCGCTTGAGAGTACTGACTTTTTTGTAGGCGACCAAACAGCCACTCAATAAGTTGAAGTTTATTCTCAAAAGGAAGGTGTTCAAGTGATGCGGCCAAACGCACCATATCTTGATAGCTACGTTCTTGAAGTTCTTTATTCAGTTTGCTATTACGTGATGCACTTGGATTAATGTATTTTGCGATGTCTTTATAAATCACAAGTTGCTGTTCTTGGGTGAGACCGCCAGCAACGCGGCGCCAGAATGTCCACCAATCACTCCAAGTTTGTGGGTTAGATTCAAACTGAATACCTTGTTGGTACAGCTGCCAAACTTGATCCATGCGCCATTCATCCGAAGGGTAACCAAAGCCAGGTCGAAGCGTGAAGCCAGCCAGTTTTAACCAGGTTCTTTCATGGAGATCAGAGCGACGGCGGCGCTTTTTGCTATCCAGCAGTGCGGTTGCCAGCTCGCGCAAACAAGGCGTTTCCCACGCATCTCGTTTTCCAAGCATTTTCTCTAAATCTTTTTGCAGAGTTTTGAGCGTTTTGTTGTCTGTAACTTTAGCACTTCCGCCGTAGACTAACTTTATCGTAGCTATTGCATCGTCTATGCGCGCAGGGAGAATGGATTCAGCCTGAGTCGCGTCTTTATCTTTGTTGCGGCTTAATTTGGCCAGATCTTTACGAACGGTAAATTCAACCTTCCAACGCTTTGATTTATCGGTAGCCGATACACACTCCACCTGCAATGTACCAACTTCGGTAAGTTGACAGGCGAGGGTGACGACCTCCCGTTCTTTTTGGTTAGCAGCAAGTGATGAGCGATCTGTGTCGCTGTCTAATGTGGCGATAAATGGCGGTAAGTTAACAAAACTGTCGGTATCAATATCGACAATTTGACCAACTTCTGTATGTGTATCATCGGTTGATGACACTAAGTTAAAGCGTACGGGTTCGCCAAGGGTTAATGCAAAATAGCGATCTTCTAGGTGAATATCACTTCCTTCATCAGTTCCTTTAGGTAATAGACACAAACCTTGTTTGGCTGATTTCTTATCTTCGATAGTTAAAAAGTAAGAACGGGCAGAACCACCACCGATTTTCAGTTGTGCGCCATGGCGTGCTTTTGCATAAGCGACTGCACCATAAGCTACTGATAAATCAGGGTGTGGATTAACGAGTTGCGTGACGCTGTCACCCTTCCATTTCTTGAAGATATCGAGCGTTCTTGTGCTCAAAAGTGGGCTATTGAATACACCACCATTAAGTAGGACAGCTGTTGGAATTGGTGGGACATCGCTTAGAGCAGTTTCACCTTTTTGGTTTAGTGCATCGCGACAAACTTCGTCGTGCAACTCAATAAATTGTGCAAGGTGTTTACTGATAGCTGGATCAGCTGCGTAGGGCAGGCCAAACTCGACAACAGCTGCTTGACGTTGATTTGGTTGGTCTGAAAATTCTGTTAATGGGAAGAAGCCGTCCAGCGCAATGGTATGTACTTCTTCCTTTGTTAGTTCAACGCTTTTTGCACCACCAATCAAACGTGAACCACTTCCCAGTAAAGTCACTTTTGCTGTGTCTGGCGCATTGCCAGACAGTAGTTGTTCTTTTACTTTGCGTGTTTGTTGGATCAGTTTAGATAACCCAGCTGCCGTTAACTTTTTATCACCACCATGAAGGCGAAGCTCTGCTTGATGAGCAAGAGCAAGGTCAAGGTTATCGCCACCCAACATTAGGTGATCACCTACACCTATACGATCAAGCTGAAGTTTACCTTCATTTGAGCTCACTTTTATTAAACTTAAATCGGTTGTACCGCCACCAACATCGCACACCATAAGTAATGGAATATCTTTAAGTAAGGTGTCTGCGTTGTCTTTATTTTGTGCATACCAGTCGTAACAAACCGCTTGTGGTTCTTCAAGTAGTAAAACGTTAGGCAAGCCTGCTAGTTTGGCGGCTTCAAGTGTTAATGCACGTGCGGCTTCGTCAAATGATGCGGGAACTGTGATAACGACTTCTTGGTGTTCAAGTTTGTCATCTTGGTTGTGGTAGTTCCATGCTTGACGAACATGGTGTAGATAACTCGCACTGGCAACCACTGGCGATACTTTCTCAACACCTTGACTGGATGACCAAGGTAGAATCGCTTCATTACGATCGACATTCGGGTGAGATAACCAACTTTTTGCACTAACGACTTGTCGACCTTCAACTTTTGCCCCAAGCTCTCTTGCATACTCACCAACAATAACCAGCGGAATGTCACCGTCGACCAATGCTGGCTGCCATGGCAGGATTAATTCAGATTCATTAATTTCACTGGCAGCAGGGTGGTAACGAAAAGAGGGGAGTAGCGGTTTACGTGCAACTTCACCAGGGGCGATGAGTTGATCGATGTTGAAAATATGCGTAGGGCTATTTTCAAGGTTATCGGTAATTTCGGTATAAGCAACAACGGTGTGTGTTGTACCTAAATCAATACCGACAAGAAAGCGTGGGGAAGCCATTTATCACTCCAGATAGTTATACCAATGGTGAATGCTGATTGGTAGCGAAGTGGTAGCCGCAATTTTTATTGTTTAAATTGTTTGTACAGTGTTTGCGGGGTACCAGTTTAATAAATAAGGTAATGTCCGATACTAAAACAAACGGCGCATCGAGGATGCGCCGTTTTAATATTATCGATGATTATTTTTCACGAACATCGAATTCAACTTGCCACTTCTGGCCGCCATCGCTAGGAATAGCTTCTAAGCAAAGAGTACCTAATTCCGTCACGCGAGATGCAAGACGAACAGGGACAACTTCACCTGCTGTGCGGCCTTCAGAAACTGGCAGGGTTACCTGAATAGTAGGTAGCTCTTCCATTTCTTCTGGTTGCCACCAATCAAGATGCGTACCTGCAGCGTCGTCGCGGCGAACTGTAGAACCAAAGAATTGGAACTGCACCGGTTGGCCAATCACTAGACCAAACTCTTGGCTAGGAACATCAGCATGAGTGCCTTCTTCCATCCCAAACGGTGCCACACACAATGCTTCTAATGGTGGCTCCATACCTGGGATGGCTGGCATCGCGCTTTCGATACCGACATAGTAGCTGCTTGCGATACCACCACGGATACGAACGCCTTTACCTTTGCGTACAGAACCGTAGTAAGACGCACCACTTGCAACAGCAAGATCGAGATCTAAACCTTCAAGTAATTTAGCTTCTTCTGAACCTGCTGTTGTTAACCAGCTATTGATAATAGCCAGTAAGCGATCAGAGATAAGCTCAGACTTCAGTACACCACCGTTAAACAAAATAGCGGTAGGGCGGATGAAATCTTCATGAATTTGTTCAAACTTCTCAAACAGCTCGTCTACAGCAGAAGCTTGACGGCTTAAGAAGCTAGCAACATGACGGCTTACCGCTGCATCTTGTGCATATGGCAGACCCATTTGCGTTAATGCGCCACGTGCCGTTTGTACCGGATGCTCTTCAATGCCAGTGCGAGGGAAGAAACCCTCAACCAGTGTTTGTTGAACTTCTTCTTGGGTTAGCTCAGTTTGAAGCGTGCCACCCAGTAGTTTTGAACCACGGCTAGGTACAACGATTGGAACCGCTTGTAATTCAGCATCACTTAGCAGTGCTTCTTTCGCATCGCGACATGCATGCGTGATAGCTTGGATCTGCCAAGGTTGTAGTTGTTTACCCTCTTGCGCCAGCTTCATTTTTAAGCGGTAGGCAAGGGCTAAATCCATGTTGTCGCCACCCAAAAGGATGTGATCGCCAACAGCAACACGATTAAGGGTTAAGTTACCTTCTTCTTCAGTCACTGCAACTAAAGAAAGGTCGGTAGTACCACCACCGATATCAACAACAAGTACGATGTCGCCAACAGAGACTTGGTCACGCCAAGAATCTTCATTGTTTTTGATCCAGCTGTAAACCGCAGCTTGTGGTTCTTCAAGCAGGGTAAGGTGCTTAAAGCCAACATGACGGGCTGCTTCAGCTGTTAACTCGCGAGCTGCTGGGTCAAAAGAGGCAGGAACGGTAACCGTAACATCTTGATCGCATAATGGTGTTTCAGGATGATTATGGTTCCAAGCATCAACGAGGTGTTCTAAATAACAACGCGTCGCTTCGAGTGGTGAAGCCTTGATCACTTCTTCTGGGCTATTTAGCGGAAGAAATGCGTCGCGGCGGTTCACACCACCATGACATAACCAACTTTTAGCACTCGCGATAAGACGAATTGGTGTTTTACTGCCTAAGTTACGTGCCATTGCACCAACAATTGCCTTTGGCTGCGTGTTCCAAGGCAACGCTGTGTCGCCCTGTGCTAGCTCGGATTCATGTGCTTGATACATGAATGATGGCAGTTGATCTTTTTCTTCAACGTGGCCCGGCGTCGTTAGCTGGGCGATAGGCATTACTTTAACGCTGGCATCTTCATCTTGAAGGTCAACATACGACAATACGCAGTGAGTTGTACCTAAGTCGATACCAACGCTATAACGGTGTTCTTGTGTTTCTTGCATTACAGTTCTACCTCAGCGGCGGCAATAATCTGAGCATCATGACCTTCTGCCATTTTTGGCAGATTGATATCAGTTACTTTCCAACCACGATGGATCAGTGTTCCAGTAAATGGTGCTTCGCCAACGACATTGCCCGTTAGGCGAACTTCAGAGGCATTAAAGCCTGCTGGTAGTGTTACGCGAGTTTCTTCTTCTTCAGAACGCACAGGCGCAAAACTAAAGTATTCGTTTAGCACTTTCTGACCGCCTTCGTGAATAACACGAGCTGCGGCACCGATATCAGCGTCAGCAAAACCTTTTAGGTCTTCTTGCATAAAATCGATAAAACGCGCTTCCTGTTGTAGCAAAGATAGCAGTTGAAGGGCAGCGTCGGGTGTTGATGTTTTCAGCTTAGGTTCAACTTCAACAATCTTTTCGACGATTTTTTCCACTTCGACGATTTTCTCGACAGGGATTTCAACAATCTTCTCTACTTCAACGATTTTTTCGACAGGTTTTTCAACCTCGACGATTTTTTCTACTTCGACTTGTTTCTCAACAATTTTTTCAACTTCAACAGGTTTGCCTTTTTTAGCGATGTAAAGCACTAGCATTACTAACACTAAACCACCTAACCAAGCGTGTCCCATATCGAGAGTTGTCGGCATTGCCGATAGGTCAACAGTCATTTTAGAAAAATCAAAAGCCATATTCGTCTACTCTTTGCAGTGAAAAATCGATTCACTATGAACAATTTAGCCAGAATACTACCATAACAAAGCCGCATTACACCTAGGCTGACAGCATTTTTTACCTGAATTGCAAGAAGAATCGGGGTCTTAGTGTATTTTACAACCAATCCATACGCTGACATTGTGTTGTCATCGTGCTCTGAAGATTATGATAGGACATTTTTTCCTATTTATTACGGTATTAGCATTCATGTTGCAGTGTGAATGGCATTCAGTGTGACATATTTTCGATTATGGATAATCCAACAAGCCTCTGATCTCTGCGATATGTTGTTTTAGCCAAGTTTGATTAATTGCCCCCCAGTCTCTAATGACATAATGGCCGCTATGATTACGCTCACCTTGAGTTTGCTCAAACTCACAAATAATGTCGAGCTCGGCAAGGTTTTTGATAGTGTCTTGTGCGGTACGACGAGGCATACCACTAAATTCAATAATAGCTGGCACGCTTGAAACGCCTGTATCAATGAGATGGGCAACGTAAAGACGGCGGTAAAAACTTGATTTTGTTTTGCTAATACTCATGTCAGCGAAATGTCCATTTGATTAGTCCTTGATTTTTCGAGCTTATCATAAAATATACATCATTTGATTTAGCTGGATCTATTGTCAGCTTTTTTTACACTCTGGATGCTATAGAACATTTATTTTTTACTAACTAGCTGAATATAGAGCACTATAAAAGTTGGCAAAAGTTATGCATTAACCTTTGTAGTTGAAAGTTCTATCCACAAACAGTTTTCTTGTTCAAATTTTCCTTATTTAGAGGTAGGCGATTGAGGTAGCACGGGCTTAGGGGGATAAGCGCTAGTGCGGTAGTATCGAAATTGTAATACCTCCAGCCACCGTAATGGTGGCTTTTCTTTGTCTGCGTATTTCATTTAGTGAGATCAAGCGGTTAAAACGCCACCGCTAAACGACGTCTATGGGATGCTTTCTTGCTATAGCTAGCGTCAAACCATAAAATATCAGATCTATTACCTGAACGATCTCATCTTGCGATCACGAAATTAAGGGACTGTTTATACAATATGAGCAAGTTTACCCCGCCAAGCTTTACAAAAGCGTTGCTGCATCCGCGTTATTGGCCGACGCTATTTTTGATCGGTGTGATGTACCTGATCAGTTGGTTACCTTATTTCATTCAGTTTCGCATGGGGCAAGGGATCGGACGTTTAGCTATTCGCCTAATGAAAAAGCGCCGTGTTACGATGAAGAAAAATCTAGAACTTTGTTTTCCTGATATGGAAGAAAGTGAAAGATATGCAATCATTAAGAAGAATATTGATAATACTGGTCTCGGTTTGTTTGAGACGGGGATGGCATGGTTTTGGCCAGATATTCGGGTTGAACGGCATGTAACTTATGAAGGACTAGAGATTCTAGAAGAACTAGAAAAGCAGGGCAAAGGCGTGCTGGTTGTTGCTGTGCATTCAATGAACCTTGAGCTCGGTGCGCGTGCTATGGGGATTAAAATGTCAGGTTGTGGCGTTTATCGTCCTAATGACAATCCATGTTTTGAATTTTTCCAGTATCAAGGCCGTAGTCGGTCAAATCGAACTCTGATTGACCGCAAAGATGTAAAAGATATGCTAAGAAGACTGCGTGGTACTGGGCGTGTTTGGTACGCACCTGATCATGATTATGGTTTACGCCGTTCTGCTTTTGCTCCCTTCTTTGCGGTAGAAAAAGCATGCACAACAACGGGTACCAGTTTATTAGTGGATGCGTCTGATTGTGCTGTGGTGCCGTTTGCGATGATACGTGATACCGACTCAGGGCAGTATATTGCTAAAATTATGGAGCCATTGACGGAATTTCCACACGGTGATCCTGAAGCTGCGGCCGTTTATATGAATAAAGCGGTAGAGCGTATTATCTTGGAAGCACCTGAACAATACATGTGGCTTCACCGTCGTTTTAAAACACGCCCAGAAGGTGAAGCGTCGCTTTACGACTAAAACCATGCTGATTTGCTGTGTACAGCATTGCCATTTCGTTTTAATTGCAACGGCGAAAATAATAAAAATGCCAACCGATTCGGTTGGCATTTTTGTATTCCGTCTTACCCTTGCGAGCCATTTTTTATCGGTTCGGGTATAAAAAGGTAGAGTAACCCTGCGCAGAAAGTCGAGGCAATTAGGTCTGTAGGCCAGTGCATACCAAGCCAGATTCGACTCATAGCGACACCTAACCCCCAAGTAAATAGCAAAGTAATGGGTAAGTAGCCCCTATTGCGAAGCAAAAATCCTCCCCAGAATACAATGCACACAGCAACAAAAATAGTGTGACCAGAAGGGAGAGAGTAGTTGGTTTCGCCTTCCCAGTGGCGGATGCGCCATTCACTGACATTTTCTTTTGCCTGCTCTATAACAAGCTCTTTTTGATCTGCTGATAATTGATAAAACGCAGGGGCTGAGTCAACCAACTTAAGCGCGGCAAGTTCATGCGTATAAGGACGAGGCACTTCTGTAATGTGCTTCATGATGGATTTGGCCGCAAAGCTTAACACTAAAATTAAGGCAAATTGACACCATAAGGTTAGGCAGGTTTTTTTATCTTTTTTATAAGCTAATGGCAGAAGGCATAACATGGCGACTGTGATAATAAACCATGGATTACCTGCCGAACTTGAAAGCAGAGTAAAAATAAAACCTGTACTGTCATTTGCTGGAGCAACTAAAGAAGGTGAGGGAAATAATGCTAATAGTGCTAGCAGTATCAAAGTGAATAAACCAAGCACCTTGTAGCCAGGTATTTTACGTTGTAGTTGGGTGCGTAACATGATGTTTGCTTGTGTTGTACAAAAAAGAGAGCAACTATAGCAAAACTGAAGTTAGTCAGTGTAAAAAATACGTCATTTAATTTGTGAGCTTATATTGCGCCATTTTCTGTTGCATCGTGAGATCGATGTTATCATTTGTACCTATAATCAATGTGCATTTGAAAGGAAAGTAGATGAAGATCGGAGTCATAGGGTTAGGTGATATTGCAGAAAAAGCACATTTACCCGTATTAACACAACTTTCTGATATTGAATTAGTATTTTGTACGCGTAATGCAGAAAGAGTTGCGCAACTAGCAGCAAAGTACCGTGTGAGTGAAACATGTACTGATTACCGCCAGCTACTCACTTTTGACATTGATGCAGTGATGATCCACAGTGCAACGCTTTCTCACTTTGAGATAGCACATTTCTTTTTATCGCAAGGCCTACCTGTTTTTGTTGATAAGCCACTGTCAGACAATTATGCCGATTGTGAAATTTTACATGAATTAGCAGAAATAAAATCTTTGCCTTTATTTATGGGGTTTAATCGCCGTTACATTCCACTGTTTAATAAAAGTATGCCGAATTACCAGATTGGCAACGAAACAGAGCAACCCTTATTATCGTTGCGGTGGGAAAAACATCGCCACAATCTTACCGGTGATGTTCGCACCTTTGTCTTTGATGACTACATCCACCCGCTAGACAGCGTGAATATCGACGCGACGGTAAAAGCCGAAGATTTGCATATTATACGTCAATTTGATGGTGACCAATTGGCGAGATTAGATGTGCAATGGCAGAACAAACAAACGATGTATCATGCCTCTATGCACCGCCTTCACGGGTGTACCCAAGAAATTGTTACTGCCAATTATCGTAACCAAACATTCCAGTTTGATTCATTCGTTACGGGTAAACAATGGGTGGGGGGTGTTGAATCTAGAGTGCAGAGTCCTGACTGGACACCTATGCTTGCCACGAAAGGCTTTCACGCAATGCACGAACATTGGGCCTCTGTTGTAGAAAGCGGTAAACAGGATAGTCAATTGACAGCGCGTAATCTTCATTCTCATTATTTATGTGAACAAATTTGCCAACGTTTAACTCGATAGCTTTGAGTGCGACTATATCTTCAACTCCCATGATTAAATCGTAGTGCTAAAATAGATAACAGATGAAAAAATAATCCCCCACTAGGCTCATAGTGGGGGGTGTTTCTATATTTAAATAAAAGTTAAGTATTCTTAATCTTCTGAAAAGGTTCGCTTAAACGCCACTGAAGTAAAGTATATCGCAATAGATAGCGTTATTTTATGGAGTGGAAAATGAATATACTTGGCTACTTTCAAAAACTCGGTAAGGCATTGATGTTGCCTATCGCAGTCCTACCTGTCGCAGGCTTGCTATTGCGATTTGGTCAACCCGATTTACTTGATGTGGCATTCATGGCTCAAGGTGGCCAAGCTATTTTCGATAATATTGCCTTACTTTTTGCTATGGGTGTTGCGGCCGGTTTATCAAAAGATGGCTCGGCAGCTGCGGCTATTGCCGCTGTTGTTGGGCATCTAGTGATGCTGGCTGCATTGGGTTCGATGAATGCAGATATTGATCCTAGCGTCGCTGGTGGGATCATTGTAGGTATTACGGCTGGGCATTTGTATAACCGTTTTTACATGATCAAATTACCAGACTTTTTAGGCTTCTTTGCTGGTAAACGTTTTGTTCCCATCATTACAGGCCTAGCTTCCTTAGGCCTAGCAATTTCGTTTAGCCTTATTTGGCCTCCTATTCAGAGCGCAATTAATATATTGGGTGAGTGGATGCTCGGAAGTGGTGTCGCAGGTACGTTCACCTATGGCTTTGCTAACCGATTACTGATCCCTTTTGGTTTGCATCATATATTAAATACTATGGTGTGGTTTGTATTTGGCGAATATAACGGTGTAACAGGTGAAATATCGCGCTTTTGGGCAGAAGACCCACAGGCTGGATTAATGCTAGCAGGCTTCTTCCCAATTATGATGTTTGGTTTACCCGCCGCTGCTGCTGCATTTTACTACTGTGCTAAGCCTGAAAATAAAGCCCGTGTTGCAGGCATGCTAGCCAGTGTTGCATTTACTGCGTTTTTAACTGGGATCACCGAGCCACTTGAATTTCTATTTATGTTCTTGGCACCAGCTTTGTATGTGGTGCATGCCATCTTTATGGGAATAAGCTTGGTTATTGCTTACCTTTTGGACGTGCACTTAGTCTTTAGTTTTTCAGCGGGTTTGATTGATTATATTTTGAACTTTAATGCACCAGCTGCACTCAACGCGTGGAAATTAATACCAGTCGGGTTAGCTTTTTCTGTGCTGTATTTCGTGACCTTCACGTTTGCGATTAAAAAGTTTGATCTGAAAACGCCAGGTCGAGAAGATGAAACCGACAACGAAGGTGCATTGGAATCTAATGTACAGCCTAGTGAGCTAGCTCAAGCTTATTTAGTCGCTCTTGGTGGTAAAGCAAACCTGACCGATATTGACGCATGTATTACACGCTTGCGCTTAACGGTGCTCGATCGAAGTAAAGTGAATGATGCCAAAGTGAAGGCCTTAGGGGCGAAAGGTATCGTAAATGTGGGTGAGAAGAACGTGCAAGTGGTTCTTGGGCCACAAGCTGAAATGATAGCGACAGAAATGAAACAATTGTAAGCGAATAAAAAATAAGTGGTTTATCCCCCTAAACCACTTGCGGTTTGCTGTTCAGTAAGCCGCTTTTTTGTATTATGGCACTTTGTGTTAAGCAATAAGTTTTACTCCCTTCACTGGTGAATTTGCTCGTTACAGACGAGTGTAGTGTAGTTGAGTTATGTTCTTTTTTGGAAAATGGAATTTAAAGGGCTTAAAGGGCTTAAAGGGCTTAAAGGGCATATAGGGTTATAGGTATGAAAATACTGATTATTGAAGACGACTCTACAACAAGAGAGTTTGTGGCCAAAGGGTTACGTGAGCAGCAGTTTGTCGTCGATGAAGCCAGTGATGGTCATCAAGGCTTAGTGATGGCAACCAGTTGTGACTATCAACTTATTATCCTAGATCGCATGTTACCGCTAATGGATGGCATGAAAGTACTTGCTGCGTTACGCGCAACTGAAAATAATACACCAGTACTTATTTTGAGTGCGATGGATTCGATTGAAGACCGTGTCGCGGGCTTAAATGCAGGAAGTGATGACTATTTAATAAAACCGTTTGCATTGGCTGAGTTATTAGCGCGCGTGCAGTTACTTATCAGACGGGCATCTTCTGACAAAAGGGAGGTGACTAAATATGAGTATGCTGATTTAAAACTGGATCTTAGATCGCACCGTGTATGGCGAAGCGGCTTTTTAATACCTCTGCAGCAAAAAGAATTCCTTTTATTACAATATTTACTGGAGCATGCAGAGCAAGTAGTTTCACGAATGCATCTTTTTGAGGCGGTATGGAGCTATCATTTCGATCCAAAGACCAATGTGATAGATGTTCACATTGCTAATTTGCGTAAAAAATTAGAAGTTGAAAATAGTGAGAGTTTAATCCATACCATCCGAGGAGCAGGATATGTTCTTCGACAACCGTGAGCTACTGTCTCGTTCCTCAACATTCAAACTATTACTGTATTTTTTGGCCTGTATTGGTGTGATTTACACAGTATTTGTTCATCAAGTTTACTTAAGTTCAGACGCCTTTCACCGTAAACAACTTGATCGTGAACTATCACAAGAGACTGAGGTTTTTGCTGCGTTAGCGACACAGGGTAAGATTGACGCCACCCGTACGCTTATTGCTGAAAAGCAAAGTATATCTAGTCCGTTCACCTACCATATTCAACCTGTTAGTACCCAAATGGCTAGTTTGAGTTACCCTGCTGCACTAACTGGTAATCAACCATACTTTGAGCTTTCTGAACTGAAATCAGGTAGTAGCTTATTGTTAGATGACCATACTGTTTTACGCATTGAAATAAACCAAGACTTGCTACAACAGTATCGTGATGATCTTGCGCCAATGATGATATCGGGCGTCGCACTGCCTGTTATTGTGATGATTGCTGGCGCAGTATGGTTCGCAGTTAATATTATTCAAAAATTACAGCGAGTAAACTTCGCCATGAACCGTGTGTTATGTGGAGAGAAAAGTGTCAAGTTGGCTGTTAGTCGAAATGATGATGAGTTTGATCTGTTATCTATCCATCTCAATTTTATGATTGAACAAATAGAGAAAAAGGAAAGCTCTCTAAAGGCGCTGACTGTTGGCATTGCCCATGATCTACGTACACCTATGTCACGAATGAAATTACGAATAGAAAGTTTGTTAGATGATGCCAATAACCCTCAGATAAAAGAAGAGTTAGAAGCTTGCCACGATGATCTTGAGCTATTACTGGGGATGTTTAATGGCATGTTAGAAATTGCTAATCTCAATAGCGGTAAGCAACTTGTCAGCAAGCAGCCTGTTGATTTAGCCGCAGTTGCACAAGACGCCGTTGATTTTCTACGACCGTTAGCCGAAGAAAAACTACAACAACTCACTATTCGCCAAGATACGCCTTATCAGCTTGATGGTGAGCCAAATTTACTGTTTCGTGCCACAATTAATTTGATTGAAAACGCCATTAAATACACGCCTGAAAAGGGAATAATAACCGTTGTTATCGACCCATTTGGAGTGGTGGTGATTGATAATGGTGAAGGTATTTCTGATTTGGATAAGTCACGCGTTTGTGAACCTATGTATAGAGGTGACAAAAGCCGAACACAAGCAGGCTATGGGCTTGGATTAAGCTTGGTTGATGCCGTAATGAAGCGACATGGCGGAGAGGTTATATTCCGAGATAATACCCCAGGTTTAAGAGCTAGACTTTACTTTAGCTAAGGTTTTACAGCGAATTAGACCAAAAAGCCTGATGGTTATCACTAACGATCAGGCTTTTTATCATTAATTTGGGTATCTGTTGAATGATCAGAGATTCAAATAGTTAAGCTGCAATGGCATTGAAATGATCTTTACGGCCATTAAAGCGATTAACAAGATCATCGATGTCATCTTGGCAATAAGGCTTCAAGCCACTCATTACCATGCGTTTACGACCCGTACCAACCACTTCACCATTTTCTTTGAAACAGAAGTTTAAAGTAACGCTACCACGTTTTCCTTCGACATCAATTTCAGATTCAGTCAATTCGACGGTAGGGCAGGTTAGATCTAAGCGAGTAAAGTCGAGTTCCATGCTTTCATAGATCACCAACGGACGTGCTGGGTTAATCATTATTTGCTTTGATTCCATTAAAGGAACCATGATGTGCGGGAAGTTCATACCAGAGAACTGAACATAGCTTTTTGTCACTTGCTCAATCAACGCTTGGCTGTGTGTTGTATCACCGTCGCGTGTAATGTGAAGGTATTCTTTTCCGTTGTTATCAACCATCGATTGGTCAGCATCAGATTTTGAATCAATGTTTAGCGCAATGCCGTCATTAATCATGCCCGCAAACTCAAAACGCATTTTTTGGCTAAGTCCTGCTTTAGCAAGTACCACAGAGAAGAGAAGATCACCAGGCACACAAAAGCGCTTATTATCTTCATCATGAATTGGGTTGAAATCACCGGCTACACGTTTAGCGAAGTGACTTGCTTGTTGGCGTGAGAAAGAAAACTCACCATTTTGCTCTGAAAAGTACGAATTTAAAAACATGTTTAACTTATGAATACCTTCGTTCATCTAACTGTCGCCTATTGTACATGAGTTTTTTCTCAGTAATGGTCTAGCCACTTGCTGCCATAACGGCTGTCTAGAAAATAAGGCTTTAAATTGAATGAATATGCATATGCTTATTCACTTTATTGTACATAACAGCTAATTATCCCTATATTATGTGTGTCTTTATTGTCTCAAAGTACTGATTATTAGGCTTGGTATTAGTTTTTATATTGAATAGAGCTAGGCTATCTAATTAGAGACATTAGTTTCATTTAGGGAAAGATAATAGTTGTATTAATATTAAGCGTTTTTGTTCTGAGTGCTATTGATAATTATTGTCACATTGGTACCTATGAGGCACGTGTGTCGCAAATGCAGCAGGGTTACAATAGGTGTTGGTTGTATTTTGCCCGTAAATGCAAATTTTGATGGCAAATAGAGCGGATGAATAACTTAAACTAATTTATAAAGTTAAGTTAGATTTATTAAGTGCAACGAGTGG